>DASTDH010000225.1:0-5810 GCA_035710445.1 Chthoniobacterales bacterium
AGAACTGGTGGCTAACCGAGGTGTCGCCACAGGTGCGCATAATGTCGGAGTTGACCGCACCCCGAGTGCCCAAAAATCGTCGGATGTTAGAGTCGAACACGGCGCCCGTTGCATCGTCGAGTACAATTTTCGCGATTTCCTTCGCGCTGGTACGCAAACCAAACCTTTCAGTCCTTCAGCGTGATACTTGATCAGAGAGGGGTTATTTGCGTCATAGCGAATCGCGACCTCTGCGTCGATTTTCTTGTTCCGCTTTTCTAGCGCGTTAATTCGATTTATTAGTTCATCCGCTCCCCACGGATCAACTGAAAATGAAGCGAAGGTGCCGTTCGCGTACTGGTCGAGTATGTGCTTTTGTTCTTGTTTAAACTCTTCAGAGATTTCTGAGGAGAGCCCGTTACATACGAACGCAACTCTGATGTCCACGTTCGAATAGCCCAGACCGTTAAGGACCGATCGCAAGTCGTTCACCCGATCTTTGAATCTGGTGTTCGCAAGGGTCTGCACATCCGCTTTGGGCTTATTAAACACCCAGTCGAGTCCGTTTCGCATTTGGATGATTGCATTCGAAGAGAACGTGTCGGTGCTCTTAACCGACAGGATGTATATGGACGCTTCTTCATCGTCTTGATCAATCGTTATCGTATCGATCTGCTTGTCTTGACCACCATCCACCAGATCGGCGGGATCAAATGCATGCATGCTTTGCCCAGTAATTATTGAGTGCGCAAGACGGAGAAACGCCACGTTCGGCGCGAGGCCTAAGCTCCCGGTCAGTGATTCAGTTCGATCCTTGATTAGTTGCTGTCGTAGGTTCACAGACTTTGTTCCTTATTACCGGTCGCATGATCGGGTGGACCTCTGCACGTACAAGATACCGACTCGCCACAAGCGGTCAATTCCCAATGAACGAACTTTATACCACCATTGACGGCGCGGCCCTAGTTCGCCCCTTTTTTGTTACAAATTCGGAACAAAGGGGCATAGAACGGGGAGGGCTGCCCACGTTGCACTCACTACGTGAGCTTATGACGGGTGGCCCACTTCTTAGTGCCTTTCGAGAAGTGGGAACCGACCTGGTCGTCAAGACATGCGAGACTGGGACTGTTCAAGTGAATAGCCGCTTCATCTTTTGAATCAGAACCCGGAACCGTCTCGTGCAGGAGTTCGTGGCTCCCATGTCTCGAAAAGCGCGAGACATCGGGCACCCAGCTGAGGACCCCGTTCGGCCGCGGGCTCACACGCCCACTAAACGCCTCAACTTCGGAAAGAGACATTTTGCGAGGCCAATTACCCCGCGAGAAGCAGTTTCCTCCACTCTGCAGGATCACCTACGAGCAGGTGATCCTGCTCCGGTCGGAATGACAAGGCAAAGGAACGGTTTCGGCACGGTTGAAATCGCTCCTCCCAAAAAATTGCTTCGCATGTACCGCTAATTCTTGCTTGCACATGCGACCAGTTTCCTGTTAACTTTCTCCGCAATTTTGCGTAGGTGCGACATGGGTTCCAGCGCAATTGAGCCGGGCAAAGACTACACTCCAATCGGCCCAGTCCTGCCAGCGGAGATGCTTAAAGCACCGTTCCATCCGAAGGTAGCGGGCCGAATTGCTTTCTTCTTTGGTCCGATCGCGGGTGCGCTAGTTTCGGTGGTCAGCTTGCGCCGCACAGGTCATCCACTGAGAGCTAAACAAGTGCTGCGCTGGACTCTCGCGGTCGCTGCGGTGCTCGCCTTCATTCTTGTTCTCCTGCCCGACGCTCTCGGCAGACTTTTTGGCCTAATTGCGGAAATCACATTCTATTCGGTGTATCCGCGGTTACAGGAGGATGAGTTCGAGATTTGGCAGACGGCCAATCCGAGCATTCTGCCCGCGAACGGCTGGGGAGCATTGCTCTGGGGGTTTCTCGGCGTTCTGCTGTTTGCTGCAGTCATTCTGGCGGTTGCGATCCCGCTGGCATTCTTCTTCCCATGGATGTGATCGTTTTCGGGCAGGAGTTCCCTTCTCCGGCTTCTCCGTGGCAGCAGCGGGGAAGGTCGATTTCATCTCGGCATTTGCCGTCTTCGGGACAAGCCATCAGACACCAGGCTTCGCGATATTTTTCGTAACGGGAAAGAGGCTGTTTTCTGAAGGGAAAGAATTTTACGTGGCGGACTTTTTCGAATAGACGGACTGGAAGCACGTACCACAGGTTTTCAGAGACGACGTAGGCCACCAGGAAGTCGATTTCATCTGGCGTGTAAATTCGGCTGGGCTCACTGCCACAGGCGTGGATGCTGAATGCGCCGGTGCCGACGCAAGAAGCAGTTTTAACCTGCACGCGAAAGTAGCGGCGGCCGTTGTCGAGGATGAAATCGTAGCGGTCGCTGTCGCCCCAGGGTTTGGCGACGGAGAAGCCGAGAGAGGCGGCCTTGTGGAGAAAGGCGGCTTCGGCGACCTCTCCTCGGCGTTTGGTGGGAAGGCGGCTGGCGGATTTGTTCACGGATTCTCCCGAAATGGAAAAAGGCACAGCTATTGAGCTGCGCCTTCTGTATATCTACTAGCTATTTTCACAATAGCACATGGCCTAAGGGGAATGGGACACGGTTTGCAAATTTATATTTCGGTTGTAATCAGCAGGTTGGTCGAAAAATGGGGCGCGAAGGGGCTTGACAAGAAATTGGCCCAACCTCTCCTAGGTGAGGTGAACCACGGGTCCCATGCGCTCTTGCCCGCGAACGAGCCCCGGCAAAAACCGGTGCTATCATTCGCGCATGGCTTCGAAGAGCTCCATTTCTCCCATGCTCTCGGTCCGTCGCGGTGGCCAGGCGGTAGAGTTTTACAAGAAAGCTTTTGGCGCGCGCGAATTGTTTCGTCTCGATGGTGACGATGGATCTGTCGTTGCGCAACTCGCGGTCGGCGAGGCCGAGTTCTGGGTCGCAGATGAGTCTTCTGAGCACAAGAATTTCAGCCCGGAATCGCTGGGCGGCGGCACTGTCCGCATGGTGATGGTGGTGGACGATCCCGACGCACTCTTCAAACGCGCCCTGGACGCGGGCGCAACCCAAGTCTGGCCAGTTGCCGACCAGGAATATGGATGGCGCGTCGGACGCATGGCCGACCCCTTTGGCCATCATTGGGAGATTGGCAAACCGCTGAGCTAGGTGGAATCGAGGGTGTCTCCAGCCGCTGCAGGGCGGAAGCATGCGGGCCACGGTTTTAGCCTACGCCCCGAACCTCTCCGCCACGGCCTTCTTCCTGTATTCAAAGATGCTCTCGACGTCCCGCCGCACCTTGAGGCTATGCGCCACGCGTCCAATCAATCCGAAGGGCAGCAGATACTGCACCTCGTCCTGAATGCGCGTGGCATTCGTTTCCGCGATGAAACGATGCTCGTGATGCCACAGCTTGTATGGCCCCTTGAGTTGCACATCGACGAAGCGGTGCGGCGGGTCCCATTCGATAATCTCCGTTGTCCAGCGGATGGGAAAAATCCGCCAGCGCAGGGAATATCGAATGAGCGTTCCGCGCCTGACGGGCTGCGGGGCCACACTCAGAATGCGGAAATGGAGCCACGGCGGGGTCAGCTGCTGCAGGTTCTCCGCGCGCGAGAAAAAATCAAACACTTCCTCGAGAGGACGCGGGACGACTTGTTCGGCCCGGAAGATGAATGGTGGCATATAAGAAAGATAAAGTGCCCGGTGTGGTCTCGAAAAGCTCGCCGTATGATTCGGCTGTCCCACCTACCCGTCGCCGATACACTTGATTGCTTTCTGGCAATAAACAGCGTGTGCCCCACTTCTCCCCGGTTTTGGTGAGAAGTGCTGAAATCTTGTCAAGCCCCTTCGCCACACTGTTTGCGCCTAAGCTCCTCATAACTCGTCAGATATAAATGTTGGAGGCATGTCCCATTTACCCCTCCCGCGGTGTCATACTATAACTTAGAGATAATAATTGTGGCGCAGCTATAGCTGCGCTTTTTTAATTTTTGGGGAGCCCATGCCAAAGAAACGACTGCCTCACCTGACAAACACCAAACGCGCCGGAGAACGCTCCGAGGCTGCCTTCCTATCCAAAGCCGCCGAGCTCGGCTTCGGCGTCGCCAAGCCCTGGGGAGACTCCGAGCGCTACGACTTCATCCTCGACAACGGACACCGCCTTCTCCGCGTTCAGGTCAAAGCCACCGATTCCCTTCGCGCCGGTGCTTACGAAACTCGCGCGACTTACACCGCCGGCAAAAGCCGCGCCGTTTACGCCCTCAGCGACATCGACTTCCTCGTCGCCCACATCGTCCCGCTCGATCTCTGGTACGTTCTCCCCGTCTGTGCGTGCATGCCCGCGCCCATGCTGCGCTTCTATCCGCATCGCCCCGCCAAAAAGATGCGCCTCGAAAAATATCGCGAAGCCTGGGAACTGATGAAGGACGCCTCCGATTCTTCCTGGGCCTGCCCCGACGCCTCGGGCTCATCTGCGTGCCCCATCCTATCCCGCCCTTCGTAATAAAGCTGGCTGATCCATATACTCCTATTTTGACCTTGAGGTTGCCCCACCCTTGTCGCGCCTCTTGCGACAGGGTGGGGCCTTTGACTCTCACCTCACCAGTCGACCGAGCCTGCCCTGAGCGCTGACGGCGAGAGCCGAAAGGAGTCGAATGACTTCTAGGGTGCCCCACTTCTCCCCGGTTTTGGGAGAAGTGGGAGGGCTGGCTGGCCCACCCTTTTCATCTCATTCCCCCCGGAATCCTACTTAACTGAGGCTGCCCCACCCTTCGCGGTTTTCGAAGGGTGGGGAATACAGGAATCAGGTTTCGAGTGAGGACCTGCATGACAGTCGAGATGTTGCCGCGTTCAGGCTCGCCGATGGGGAGGTGGATATGCTCGGGCATGACCACGTATCCGACGACGAGGAAGTTATGATGGCGGCGTACTTGCTCGAAGATTTCGAGGACTAGATCTCGCCTTCGAGCGGTTGCGAAGAATGACCGCCGCCGGAAACAGCTGGTTGTGATGAAATGCAGGTGGCCCGTATTATTCTTGCGGCGAAGGCGTCGAGGAGAAAGGTATAACGAGGACTCCGAGATGGTCTTGTGATAAGTGAACATCTGTTGTAGCCCACCCTTCGAAAACCGCGAAGGGTGGGGCAGCCTCAGTTGGTATGATCCAAAAGAAACTAGGGAAAAGGTGGGCCAGCCAGCCTGCAAAGGAAGGCACATGAAGAGCGCGAGAGGCGGCTACATTGCAAAGACTTGAGACGCGGGACCAGGATGAATCGCCAAGGGGGCAAGGCCAGGAGGCTGCGGAGAGCTCGTACACGGCGCAAGCAAGGAGGCCTTTGTGGCTTCAGCTATCTTGGCTTTTCATCGGTCTAGGCTTGGA
Organism: Chthoniobacterales bacterium; assembly: GCA_035710445.1. GTDB lineage: Bacteria > Verrucomicrobiota > Verrucomicrobiia > Chthoniobacterales > JAFAMB01 > DASTDH01. The sequence continues at coordinate 5,351 of DASTDH010000225.1, forward strand.
CTGGCGTTGCGCTTTCGAATGGCTCGCTGGAAAGAGTGCTTTTTATTCCCCTGTAGTCCTCGAGCGGGCCGGGCTGATTGTGCTGGCGTGTGCCTCTATCACTGTCGCTGCAGTCGGCAGCACGCGAGAGGCTAGATGGCGGCATGCCTCGCCGCTTTTCCTCGTGGCCTCTCTCGTGGTGTACAACATATTGAGCGTCTACTGGATTGCCCACCGCAGGTAATTTAGCCCTATACGTGGCTGGTGGCCCACGTCTCCTGTCAGCCCGGAATATACCCCCAGGCGGGTGGCCCACGTCAGTCCAGGCTAGGAAACGATTAATTGACCTGAGGGTGCCCCACTTCTACCCGGTTTTGGGAGAAGCGGGAGCGGGAATCTCTGACCCGTAGTAGCCTGCACACAAATGGACCGGGGATAGGGCGTCAAGATTCGTTGACTAATCCACTTCTTCCTGGTTGCG
>DASTDH010000226.1:0-12254 GCA_035710445.1 Chthoniobacterales bacterium
TCGAACCGATGACCTGCTGATTACAAATCAGCTGCTCTACCAGCTGAGCTATGCCGGCCTCTGTTTGGCAGGCGGAAGGTTAGTGGCGATTGGACTACGCCTCAACCGGAATTTGCGTGCTCTTCTATTCCGTTGGCCGATCCAGGAGCTGCGCTTCCGTATCCGGTCAATTCCAGGTAGCCTACACCATGAACCGGGTGGCCCGCGCGAGTGCCGTTCACTCGGATGGCGCCTTCCCAATAGGTCACAGACAGGTTGAGTTCCTGGTTCGGAACCGGCGTGGTGATCTCAAGATCAATCTGCGCCTGCGGAATCCACAAATGCCAGCCAATCGGATATCGAGCATGGGTGGAAGGGCTAGTCCAATATTGGGTCGGTACCAGGATAAAGTCGTCCAAGTCGATTGCAGCACCGGCAGCGTCCACCAGTTTGCCGGTCGAATAAGGGTCGATCCCGCCGTTCTTCAGTCTCATCTGATAAAGCATCAGATCGGCTCCGTCGGAAAGCTGGAGCGCAAACCAATTCCAACCCGCTTGGTCGGGAGCGAGCTGGTTAGTGGCCCATTCACGATCGAACCAAGACCAACCGGTTACCTGATAAGTTATTCCGCCCACCCGAAGCGTGCCTTTAGTATCCAATCGGCTGATGGAATAATAATAAGAGGCGTGCCCATCTCCGGCTGCCTTTTGGCTGAAGCCGTCTTTACCTTGGAGCACCGGTTGCTTTTCTGGTTGAAGCCTGAGTTGAATAGCTTGTTCTCCGTCGGTAGCGGCGGTTTTGAACCCGGCATCGAGATCCAGCTCCCAGTCGGAAATCCAAACCAGTTTGGAACCGGACAAGAATCCCGCGTCATGGTAAGCACCTCGGCTTATTCGTTGTGACGCGTAAAACTTCTTCTGAGCGATATCAGTGATCGTGAAATGCGCAAACTTGATGTCGTCCATCACAAACCGCGATCGGACAGGCGAACGCCTGCTCGGTGATCGATAACCGTATCGAAAGAAGGTCAATTCATATCCGAACTCGCGGCCGTCGGTAGATCGCAAATTTCCTGTCAGGTACCACCACTCGGTCTGATAGTCGAAATGCGGCCCGTGATCCCGAGGGAACTCCAAGTGATAACCGGGCTGCACCAACCGCCAACCATCGCGATCAAACTCCGCCGCTAAGGACACATCTGGCGACAACAGGACGAAACAAAGTCCGAGCTTAGCCAAAAGCTGACGCGCAATAACCACGAAGACTCCAAAAAACCGCGAATAGATCCGCCTTCGCCTCGCGGCCGGGACAACAGATGTCGCCACAAAAGCTACGGTGGACAAGCTACGAATGGACACTAATAAAGGACTAAATCTTCGTATCCACTGGCGTCCATTCATGGTTTGGAAATATACGCCCCGAGGAAATAACCGCACATCGGCGCCAATAACGGCTATAGATTCGTGTCGATTCGCGTCGATTCGTGGTTTGAAATACCTGGCGTCCATTCATGGTTGATCACTCCTCTCCCGCAAAAATAACCGCGAATGAACGCGAATGGACACCAATAAAGGCTAAATTCTTCGTGTCTATTCGTGTCCATTCGTGGTTTAGAATCTGAGCGTCAATCCGTGGTTATGTTCGAATGGCCTGGGCAATGGCGATTCGTCCAGCCTGAATCGCAGGGGCGAGTCCAGCCAACAGGGCAATCGGCAATAGCACCAACGGGATCGAGGCCAGCTGCTCCCAAGGAATTTGCAACGGGATCGTCCAGCCGAAGAACGTCCGGTTAATCACCTCGGTCAGAACAAAGGCCAGGGCGCATCCAGCAACGATGCCGATGGCGATGGACAAAGTGGCGAGCAAGAATGCCTCGCCTAAGACGAGTCCGGCAATTTGCCAGATGGACATCCCCACCGCCCGCAGAATCGCCAGTTCTCGTTCCCGCTCTTTGACCAGCACAAACAGATTTAAAGTGATTCCAACGATCGCCACGGCCGTGGCGATGCTACGAAGCAGATAGGTAACGGCAAACGTTTGATCGAAAATCCGATCAACATCTCCTTTTAATTCGCGATTGGAGCGAATCGAATAAGCCATGGCACTAGGGTAGCCGTTCCGAATTTCGTTAATCACCTCTCGTGGAGTTGCACCAGGTTTGAGGTAAACGGCAATCGAATGAACCCGGGGATCATGCCAATACTTTTCAAAGTTCGCTCGCTGCATCAGGAGGAGACCGGAATCGCGAGTGTAATCGTAAAAGATGCCGGCGACGATAAACGACCTTGGCCCCAGCGGCGTCGTTAATGGCAAGCTTTGGCCTTCCTGAAGATTCAATCGCCGAGCGAGCGGCTCCGAGACGATCACGGTGTCGGCATCATGCCAGCGGCGCAGTTTCTGTGTGTCTGCATTCCCGACAAATTGCGGACGGTTGCGACCGGCGCCTTGAACGATGCCGAGGCTTACCCGGCTCCCGTTCGAGTCAACTTCAAAGTCCCGATATGTATCCACCGTGTCTACCGACGGCAGCCGCCCTAAAAACGCGAGTAGATCGGCGGAAACAAAGTCTTGAAACCCGGCGATTTCGTTCTGAGTCAAGGTAATGAAAAGATCCGCCGTCAATCGCCGGTTGATCCAATGGTCGACGGTCGATCGGAAGGAAAAGATCATAATAGAAACGCTGACCAGCATCGCCGTGACTGATCCCAAAGCGGCAATGGTGACTGCGTTGCGAAAGAGCGATCGCACCAAATTCTGGGCGGCGAGATGAATGAGGTGGGCAACACGAAAAAGCTGACTGATGCTTCGGCCGAACCAATAGGTCAGAAATGGCGCAAGAAAACAGAATGCAAATAGTGTGCTCAGAGCACAGAGGAACGCGGCATTTCGGATCCCGCCACGTACTGCGGCAATTCCGCTCACTAAAGCGGTTAGAGCAGCCGCAGCGCTCCAACCAATCCAGGTGACCGAAGGGCGCTCGCTTCGCTCAATGAGGAGACCAAGATTCAGAGCCTGTAATGGCGAAACTCCAACCGCAGACTGCGCCGGTACCCATGCACCCAAAAAAGTCGCGGCGAGCCCAAGGAAAAAAACGAGGGTTACCTGGACCCAGGGCAAATAGGCGTGTTCGATGCTGGTCAACACGTAAAGGTTCGAAATGGTCGTGGCGACCGCCCGGAGCAAACCGCGGGCCACCAACAAACCGCCGACAATTCCAAGCAGGGAGCCGATCAGGCCATAAAGGAGCGCCTCTCCCAAAAACAGCCATCTGATCTGAGCAGGGGCGACTCCGATAGACCGAAGAATGCCGATCTCCTCCCGTCGGCGGACCACCGAAGCACTGATGGTATTGTAGACCAGAAAAACTCCGACCAGCAGAGAAACAAGACTTAACGCCGTGAGGTTGAGGTGAAATCCAGCCAACATCTTAGCGACCTGTGCGCTTCGACTCGACGGCGGCTCGATTACGGCATTGACTGGAAGGATGCGGGCAACCCGAGAGGTAACCGCACCAGGATCCCTGGGATCCTTCACTCGAAACAATACGGCGGATAAAGTTCCCGGCTTGTTTAAAAGCTCTTGTGCCCATCCGATATCCATGAACGCGAAATGCGAATCTGCGTTTCCGGTATCGATCAGAAATGCGACGTTCAAAATGATCGTCCCTTCTCCGGTTTGCGCCTTAATCGCGTCGCCCGTCTTCAAACCATGCGCGTCGGCAAACGCTTTCGAGATGGTGATGGCGTGCGCGTCACCAAACCATCGGTCTTGACCGGCACCGCTGAAACTCGAGAAATTCCGGAATTCGGAATTGGTCAGTGGATCGACGCCCATGAGATGGAGATACTCTCCCGGAAAGTCGGGTAAGATAATGATGCCTTCCACCAATGGAGTGGCAGCAGTGACGCCCTCGACAGCGGACAACCGAGGAAAGAGAGCATCATCGATTTCGCCCCTTGCTTCCAGATCGGCTCGACCAGCGACCAGATCCACGCCCGCAGCAAACGATTGCTCCGCGCTATAATTGGTAATCTGGATGGCCAGATAGACCGCGACACCCAGAGCTACACTCAATACATTGATCAGCGCGAGAAAACGATGCCGCAACGCGTAGCGTACGATGTGTTGCCAGACAAATCGCCCTAACATCATTTCGCACTCCGCATTCCGCACTCCGCATTTTAATCTACTGATTGGTCGCCGCTCTCAAGAGGGCAGAACGCAATTGGCTTAAAGTGGCCTCGCTGGCTAGCTTACGACCCTCGAAATCCGTTATATAAAAACTGTCAAACGCCGCCCCTTTTTCCGTCGCGACTCGCGAATGAGCAATCGTCACCCGCAGGCCGGAAAAGCAGTAAAGAATATCATATAACAGTCCTAGCCGATCCGGTGTCTGTACATCGATTACCGTATAAGTCGGGTGCACTTCGTTCGAAATCACCAGCTTGGTTGGGAAATCCATTTCCAACGGTCGATGATAGGAAGAACGTGAGCGGGCGTGGATCAGCAGTGGAGAGAAATCGAACTCGGCCCTACGTAAGGCTTGCCGCAAGATCTCCTCGACAGTTCGCTGGTCACGCTCTCGGGTAACCGGTGCAAAGTTAACATCGCAGACCCGGAAAACACCTAACATTAAGTTATCGGTACGCGTATAAGCGTCGGCGCTTAAAATATTGATCGAGGCGGTCGCGAATGAGCCTGCGATCTTGGCCATTAGGGCCGCCCGATCCCACGTACAGATCCAAACCTCGCTGTGACCTTGGGTTGGTTTGCTGTGCCAGCGAACCGCAGGCGCCAGCGCTTCCTCGGAATTCTTAAATCGTGTCTCCAGCCAGCTGCGAAAAAGACGGATGTGTCCAACAATCTCATTGACATCGTGACTTTGGAAATAGCGTTCTGGCACTGAGTTGAAATGGCTTTCAATTTCCTCTCCGAAGTCGCGAGCCAACCGTTTGGAAACCGTCGCTTGAAGATCCGCTCTTTCGATGCGGCGTTTTTTGAAGAATTCACTTTCGTCGCGGAGATAGCTGGAAGCCGCCTGATAAAGCTGCCAAACCAGCGATTCCTTCCAATCCGACCAGTTCTGAGCGCTAGTACCTTGCCCATCGGCCAAGGTCAGCAACATGAGGGCATCGATATTCGCTTGGGTATGTAAATTGCGAGCGAAGGCAGCGATGGTCGCCGGGTCCTCCACGTTTCGGCGCTGTGCCATTTCGGAAAGAGTGAGATGATGATCGACTAACAGGATCAGACGGCTGCGACGTTCCGGCGAAAGCTGCAGGCGAGCTGCGACTTTTTGGGCATTCAGCGCGCTGGCCTCGGAGTGGTGACGTCCGCCGGAAGCTTTCCCGGTATCATGCAGCAGCAGCGCAAGATAAAGGATAAATGGATCTTCCAGCTTGCGGAAAAGCTCCTGGTAGTCGGCAAGCTTCGGGTCGTTGGTATCGATCAGCTCATCGAGTTTCTCGAGGCAAACCAAAGTATGCTCATCGGCGGTGTAACGATGAAAGAATTCATGCTGGACCAGACAGGTTAGCTCGCCAAACTCAGGGAGGTATCTCCCGAGAAAATCCACCTCATGCATCATTCGCAAGATGCGCCCGACCTGACCCTTACGGGAAAGAATGGCCTGGAAGGTTTCTCGGGCGGCGCGCGCATACTGAAAGGTGCGATTCATTAGGCGAGTCCGGCGCCGAATCATCTGCTCCAGTTCCGGGCTCAGTTCCAGTTCTCGCTGCTGCGCGTAGAGGAACACTCGCATCAATCGAAACGGATCTTTGTGAAAGACCTCTCGATCTTCGTAATAAATGAAGTTTCCGTGACTGTAAAACCCGTCGAAATGCTCGGTCTTCAGCTTCCGCTTGGCTAGAAACCCGAAGACCGGACGGGCCTCCTTGTCTGGCTGCCCCGGCAACAGAAAACGTTCCGTGATGTGCGTAGTCGTCAGGTAAATCGTTCGAGCGTATTGGTAATAATCGCGCATAAACGCTTCGCTGCGCCGTAGGATGCTTTTCTGAGGATACTTGAACCGGTTAGCAATTTGCCCTTGAAGGAACAACGTCAACACGTCCGATGGACGCTCGTTGGTGTAATGCAACTCGGTTCGAACTCGTTGCAGAAAATCGTAAGCTCGGTCGATAGCACGGCGATCACTCTCGGAAATGTATTTGCGCTCAACCAGTTTGGCGGTGCTCATGATGCCATCCCGAAAGTAGCAGATCCACTGCATATTTTGGTAATCGCGCAGTCCGCCGCAGCCATTTTTCACGTTCGGTTCCTGCATAAACACGGAGCCTCCGTATTTCCGATGCCGTTCCTCTTGATTTGCCAGACGCCATCGCAAATAGCTGCTCACCTGGCCCCGTACACAATGGTCAAAAAATTCGCGACGAAACTTGGAATGGAGACTTCGATTACCGGAAAGATATCGTGATTCCAACAGTGAGGTTTTGGTCAGGACGTCGGAATTTGCGAGTCGGATCGCTTCCGCGATCGACCTGGTGGCATGCCCCACTTTGAATCCGACATCCCAGAGCATGTACAGGATCTGTTCGATAACCTCTGTCACATGGGCAGGAACGCGCGCCGAGTCATGCAGAAAAAGAATATCGACATCGCTATACGGGTTCAGTTCGCCGCGTCCGTAGCCGCCGATAGCCAAAAGAGCGATCGGCGGGACCTTGTCAACAAACTCAGAGTGTTCCAACGCACCCTCGAACAGGTGACGAAGCACCACATCCAACAAGGTGGCGCGATCATGGACTACCTCCAGACCGCCGGCACCAGAATAGTGTTTTAAACGGAGGCGATGCTCTTCGAGCTTTAGAAATTTCTTGTAAAGGGTTAGCTGTTCCCGCAGGCGCTCTTTTCCTTGCGAAACCAATTGCCTCTCGGCATGAGCTAAGATCTTTTCCAGATGCTGCGACATTACTTCGTTAGGTGAGCTATCGGCCTCAAATTCGGCGGTCTCGGAGAGACCGCCCTACCAATTCACGGCCCTACCCCACGGGAATATAGTGCTATATTCTGGGCAACGGCCAAACTTTTTGGAAAGGGGCGCGGTTTCGGCGGTCGGGGACGGACGCGCCGACCACTGACTGGTGATTAGTTTCGGTGCATTCTTCGCTAGCGGCGACTGTCCCGCGGAAGCAACCCGGTGTTGTTAAGTTGAAGGATCGGAACGGAGCGACTCGTTCTGAGCGGCCTCAAAACTCAGTCGCCGTGATGTTGCTGGGTCTAGGCCGCGAGCATTCCTTAATCAACCATGCTTTGCGGAATTCGCGAACCGTCCGATGGCGACTGCGTTTTGAGGCGATATTACGCGAGCAGCTCCGGACCGATTTTTGTATTGCGCCAAATCAGGGGCGTTTGCGGGACAGTCGCCGCCGGAAATTGCGTCAACGCCCGAGGATATGTGTGTTCCTGTTCCCCATCAACTAGTCCGCTATTTGATGTACTAACCACCTCTCACTACTTACTGCTGACTGCTCACTACAGCCCCGCCGCCCGCTCTCTCAGCTGTTCAAGCCGGCCGTTGAAATCCCGCTCACGTTGCCGGTGCTCTTCGACCACTGCCGCCGGAGCGCGATCGACAAAATTAGCGTTAGCCAGCTTCTTTTGGACGGCCTCCAGTTCTTTCTCCAGCTTCGCGATCTCTTTGGCTAGCCGTTCTTTTTCGGCTTGCACGTCCACCAATCCTTCCAACGGAAGAAAGACTTGGCCAATCGGTGTCAAAACCATCGGCACACCTCGGGGAGCTTCGAGTCCGGGATCGACCCGAAGTGGCTCCTCTGCTCCGGCTAGATTCGCAAAGACTGCAAAATCGCCTGGTAGCGCCGGACGCAAAATTATCTTCACCTTTTTGTTCGAAGGGATCCGGTATTCCGCGCGGAGATTGCGCACTTGAGAGGTCGCTTGATAGACCGAGCCGGCAAATTCCGATTGTGCAGAGTCCAAGCTCAACTCTGTGCGGAGATCGGAAAGTTCGGCAAACTGAATGCTGCCTGACCCATATTCCAATCGATGCCACAACTCTTCCGTGATATGCGGCATAAGTGGGTGAAGCAAACGAAGCACTGCGGAGAGCACATGGTCCAAAACCGAGAGACACCTGGATCTGATCTCAGGATTTTCGTCTTGGAGTTCAGTCTTGGCCGCTTCGAGGTAGCAGTCGCAAAAGTCGCTCCAGAAAAACTCATAGATAGCTTGCGCCACATCAGTAAAAAGATAGTCGCTGTAGCCGCGCTCGATCCGATCAATGGCTGCGTTCAACAAGACGAGAATACGAGTTGAGTAGGGGGAGAGAGGCAAAGACGGTCTGGCCGTCACACGCGGACCCTGCAATTGGCGGAACCGAGAAGCGTTCCACAGCTTATTGGCAAAATTCCGACCTTCCTCGATCTGCTTTTCATCGAATCGAATATCTTGGCCGTGCGGCGCAGTTCGCATCAATCCAAACCGGAGTCCATCGGCGCCGTACTTCGAGATAAGGTCAAGTGGGTCCGGCGAGTTTCCCAGGCTCTTTGACATTTTGCGCCCCTGCAGATCCCGAATTATCCCGGTGAAAAACACATTCTTAAATGGTTTCTGGCCCTGGAACTCAAAACCCGCCATGATCATCCGCGCAACCCACAGGAAAATTATATCGGGAGCGGTAACCAGATCGTAGGTCGGGTAAAATTTCCTCCTCAGGTCGAGCGACATGGTGGCAGACGGCCACAGCCAGGAAGAAAACCACGTATCCAGAACGTCCGGATCCTGTTCCCAATGCTCCGGGTCAGCCGGCGGTTCTATCCCAACATACCTGCGGTTCGGGTCGGTTTTATGGTACCAGACCGGGATCTGATGACCCCACCAAAGCTGCCGGCTGATGCACCAATCGCGGATGTTCGCGATCCAGTGTTCGAAGCTCTTGATCCAGCGCTCCGGCCGAAACTGGATCTCCCCGGATCGGACAGCTTCCAAAGTTCGTTCGACCTGCGGGTACCGGAGGAACCATTGCTCGCTCAGTCTCGGCTCGATGGGAACACCAGCGCGTTCGCTGTATCCGACGTTGTGTTGATACGGCTCCTCTCGTACGAGCAATCCGAGCTCGCGCAACTTCTCAACCGCGCGTTTCCGGGCATCGAATCGGTCCATACCGACAAATTCTTCGCCGGCCAACGCATTGAGCGTTCCGTTCGGATTCAGAACATCGACAATTTCAAGGTGGTGACGTTGTCCGATTTCAAAATCCGTCTTGTCGTGTGCGGGCGTGACTTTGAGCACTCCGGTACCAAACTCGGGATCAATCGCATCATCTCCGATGATCGGTATCTGGACCCGCGGAAAGGGACGCCAACAATGTTTGCCGACGAAATGGCGATAGCGCACATCATTCGGGTTTACCGCGACAGCGGTATCACCCATCAGCGTCTCCGGGCGGGTGGTAGCGATCTGGAGAAACGTGCCCGGTTCCTCGACCACCTCGTACCGCATGATATACAAAATTCCGGAGACCGCCGTCGGTATCACCTCCTCATCAGAGAGCGCGGTGAGCGAAGCCGGACACCAATTCACCATCCGTTTGCCGCGATAGATGAGTCCTTTGTTGTAGAGATCCACAAAGACGGCGCGAACATCGCGGGAATACTCTTCATCCATGGTGAAGCGTTCTCGCGACCAGTCGCAGGAACAGCCCAATTTCTTCAGCTGCGCGATAATGATTCCGCCATAGCGTTCCTTCCACTCCCAAACCCGGGCTACAAATTGGGCGCGTCCAATGTCGTGACGGGTTTTGCCTTCCTTACGCAGTTGCCTTTCGACCACGGTTTGAGTCGCGATTCCGGCATGATCGGTTCCGGGAAGCCAAAGGACCTCCTTGCCCTGCATACGGGCGCGGCGCGCGAGAATGTCCTGAATGGTGTTGTTCAAGACATGTCCCATGGTGAGCACACCGGTCACGTTTGGAGGCGGGATGACGATGGAGTAGCCGGCTTTGGTCGACTCGGCGCCCGCCTGAAAACAGTTTTGTTGCAGCCAAATGTTGTACCATTTTTCTTCAACTGTTGCAGGTGCATAGACCGTCGAAATCTCGGCTGTCATGGGAAGCGGAATTTGCTGCGACGGAGGTCGAAGTGCAACCTAAAGTAGCCGCGCCTTCCAGACACGAACGTTCTCATTCCGCGCATGTCCCCGGCCTTGGCACGACCAACAAAGAAATGGACGTGCTGTGCTCAGACCTGAAATCGTTCGCACCGGGAAGGTGCGGTTACTTTAATCGATCGGCGTGAGAAAATGATCCCAATCCCGCACGTTATGCGCGTTTCGGATAAAGTACGTAACGGGCAATTCGCGGGGAGGTCGCGGTTTCTTTTGCAGTTCGAGACCTACCTCTTCGGGCAGCCGGTTGCCTTTAAGGCTATTGATGCGCTTATCAGCCAGCACGCAGTTTTCCCAACTAGTTTGGCCGCCCCGCGATCGTGGCACCACATGATCGATATTCCCTTCAGCCGGGACCAGCTTCCTCCCGGTGTATTGGCATCGTCCGCCATCCCGCTCCCAAATTCCCTTGGTTGATAGTTTCGGGCGGCGTTTTGGCACTTTGTTGTAACGCGCCAACACCAGCACGGTCGGAATCCGGACCAGTCCGCGGACCGTCCGAACCGAGTTATCATCTTCCCGGACCGTCAATTCCAACCATTCGCTCCACCGAACCGGACGCATATCGCCAACACCCTGAATATCGAGGCCGGTGGCGTTTCCGTTTGCCATCATGCAAAATGCTTGAGCAGGCGTCTTAACATCGATCGCTTGCCAGTTCCGGTTCAGAACCAGAACTGTCGCCTTATACAACGCATCGTTCATCTGTTCGTGCCGTTCGCGTCTGACTTATGCTTCAAAACAAGCCTGTTGTCCAGTCTGCCGGGAACGCGGGGGAACGCCGGTAACGGAGAGGCTCATTTGGCAAATCCGATCTTGGTAGCGGCGACTGTCCAACCCAAAGTTGACGGCGTGGTCCGTCTGGAGATTTGAGCGAAAGAAACTAAACGGTGCGCACCAAAATGTGCAGTCGCCATCGTGTGATTCGCGTATGCCGCAACGCATCGTCCGCGGCGCGCCAATCGCAGCAACCTGAAGGCGACTGCGTCTTTCGGCGGTTCGAGCCGGTCACTCCGTGATATGTGAGGGGACTAGTACGTCGCCGGGCTCCGGTCGGACAGTCGCCGCTACCAAAGGTAGCGCCGGCGAACCGGTCTTTCGATAGCGGACGTTTCGAAAATTCATACTAGGTTTGTGATCAATGCAGGGTCACTATTATCCTTGATGATTTGCAAAGTGGACTACCACACCCATCCGCAGGCTCATACCTTGCAACCTTACACGGTCGAGTCACTCCAGCCGTGGATCGATCGATGCCGGCAACGTGCCATTGAGAGTATCGCTTTCACCGATCATGACCGATATTGTGAAGGGGTGGGTTTCGATGCAATCGATCGGCTACGCGACCGGAATCCAGACATCGATATACTTATCGGAATCGAACTGGACAATGACCCGGTCACTGGCAAACGCGGGCTGAACTGGGTAGAGACTAACTGGGATCGACTCGATCTGGTTCTGGGGTCAGTTCACTATTTTGCAGGTGAGGAGAAAATGTTTGATGGATCCGATCAAGGACAACAAATCAAGAACAGAGGCGCGGACCGAGCTTTTTCCGAATACTTGGAACAGCTTACTTTGTTGCTTCGAAGAGGACACATCGATTGTCTCTCTCATCTCGATCTGGTAAAAATCCACGGTCTTTTTCCGGAGAATTATGATGCGGCGGCTACTTTTGAGCCGTTACTCGAACTGATCCGACAGAAGGATTTAGCCATCGAAATCAACACGGCCGGCTGGCGCAAGAAGGTGGGCGAGCAATATCCGGCGGTCGCAGTTCTGAAGAGAGCAGTTGCGCTGGGAATCCCGATCACGCTCTCGTCTGATGCTCACTCCTATGCACAGGTCGCCGAGGGCTATGATGGTCTTGAACAGTTGCTGGCAGCAGAGCACATAGACCGAATCACGCGATTTTCGAAGCACCGGAGGCGAAGTAATCAGTGATCGGTAAAATCAAATAGTCAGGGTCGCCGTATCAATCTTTGGTGGTTCCGATCACCGATCACTGATTATCACCGCGCAGCGATGGCCATGGTAACGCCTTGAACTACCCGCTTTTCCAGCCGGTCGATTGTGAGCGACAGCTCTCTTTCCGCCGTTTGCAAGAAAGGGTTTGACTCATCCGTGAGAGCCAC
>DASTDH010000227.1:0-9926 GCA_035710445.1 Chthoniobacterales bacterium
TGTGGCGAATCAATTTGATTATCGTTCCGGCTGGGCACAGGGACGGCTGAAGATTTTGTTTAGCCCAGCACCGCTTCTATCGCAGCATGATCGCCAACCCACTACCGGTAGTCGGGATTGTCCGGCGGAGATCCCGCTGTAGCGATAAACCCGTTTACGCCGGACTCTAAGCCATCGTGGTCCAGTCGTCCGGATTGCAAATCGGGTTCACTCCATCATAAAATAAGCCCGTGCTTTCCATTCGCGGAATTCTTTCCGGGCTATTTTTGTCGTTGTCGCTCGTTCAGTTTACTATAGGAGCCGAGTTTCGGGCTGCTTGGGTCGCATCGGTCTACAATCTCAATTTTCCTTCCCACGCGGGTCTATCCGCGTCCGAGCAAAAGGAGCAAATCCGCCGACTGGTAGATTCGGCGGCTAACGCCGGCTTAAACGCTCTAATGATCCAGGTGCGGCCTGAGGGAGATGCGCTCTACGAATCTGCGCTCGAGCCTTGGAGCCGATTTCTTACGGGAACACAGGGAGCATCCCCCGGTTACGATCCGCTCACGACGTTTATCGAAGAGGGAAGGCGCCACGATATAGCAATCCACGCGTGGATCAATCCGTATCGAGCGGTGGCTAACGCGAGCAATGCGTGCGCAACCAGTCACGAAATTTACCAAATCAAGAGCGCGGTACGACGAGTCAGTTCCTCGCTTTGGATGGATCCAGGCGACGCCGCCGTTCGGCAACATGTGGCTCGCGTCATCAAGGACTTAGTGAGCCGGTACGCGGTCGCCGGTGTCGTGTTGGACGATTATTTCTATCCGTATCCAGGCCGAGGCCATCCACGTGGCACATTTCCGGACGGTACGACTTACGGACGATACCGTGCGAGTGGGGGTCAGCTGGCCATTGATGACTGGCGTCGGCGTAACGTGGATCTGCTGATCGAGAATTTGCACGCGGTCGTCAAAGAAGGGCGACCACATGCGCTCTTCGGCGTAAGCCCGTTTGGAATTTATACCGTCGGAGCACCTCCGAGCGTACATGCCGAACTCGACCAGTATCGAGACCTCTATGCCGATCCGGTAAAATGGATGAAAGAGGGTTGGGTTGATTATCTGTCCCCTCAACTTTATTGGAGAGATGGCAGCGCACAAAGCTATTCGGCGCTGTTACAATGGTGGCGTAGCAGCGAAGCCAATCCGCACCAAATACCGATTTTTCCCAGTATCGCCTTGGAACGACTCGGGGCCGGCTATGGCTGGCCGGCGAGCGAGATCGCTCACCAGCTTAGCCTTGAGCGTTCGATCAAACCGCGGCCGGAAGGAGGGTTCATTTTGTGGAACATCGGGCCTCTTTCCTCCAATCAAAAAGGGATCGCCAGGGTGATCGCTGCAGCACGGTAGCGTCAGAACCAAGAAGCCGGAAACCGGAAGTCCCAAGTCGAGAAACCAACACTCGATCACATTGAATTGGTGTGATCGGTGCAATTCGCGGAGTGCTTACCGGTCGACTGGATTCTTTGGAGATTGGCCGGTCAATACCCGAAGGATCTCCTCGATTGCGCTGCGGCGCAGAGCCAGGCTTGCTTCCTCGGAATACCAGGCCACATGAGGGCTTAATACAATATTTTCCAGCGCCAAGTATTCCGATGGAACTTGGGGCTCCTCCTCAAATACATCGATGCCCGCCGCGGAGATCTGACCGGCTCGAAGCGCTCGAATTAGAGCCGCACTATCCACCAGACCGCCGCGGCTAACGTTCACTAAAATCGGTTTTCGCTTCATCTGCGCGATTGTCGCATCATTAATCAGATGATGGGTGGCCGGGGAAAGCGGCAAATGCAGGCTAATAATGTCACAGGTTTCAAAAATCTGCTGTGCGGTGGCAAAACCCACACCAATGTCTGCGAATTGGGTCTGAGATAGAACGGGATCGCATCCAACAACTTCACTGACAAACGGTTGAATACGTTTCGCGAAAGTTCGGCCGATTCGGCCCAGACCGAGAACGCCCGTCCGGAGAGTACTCAGGCGATGGATTGGCCAGGGAAGCTCGTGGCCCCATTCTCCCTTTCTGACCTTGCGATCATACGAGTGGATTTGCCGGTGCAGGGTCAGACAAAGGGCAACCGCGTGGTTGGCCACCTCTTCGGTGCCATAATCTGGTATGTTGCAGACGCGAATGCCGCGCTGCTTGCAACTATCGACGTCGATGATGTCATAGCCAACGCCGAAGCGGACGATCACCTTGCAAAGGGCGAGTTCGCCCACAACTCTTGCGCTGATCGGGACTTGGACCGTCAACAGCGCATCAGCTCTCCGAGCGATCTCGATAACCTCGTCCTCGTTCTCTACCTCACAGGGAACCAATTCGACATCGGTGCCAGCAAGGATCTCGTTTTCGACCGCCAGGTCAGGGTATTGGGGATCCAAATAGAAAATTTTCATCGAGCCGTCCAAACCAGAGAATTTGGTGCTTTCTTCGTCGAAAGCTTGAAGATTCGAGCAGGTGCCAAGAGATTTCTGCCTTCATGGATTATCTTGCTTTAGGCCAGACCGGTTTAAAGGTTTCTCGCCTTTGCCTAGGCTGTATGAGCTATGGTTCTTCCCGACGACGGGAATGGATACTGGACGAAGAGCAGTCGTTTCCGTTCTTTAAACAAGCGGTCGAAGGAGGAATTAATTTTTTCGATACCGCCGATATGTACTCGGGCGGGCTGAGCGAAGAAGTCGCTGGCCGGGCTCTGAAGAAGCTCGGATTGCGCCGCGAAGAAATCGTGATTGCGAGCAAGTTGTACTATCCGACGGGGCCTACTCCAAACGAATTTGGCACGTCGAGGAAGCACGTTCGTCACGCCATCGATGGCAGCCTGCGACGGTTGGGGGTCGACTATGTCGATTTGTATCAGATCCATCGTTACGATCGGACAACTCCGATGGAAGAAACGTTAGCAGCGCTAACGGAAGTCGTAAACCAAGGCAAAGCACTTTACATCGGCGCTTCCAGTATGTACGCCTGGGAGTTCGCCCGATTTCTCTGTCTGGCGGAAACGCATGGCTACACGCGTTTCGTAGCAATGCAGAACCACTACAACTTGATCTACCGCGAGGAGGAACGCGAAATGATTCCGCTTTGCCGTGAGGAAAAGATTGCGATCAACCCCTGGAGCCCGCTAGCGAGAGGATTTCTGGCTGGCAATCGGTCTGGCCAAACCTCCGGGCAAACCACCCGGGCCAAGTCCGATCAGTTCGCGCACCGCCTTTATTACCAGGATTGCGACTTTGCGATTGTCGATCGAGTGACTGCGCTGGCCAAGAAACGAGGCGTATCCAACGCCCAAATTGCGCTGGCCTGGATGTTGCACCAACCCGGGATCACCGCCCCAATTATTGGTGCCACCAAATCCCATCATCTGGAAGAGGCGATCAGAGCTCTGCAGGTAAAATTGAGCCCGCAGGAGATTCGGGCGTTGGAAGAACCGTACCAGCCCCACCCGATTTTGGGAATCGAGTAGAGAAAAGAAAGGCTGAATGCGAATCGAGGAATGGGAATTCGCAATTGGTATTTGCTATTTGCTTTCTGCTATCTGCTATTTCCCTCATGGACTACGTTTCTCTAGGCAACACTGGATTAAAGGTCTCTCGGATCTGCCTTGGCTGCATGAGTTATGGGACTCCCAAGTGGCGGGATTGGGTCCTGGACGAAGACCATTCGTTCCCGTTCTTCCAACAGGCGGTAGAATCAGGAATCAACTTTTTCGACACTGCTGATATGTACTCCGATGGAGCGAGTGAAGAAGTAACCGGTCACGCACTGAAGAAGCTCGGATTGCGTCGGGAAGAAACGGTCATTGCCACGAAGGTATATAATCCGATGGGTAACACTTCCAACGAACGCGGCACGTCGAAAAAACATGTTCGTCATGCGATCGATGCCAGCTTGCAGCGTTTGGGGGTCGACTATGTCGATTTGTATCAGATTCATCGCTTTGATCAAACCACCCCGATCGAAGAAACCTTGGAAGCGTTAACCGAGGTGGTAAACCAGGGAAAGGCGCTCTATATCGGCGCTTCCAGCATGTACGCATGGGAGTTTGCTAAATTCCTCTGCACTGCCGAAGCGCACGGTTACGCGCGTTTCGTGACGATGCAGAACCATTACAACCTGGTTTATCGAGAGGAGGAACGCGAAATGATTCCGCTCTGCCGCGAGGAAAAGATTGGGATCATTCCTTGGAGCCCCTTGGCCCGAGGCTTTCTCGCCGGCAATCGCAACCCGGAGGAGAAGGGCGACACCACTCGCGCTAAATCCGATAGTTTCGCGCACCGTCTCTATTATCAGGATTCTGATTTTGCAATTGTTGACCGGGTGACGGCATTAGCGAAGAAACGTGGCGTGTCCAATGCGCAGATCGCACTTGCCTGGATGTTGCATAAGCCTGGTATTACCGCTCCTATCATCGGCGCAACCAAGCAGCATCACCTCGGCGACGCCATCCAATCTCTGCAGGTGAAATTGGATACCGAGGAAATCGAAGCGTTGGAAGAACCGTATCAACCGCATCCGGTTCTTGGCATTAGTTGACGGGTGGCGGTTACAGGCTTTGTCTATCTGCTATTCATTCAGGCCTTAGGGCGAGATGCTTCTCACAGCCCAAACTCTTTGGCATTGGCCTTCATCGCATCCAGGACCAGTTGAATATGCTCGTCGAGAGGGACCCCCAGCTCGGACGCAGCGTGTGCGATCTCATCGCGATTAACCGGCGCTGCGAATGCTTTGTCTTTCCATTTTTTCTTTACCGACTTCAGCTCGACATCGGCCAGCTGTTTGGAGGGTCGTACTAGTGCGACCGCGACGATAAAACCGGTCAATTCATCGACGGCAAAAAGCGATTTTTCCAGTTTCGATTCAGGTCGGCGACCGGTAATTTCCGGGGCGTGCGAAAGAATTGCCTGCACAATCTCTTCATCAACTCCTCGTTCTCGCAGGATAGCAGCGCCCATCGACGGATGTCCTTGGGCGGAAATATCCGGATATCGTTCATAATCGAAATCGTGCAGCAATCCAACCACTCCCCAGACGTCCGGATCCTCGGAAAAGCGCTCCGCATAAGCCCGCATAGCCGCCTCCGCAGCGAGCATATGGCGTCGAAGCGAATCATTGGTGGTGTATTCTGCGACTAAACTCCAAGCCTCTTCGCGTGTCGGAATCATATCGTTTCATTATACCGTGGGAAAAAGTAGCCGCAGCTTCCAGCTGCTGAAGGTGAGCAGCGGCAACCTAGGCTCGGCATGGTCAGGCTGCGGCTACTTTTCGCTCTATTTCCAGTTGACCATCGAGCGATTGCTGTTCACGGTTCGCCGAGCTTGGCTTCTAAAATTTTTGTGGCGACGGAGGATCCGCCACCGCGGACCGCGACTGAATTCGGGGTTCCTTGAAGCAGCTCTTGTTTATGCAAACAGAAAAGCCGTTGCAGGTTGGGATTGTGGGCGCCGGAGTCATTAGCGCCGCATACTTAAAAACGAAACTTCCGCAGTTCAAAATCACTTGCTGTTCAGACGTTCAGCCAACCCAAGCTGAATTGAGGACGAGGGAATTTGGGATTGCTGCGGTCACCACTGAAGCGATCTTGGTCGATCCTGCGATCGATATTGTTCTGAATCTAACCACTCCGCAGCATCATGCGGAAATCACTGGGGCCGCTCTCCGAGCACAGAAACATGTCTATTCTGAGAAACCGCTGAGCATCTCAACCGGCGAAGCTGAAGCCCTGGTCAATACCGCAGCGGCCAACCGGGTCCGGATTGGTTGTGCGCCCGACACCTTCCTGGGTGGAGCACAGCAGACCGGCCGTAAGCTGCTCGATGAAGGCGCGATTGGGTCGCCGATCGGAGGAACCGCTTTTTTCATGAGCGGCGGCCCGGAGAGCTGGCATCCGAATCCCGAATTTTTTTACCAAAAAGGAGGGGGACCGGTTTTTGATATGGGACCCTACTATCTTACTGCATTGGTGAACCTGCTTGGGCCGATCAAGCGGGTGTGGTCGGCCGGTCGAACCACTCTTCCTCAACGGACGATCGGAAGTGGTCCGCGCAAAGGGGCATCTTTTCCGGTATCAGTTCTCAGCTATCTGTCGGCTATTCTTGAATTTCACAGCGGTCCGATTTTAAGCTTCGTCGCTAGCTTTGATGTCCCGGCGTACAATCACCCATATATTGAAATTTACGGAACGGAGGGCACGCTCCAACTGCCCGATCCGAACTATTTCGGGGGCTCGGTTCGATTGAACCAAAACGGACGCTGGGTCGACGTCAGCCATAGTCATGGCTTTAGCGACGGGAACTATCGCGGAATCGGGTTAGCTGATCTGGTGGCGGGACTGTGGTCTGGCAAGCCCCATCGCGCGTCGGCGGAGCTTGCATTTCACGTGCTCGAAGTCATGGAGGCGATTGTCGAGACCGCTGGGAGTGGACAGGCGTATCTGATCCACTCCAGTTGTGAGCGGCCGCGGGCTTTGCGCCCAGTTTCACATATTCCGGATTTCAGCTAGGGAGGAAAGAAAACGCGAAGTGCGGATTGCGGAACGAGGAATAAATTTCGCGATCCCCATTCCGCAATCCGCATTGCAGTCTTTTCGGATTGAGTGCACTAGATGTCATGAGACTTTTCAAGGTTGCCCTCCAGCTCTACACCCTTCGCGATTTCTGCGACAGCGCGAAAGATTTGGCTACAACTCTGAAAAAAGTCAAAGCGATCGGCTATGATGCGGTTGAATTCGTTCATCTGGATTTCGCCTCCAATCGGGATCTACGGAAGCTTGCTGATGATCATGGGCTGGCAATCAGTTCAATCCATGAAGTTGGAGATCGGCTGCTCAATCAACCGCAAAAAGTGGCGGAGGAGTTGGTGGAACTAGGCACTGACCTTGCGGTTTATCCTTATCCGGCAGGAGTTGATTTTCAGAAAGGCGCCGAGGTCGATCGGTTAGCTCAACGGCTCGAACACAGCGCGGAGGTATTCGCCGCCGCCGGTCAGCGGCTGGTCTACCACAATCATGCTCTGGAATTCGCCAAGCATGATGAAAAAGTGATTCTTGAATACATCTTCGCGAATGCGCCAAAGCTGTTTGCTGAGATCGACACATACTGGATCCAGTTCGGCGGAGGTGATCCGGCGCGCTGGATTGCAAATTTGAAGGGGCGAGTACCGCTGATTCACCTCAAAGATTATAAATTCAATCCTCGGAAAAATATTCCGGAGATGGCCGAGCTGGGTCGCGGTAATCTCGACTTCGCAACCATCATCGAACAAGGCAAGGCCTCCGGCTGCGAGTGGTTGGTTGTTGAACAGGATTTTTGCGAGGGCGATCCCTTCACCGCGATCCAAATCAGCTTGGAGTATCTGAATGCAAACGCTAGGGCCTGATGGTCATTGAATTACCCTTGCTTTCAGCTTAAAAAAGCCGAGTCAGATGCGTTTCCCTTTACTGCGGTAGCAAGGAAAAGCTACCAGAAAGGAAAACGAAGCTAATCCCCCACAATAATGAAAAAGAGAATCGTTTCCTGGTTTACATTTTTCGCGGCCTTCACTGCGGTCGCGTCGGCCCAAACGGTAATCAAAGTCCTGCACATCCAATCTATCCAGGGCATTCGCGATATCTGGAGATCGGCGGCGGACGAATTCGAAAAGAGCCATCCTGGCGTCAAGGTTCAATTCGACTACCTCGAGAACGAGGCCTTCAAAGCGAAATTGCCAACACTCCTGCAGACAAAGGACAAGCCCAGCGTGTTTCATAGTTGGGGCGGGGGCGTGATGAAGGAGCAAGTCCAGTCAGGTGTTTGCCAGGATATCACCAGTGCGATCGCCGGTGAGTTTAAAGAATCGTTCTACCCAGCCGGTGTTCAGAATTTCGTCGTCGACGGAAAGTCTTACGGATTGCCCAACGATGTGGCGCCGATAGTCTTCTGGTATAATAAGGAGCTTTGTCAAAAGGCGGGGGTTGATCCCACTAAGATCAAGCAATGGGACGACCTTTTGGATGCAGTGAAAAAGTGCAAAGCGGCCGGCGTGACGCCGATCGCTGTCGGCGGCGGCGACAAATGGCCTCTTCACTTCTATCCGGCTATTTTGATGATGCGAGTGTTGGGCAAGAGCGGCCTGGAAGCAGCAGTTTCTCCGGATAGCAAGACGGGTTTGGCTGATCCGGGAGTGTTGCAGGCTTGGAAATTGTATAAGGAACTTTGCGATTTACAGCCGTTTCAAAACGGCTACCAGACGGCGAAATTTCAAGATGCCGGCGGGTTCTTCCATGATGGCAAAGCTGCATTTCACCTGATGGGTACCTGGGATTTAACCGAAGGCCGCGCGAACTCCACATCCAAAAAAGGCTTATCGAACGATCAGATGGGATGGTTCTTTCTTCCGGAAGTCAAAGATGGAAAGGGCAAAGCCAACGATATCTTTGCCAGCGTCGACGGATGGTTGGTGACCAAAGAAGCACCAAAAGAGACGGTTGATTTCTTCAAAGTTTGGCTCGGAAAGGATACTCAGACGAAGCTGGCTGCCGGTGGCTATTTTATACCGATGGTGAAGGGTACGGCCGAGGCGATTAAGGATCCTTTTTTGCACGCAATCGCGCAAGAGGCGGAAAAGACCGACTGGATTGCCATCGCAATGGACCAACTTCTTGGGCCTGATACCGGTCGCGTGTTCAATGACGAGGCGGTAGCGGTCGCTGCGGGAGGCGCTACCCCTGAGCAAGCCGTCAAAGCTATCCAGGACTCCTGGTCGCAGAATAAGATGTAGCGGGTTTCGATAGGGATGCGCTCCCTGTGCGTCCGATTCCATTGCGGACGCGCAAAGCGCAATCCCTAGCGCTGACGCGGAGGAGCGCGTCCCTACCGCAAGAGATGAAGGCAAAAGTCGGTTCAGCCCCGAGCGGGTCGCCCGAACGACCGGAGCTCGCCAGAGAAGTGTCTTCGTTCTGGTCCAAACTTGGTCGGACGTTACGCACCGGCCCGTGGCCGACTCTTTTGTTGTTCTTACCCCCTGCCCTGCTCGTTTTTACGTTGTTCGTTGTTCTGCCAGTCTCGCAGTCGGCGTACTACGCTTTCTTCAATTGGAACGGGTACGGAGCCCCTCATAATTGGGTCGGATTTTCCAACTTCGAGCGGGCGTTCAACGATCCGATCCTGCGGAACTCACTTTTCAACAATCTCCTCGTTGTCGCCGTGTCGGCGGGAATTCAGATTCCGATAGCATTGTCGCTCGCATTGATGGTGTCCGATGCCAGGCGCAGCAATCTGATTTTCCGCGCAATCTTTTTCATTCCATATATTTTAGCCGAGATCGTTGTCGGTTTGATCTGGAAATACCTTTATGATGGCGAATATGGGCTGGTGGCGACGATTGGTCACTGGTTCGGCTGGCAGCCCCCGTTCGTGCTTGCCCTACCCGGCTGGGCGATGGCTGCCGTGCTGCTGGTAGTCGTTTGGAAGTATATCGGTTTTCATCTCGCATTGTTTATCGCGGGCCGGCAAAACGTGCCCAACGATGTCATTGAATCTGCTCATATCGATGGAGCTAATCGCTGGCAGGTAACTCGCCACATCATACTTCCGATGATGAAACCGGTTATCCTGCTTTCCTTATTCTTCAGCGTTCTTGGCTCTTTTCAGCTTTTTGACTTAATCATCCCTTTGACCGGTGGAGATCCTCTGAATTCCACTCATTCAATGGTGTCGTACCTGTACACATTCGGGATCAAACGGATGCGCCTCGGTTATGGCAGCGCCGTTGCGCTCATCTTGTTTGTGATCTGTGTCGCGGTAATGGCGTGTTACAAACGATTTTTGCTGCGGGAGGGGCGAGCGAGCTAAACCTATGCGGACGCGCATTCCATTATACGCTTACTATCGTTGGCTGGTGCTTTTCCTTGC
>DASTDH010000228.1:0-6797 GCA_035710445.1 Chthoniobacterales bacterium
TTGTTCGAACAATTCCCAGGACGGCATGCTAACGACCCGCGCCTCTACGCCCTGCTGTTTCAGCGCCGCCTGCGCATCCACACAGAGCGAGACCTCACTCCCGGTAGCAATAAGCAATACGTTTGGCTTCCCATCGGTCGCATCCGAAAGAACGTACGCGCCTTGTCGAAGACCCGAAGCCGGCGCGAACTTTGAACGATCCCAGGTCGGGAGCGCTTGACGACTCAAAATGAGTGCCACGGGATCATATTTCTTCTCCATCATAACGCGCCATGCCTCAGCTACCTCGTTCGCGTCACACGGACGAATTACCGTTAAACCGGGAATCGCCCGCAACGAGGGCAGATGCTCCACAGGTTGATGCGTTGGACCGTCTTCACCCACCCCAATCGAGTCATGAGTAAAGATATAAATTACCGGAAGTTCCATGATCGCTGCAAGACGCAAGGAACCCCTTCCGTAGTCGCTGAAGATCAGAAATCCGGAGCCGAATACTCTGAGCTTAGCGAGTGCTAATCCGTTCAGGATCGCCCCCATCGCGTGCTCGCGAACCCCAAAATGGACATTTCTCGCCCCTAACGAATCGCGACTAATCTCACCGGCACCTTCAAAGGCAAGTCGGGTCTTCGTCGATGGCGAAAGATCCGCAGAACCACCGATCAGCCACGGATGCCTCTTGGCGATTGCATTCAATACTTTGCCGGAAGAATCTCTGCTGGCGATTCCTTTCGCGTCCGGTGGGAATGTCGGGATTGCCGCATCCCAGCCTTCCGGCGGTTCACGGTGTTGAATCGCGAGAGTTTCGGCTGCCAGCTCCGGAAACTCTTTCTCGTAAGCGGCAAACAAATTCATCCAATAACCGCGCAATTCTCCGCCTCGCTGTCCAAGTTTGGCCTTGAAATCCTCAGGCACTTCCGGTGGAACCAGGAACTTAGAGTCCTCGGGCCAGCTGTAACGTCGTTTTGTCGCCCGGATCTCATCTTCACCGAGCGGTTCGCCATGAGCTGCGCTCGTGTCTTGTTTGGTTGGCGCGCCATACGCGATATGGCTATCGACGATGATTAAAGTCGGTCGGTCGGTTGTCTTCTTGAAATGATCGAAAGCTTCCCGTAGCAGATCGAGGTCGTTGGCGTTTGATACACGTTGAACGTTCCAGCCATAAGCGAGAAAACGTCCCGCCACATCTTCAGAGAAAGCCAGACTGGTATTACCCTCGATGGTGATGTGGTTGTTATCGTAGATCCAGCAAAGATTCGAAAGTCTCAAGTGACCCGCGAGCGATGCGGCCTCGCTGCTGATGCCCTCCATCATGCACCCGTCGCCTGCCAAGGCGTAAACGTCGTAATCGAACATCGGAAAGTTCGGCCGGTTGTATCGCTCAGCGAGCCATTTACTGGCCAACGCGATGCCCACGCTCGTTGCAACCCCTTGACCAAGGGGTCCGGTTGTTGTCTCAACTCCGGAAGTCCAACGATACTCAGGATGTCCGGGGCACTTACTCTCGAGCTGTCGGAAATTCTTCAGATCATCCAGCGGAACTGCGAGCTCGCCCAGGGTTTCATATTTTCGATTTACCGCCTTCACTCCTGCTAAGTGCAGCAGGGAATATAATAATGTGGAGGCATGGCCAGCCGAGAGGATGAATCTGTCACGATTTGGCCAGATCGGATCTTCAGGATCAAATCGCAGAAACTCTTGCCACAGCACGTATACAACCGGTGCCATGGCCATGGGAGTTCCTGGATGACCGGAGTTCGCCTGCTGGACGGCATCCATGCAGAGAGTCCGGATTGTATTTATCGAGAGGGAGTGGATGTCCGGCATACTCCCAAGGTCAGACCAGTAGCCGGCGGCAACAAATGAAATTCGGCACGACGTTTGGTAGATTATATAGAAATCTTTAGTGGCACCGTCTGTGTAGTGAGGAGATCTGTGATGACCCGAGTCCAGCACGCGACCACAGCCCCTATTTCGGGCCTCGACCGGGTCCCCTTTCTGGGTGCGGCGCGGGTACGTCTGGAGAGAATGGTCCTGAGCCTGACCGATCCGCCAGGACGCGCTCAGCACATTAATTATCTCGAGCCTGCCGGCAATCCCGGCATCTTCGGTCCCGATTCCGTGAGTTGGCGTGTGCTCAGCAATCCAGTGACCGTATTCATTGGCGGCGTCACCGCCGTTCTGTTCGAGTTGGCTGAGCCGCGCGTGCGCTCCGGAGTGTGGGACCACACAGACTTTCGCCAAGACCCGATCGCGCGCATGCGCCGAACCGGGCTCGCCGCGATGATTTTCACGTACGGCTCAAGTCGTGATGTCGAAGCGATGACCTCGAGAGTGCGCCGCATGCACGATCGAGTCAATGGGACTACACCCGACGGTCAGCCATATCGAGCGAACGATCCCGAGCTTCTAACCTGGGTCTACGCGACAGCGGCCTATGGCTTCATGAACGCATATCTTCGCTACGTTAACCCGCGCCTTAACCGCGCCGAACACGACCGCTACTACGGCGAATCCGTCCATGCCAGCCGATACTATGGGGCTAACTGCACTCCCGCTTCGGTCGCGGAAGTCGAGCGGTACATCGAGGAGATGCGGCCGAATCTACGAAATCATGAGATTCTGGAGGAGTTTCTGAACCTGGTATCGAACGTGCCAATCTTGTCTGCCGCTGCATTACCCGCGCAACGCCTTCTGGTTCAAGCAGCCATCGACGTCTTGCCGTCCTGGGCACGAGAACTGTTGAGGCTTGAGAAAGCTCAGCCGTTGCGTGTCGCCATGCGCCCCCTGGTGCGCGCTATGGTGGGTCTGGCCAGCCAGGTGATTCGCGATGGTCCACCTCAGCGGGCGTGTCTGCGAATGGGATTGTCCGCCTCGCACCTCTTCAGCTAAACTTCTGCAGCTTCTTGGGGTCACTCGCCTATTGCAGCTAATCTCGTGGTGGCAGCGGAGAAGGCCACCGTTTCCGGACGTATTCCGGAAGGAATTGACGATCAAAGGTTCATTTGCCCAGATTGACTCGTTCGAACGCGCTCTCAATTATCTTGATAACGGTCGGATTAAAGTGAACGAGATTCCCACCGGGAGGGCGTCTCGGGAAAATCGTTGGCGCGGACATGGGCTGACATCGCCTGATATTTCTCAGGCTTTAATGTCGTCCACAACGGTCGGTTCTGGCGCTTCCAGCGAAAGAGCCAAGCATCACGGTCTTCGCCGTCTGGGTCGCGTTCTCGTAGATCCTCTGTCTCATCCTATAGAGCGGCGAGAAATTCCTCCCAGGGAGTCGCTAACAATGTCTCCGTGGAGCAATTAGCTTTTGCTCGGATGATCATTGCTGCTCTTTCCACTTCTTTCGGATCGGCTGCTTCGACGATGTCGACGACGTCAAAACGTCCCATCGTTGCGAAACTATCCGTCCATTTAACACCGGGACATTTTTGTTTGATTTCTTTCTCTACGATTTCGGCCAAACCCTTTAGGTCCTTAGGATCCTTAATCGCGTCTGGGGCAATGTGACTCAGGATAATGTAGGTCGCCATATCGATACGTACTATCAGGCGGGGCCAATGACAAATGCTCCGAGAAGCTGATCGGTGAGGTTACTCTTGTCAATTTTGTCGCTCCCAGCGCGACCGGTGCCCTGAACCAGAAGCTCTACCACATTCAGCTCCCGGCCACCTGCTCCCATTTAGTGGTTGCCGATGTGCCACCGAACGGGAAGCGTCGGTAAGTAGGTAGTGCCGGAAAGAACACCGTTTTTAAGAAACCAGATCGTGCGCTGACCGGTAACGGTATTTTCCCAGACTAAAATCCGCATTACCGTCGCCGTTAAAGTCGCCCGTTCCAGCAATATGACACTCTAGCGCCACGGTGGGTAAGTATATACTGCTGGAAAGGAAACCGTTTTTGAGAAACCAGATCGTGCGCTGGCCGATAACAGTGTTCTCCCACACTAGATCAGCTTGAACGTCGCCGTTGAAATCACCGACTCCGGCAATATGCCATTGAAGCGGGACCGCGGGTAAGTAGGTAGTGTGGCAGCAGGCGTTCGGTCCAAGATTAATGCTGCGCAAGTGAACCTGCCGGCAGGCGGTCTCAAAGCTTTCGAGGATCTACTGGCTCGACGACTTCAAATGGAATAACGGAACTCCAGCCCACGATAGGGGTCTGGTCGTCCATTCACAGTTTAGAAGTATAGGCGACACACCTTCTTCTTCCCGGTAGCAAGGGCGCCGAATACGTTACCGCCAAGGGCACCTGCCTGGCCTGCAAGCCGCGAGCATTCTGTACCCGCTGCGCAGTGGTCGGACCATCCACCGGCATCGCGATCAAGAGCTACTGGATAAAGCTCGCAAAATCCAAGGCTGCAAAAGCAGACCTCCTTATGGGCGCGGAACTCGCATAGCGCTCTAAACTTTTTTCTTGCTCGGACCACTCAGCTAATGCCCTAGCACACGCCGAGAAAAAAAGACCGTGGTGATGGCATCGACCCGAACACCAATCATTTGGATGAATCCGCGAAGAACACTTGTCGGGCCAACCTCTATCACTCGCTCTGGAGCAAGCGCCGCGAGGGCGAGCATGTTGTCCAACCATCTGACCCGAAGGGGGCTTAGGCGGGTGGCTTGTCGATTCCAAAACCGCGCAGAAATCCGCTCTCAGAAGGAGCAACAATACGATACCGATCCTTGTTTATGGTGATAAAGACAGATTGGTCGCGACCCGCGCATGAACCAGGGGTCGCTGAAGGAATCGCGCTCAGGAAGGCGTAAATCGCTTCGAGGTCTTCTTGCGAATAAACTGCCGCATCCGAGTGATCAGCCGTTTTTTGCCTCAATCGCCGCAATTGTTGTCCAAGCGGCGAAGATTACTGCAGCGAAATTTGCGTGTCCGGTTTGATCTCCGGCAGTTCTCGAATAATGACTAGTCTGGAACGGGTGTTTTAGATGTCCAAGTTGTTCGGGTTACTTTTATTTATTAGTAGTGCTGGCGTCGTCCTTGGAATCGACAGGGAATTTGGACGTCCGATTTTCCGAACTTTCAGCGCTCACGACTATGGTGCTGAGGTGGGCCAAATTTTCGCGATCATGGAGGATCCTCAGGGTCATATGCTGTTTGGATGCGAAGATGCCATCTTGGTGTTCGATGGTAATCATTGGGAAACGATTCCAACGCCCGGAACCGGTTTTATCAGATCGTTCGCCGCTGATCGTCGCGGGGTGGTCTGGTTTAGTAGCAGTACCCAGATCGGTTACCTTTCCAGAGTCGATGGGGAATATCGGGTGGTTAAAGTCTACGAAGACTCACTTGGCGTAAATTCCCGCACCCTGGTTAACGGCGACCATTTGTACTTCACTGGCGACACAGGATTTCTAACTTGGAATAACGGACATATTTCCAAGCAGCCTTGGCCAAGCGACACGATGAATAAATTCTCTGCGGCAGTCGTTCACGGCAAAATCTGGGCAGGAGACCGAAACGGATCCATCTATGAACTCGACGGAGACAGGTTTAACAAAATTGCGGAGTCACCTCCGAACAATGCCGGTGATGTTGAAGCCATTGTGGATTGTCCGATCGACGATGGGCTGATTGTCAGATCCTTGGGAATCTTTCGGAAAACTGGCGCAACCCTAATACCATGGCCGACTGATATCGATTCACTCATAAAAAGCGCAGGTATATTCCGGGCAAAATGGATATTGGGTCAGTATCTAGCCGTCTTAGTGCAGAATAATGGCGTATACCTGCTCAACCAGGAAGGGCACCTGGTCGAAAGCCTCACGATCAACAGTGGTTTGGCAGATGCCGGCTTTGAAGCACGTGGCGAAGATCGAGATGGAGGACTTTGGGTCGGCACCGATACGGAGATCACCCGGATTCAGTTTGCGGCCGGGTACACCGAGTTTGATCACGAATTAGGATTGCCGAAGGGCTTTATCACCGGTGTAACCCGGTATCAGGGTAAAATCTATGCCGCGACCCAACACGGCATCTACGTTCTAAGCGCGGGCCAAGATGCATCCGTACCCTCTCACTTTCGGCGGTTCGGAGAGCGGCCTGACCGCTTCTTCGAGATAACGATCGGCGGCCCGAACGCGTTTGCTATCAGCGACACGGGCGCTTACTCCCTCGACACAGCAAGCTCCAGACTGGTGCCGATTGGATCGCCCGGAGCGCTGATCGTTCCCTCGAGAACTGATCCAAAACGGCTTTTTCTCAGTACCAAAACCGGCCTGGAGTCCATTACTAACTCCGGCGGCCAATGGCCTTCCGAAGGTCAACTCTCAGAACTTCCTTACTATATTGGAGGACTGACCGAGGATGAAAAGGGTGACCTATTTCTGTGCACCGAAAGTAATGGCTTTTATTGGGTTCACTTGAATAGGGCGCACAGCCGTTGTTCCGCGACGCTCGTATCGAGCGACTCGTCGACACACAAGGCCGAAGCGTTCCTTCAGGTCAAGCGCCGGCCTGTCAGTGGAAAGGACAAATGCTGTTTGTCAGCTCTGACCGGGTTTGGAAGCTAGTACCGGGCCGGAATCAATTAGAGCCCTTTGAGTTGACCGCAAAGAGCTTGCCTGGCCGGAAAGTTCAACTGCTCGTTCGGAGCCAGCTAACCGAAGACTATGTTTGGGTAGTCAGTCGCCCTCCCAATCCAAGCCCAGAGACTGGTTTTGAGGTAGGACGGCTCTATTCGTCGGGACACTACGAAGCGCTCTCCCACGCTGTCTCCTACCCATTAGGTCTGATAAATACTGTTTGGGACGAGAATGTGAATGGAGAATCGGTGGCTTGGA
>DASTDH010000229.1:0-3371 GCA_035710445.1 Chthoniobacterales bacterium
ACCGGTTGCGGTATTGTCGGTTGCCTCGTTGCGATTGCATTCTGGCTCTTTTTCGAACGAATCCCGTTGGGAGAGGCGGAGGTGAGAAACGTGGCGACCATTTCTCGTTCTGCCAGCGATCACGAGGTCAGCCGGTAGGGGTGTTGCTCCGGCGCGGCCAAATTGGGGTAGGGCGTTCCGTCCCGGACCATGGAAACCGCCGGCGTACCATCTGCCCGATTGGACCCTAAAAGTCTTACCCGCGAATAAATTTCAAGGGATAGTTCAGGGCCTCACCCCCGTGTCGCGACTCGGCAGTCCGGGACGGATGCGCCCTACCCCAATTTGGCGGTCGCGCGCACGCAGCGATACGCATTACCTCCGCCGCTGCTTGGATCCGCGGTAGCGAGGGCGTCGTTCCGCCGACCGAAAGTCTACGCGTTTTTCCCTATCTTTTTCAAAAGAGTCGTCCGCACGAGGTGCTTCTTCTTTGCGCAACTGGTAGACCAGTGCGCAAGCGATGTCTGTTGACGAAAATCCTTGTTCCAACAGACGATCGACGATCGGCGTCTCCTTCTGAAAGTCGCCCTTTTGCAAGGCGGTTCTAATTTTCTCGAAAAACACATTCGTTCGCTTTTCTTCAACCTCCTCCAGCGAGGGCACCTGCTGCCGCGGAATTTTCATCCGGGTATAGCGTTCGATGCTTTGGAGCTTGTAGATTTCCCGCCCGGCGATCAAAGAAAAGGCGCGCCCGGAACGGCCAGCTCTTCCCGTGCGCCCGATGCGGTGAACGTAATCTTCTTCGTCCCAAGGGATGTCGTAATTGAAGACTACTTCGACATTGTCGACGTCGATCCCGCGGGCTGCGACATCGGTCGCCACCAGAAATTCAATGGCAGTCGACCGAAATCGACTCATCACTTTTTCGCGCTGCGCTTGGCTCATATCGCCGTGAATGCGATCCGCGGAAAATCCGCGAGCAATCATCTCTTCGGTGAGTTCGTCGACCATTCGTTTGGTATTACAGAAGATGATGCCGAACTTAAGATCATAAAGATCGATCAGGCGGGATAACGCTTCGGTTTTCGATCGACCACGAATTTCGTAGTATGCTTGTTCGACGGTCGGCACCGTCAGAACTTTGTGTTCGATCTTAACCGTTCGCGGATTTGAGCTATGCTTGCGAATCAGCTCCAGGATGGGCTTGGACATTGTTGCTGAGAAGCAAATGAACTGCCGATCTTTCGGCACCGATTGCAATACTGCTTCGATATCATCGCGGAACCCCATGTCGAGCATCTCGTCGGACTCATCGAGCACCACCATCCGAACGCCGCTTAACACCAAGGTGCCGCGTGACAGATGATCGAGAATTCTTCCGGGAGTGCCGATTACGATTTGGACGCCTTGCTTGAGTGCGCGAATCTGCCGATCATAGGACTGTCCACCGTAGATCGGGACCGAGTGAACGCTGCGCCTGAAGGCAGAGAGCTTGTAAATCTCTTCCGCGACTTGTACAGCCAGTTCGCGAGTCGGGCAAAGGATCAGAACCTGGACACCACGGGTTTGTAGGTCGATCATCTCGATTGCGGGAATGGCGAAGGCGGCAGTTTTGCCCGAGCCGGTTTGTGATTGGCCGATAATATCGTGGCCGGCGAGAATTAATGGAATCGCTTCGGCCTGGATCGGCGCCGCCTTTTCGTATCCGAGGCGATCGACTGCTTTGAGTAATACCTCGGACAACCCGAGTTCAGAAAATAGCTTTTGGGTCATGACACAAAACAGTGTTCGCTGATTCGCCCTTTATCCTTGCCAGTTTACGCCGAGACGCCCCTCCGCCGATGCGGTCGCCATCTTTGGTTGCGGCTGCGCCTAAGCTTCACCGTTTCCGGTGGCTTGTCGCCTCTATTCCCTTTTTTTCAGTAACTCATTGCAATCTTCGCGATCTAGCCGAGTCTAAGGCCCCCCCGATGTAAAATGTAGTCGAGGCCTAAGCCTCGTGTTAGTCGGGCGAGGTCAATGACCTGGCCTTCCTTGCCGGTTGAAACAAAGGAATAAATGACCCGGCAGGCGTTTCGCGATTATGCGCAAGGTGGGTTGGACTCACGTGCGTCGATCAAAAGAAGATATTATGCCAACCGAAACTCAGATTGTTACTGAAGGAAAAATTGTTAGTGTCTTACCCGGAACGATGTTCCGCGTTGAGCTCGAAAATCGGCACGTTGTTCTTGCTCACATTTCTGGCAAGATGCGCAAACGATTCATTCGCCTTACTGTAGGGGACAGGGTCAAAGTGGAAATGTCGCCTTACGATCTCGATAAGGCGCGCATTGTCTATCGGTTGGGATAGGCTGGAAGAGAGAATCTGGAATCCAGGAGCTAGAATCCAGAAGGGATAGGAGCGGGCGATCCCTGTCCCAAGCACTTACGGCCGGGCAGGAATGCGTGGCCCGTGAGGACATCTGCTCAGCCCGTTGAAGCGTTCTCACCGTCCTCTTGCGAGACAAAAACAATCTCTCGAGAGTCCGGACATTGACTCCCGGATTCTGGCTGTTGGCTCCTAGTTTCTGAATTCCGTGCTGCTTACGACTTCAGCAAATCCTGAGGAACTTTGCCGCCGTTCTCCGCGATCTTCATGATCACCTGTTTGTGGAGCCAAATGTTCATCGCCGCAGAGTCGCTGGTGCTTCCGGTGTAATGCAGCTCTTTTGCTAGCTCTGTACGAGCCGAATAGCTGCTGTCCATTCCCACTAGCTTCATTAGATCGACGATCGAATTACGCCAATCCAGCTTTTCCGAACTCTTTGACGATAAGCCATCGAGAATCGCGGTTACGTCTACCACAGGTGCAGGGGCCGTGCCGCTGGTCGGAGCAGCTGCGACTGGAGGAGGTGTGCCACTGGCGAGAGGTGGTTGTGCACCGCTAGCGGCTGTCGACTGAGTGCTCGGAGTACCTTTTCCGAGGATTTTTCCCAATAAGGTAGCGAGTAAGCCCATAGCAGAACAAGGTTAGGGAAAGGGTATAGAACAAGCAAGCCCTTAAGGGTTACAAATAGGCGTCCGGGAATGGAAAGGCACCGACAAGTAACCGATCGCCGACGGTAAGTTTTGCGGAATCAGGAGGTCGGCCAGGACGCTGAAACGGGCCGACCCAACGCCTCAACCTGTAACTTGCAACCTTCGACCTGAAGCTGTTACTCTGCGTTACGTCGTTCCCGGTTCGACCGTACTTTGGCGATTACCCATAGAACAAGTGTGCTCGCCAACCTAATAACATCAACGATGGAGCCAGCCCGAAGTGGCAAGTGAGAATCAGCAACCCGTTTCCTTTACTCGCAAACTCGGGGTAAACCAGAGGGTGCTCCTAGCGCTGGCGTGCGAACTCTGGATTT
>DASTDH010000230.1:0-9207 GCA_035710445.1 Chthoniobacterales bacterium
CGCTCGACTTCCGCGACCGAAGCGGGAGTGCAGTTAGCCCCATAGTATCGGCAGGCATGGACGGATTCGCCGTAGTAGCGGTCGTGTTCGGCGCGGTTAAGGCGCGGGTTAACGTAGCGAAGATATGCGTTCATGAAGCCGTAGGCCGCTGTCGCGTAGACCCAGGTTAGAAGCTCGGGATCGTTCGCTCGATATGGCTGACCGGCGGGTGTAGTCCCATTGACTCGATCGTGCATGCGGCGCACTCTCGAGGTCATCGCTTCGACATCACGACTTGAGCCGTACGTGAAAATCATCGCGGCGAGCCCGGTTCGCCGCATGCGCGCCACCGGGTCTTGGCGAAAGTCTGTGTGGTCCCACACTCCGGAGCGCACGCGCGGCTCAGCCAATTCGAACAGAACGGCGGTGACGCCGCCGATGAATACGGTCACCGGATTGCTGAGCACACGCCAACTCACGGAATCGGGACCGAAGATGCCGGGATTGCCGGCTGGCTCGAGATAATCAACGGGCTGAGCGCGTCCTGGCGGATCGGTCAGGCTCAGGACCATTCTCTCCAGACGTACCCGCGCCGCACCCAGCAAGGGGACCCTCGCGAGACGTTTTTCGTGCCGCTGGATTTCACGCTGCCTTTTCCGTTGCTCGCACTGCCGCCGATGCACGGATAAGGCTAGCTCAGGACCTGCGGCGTTGCATCAAGAGTCGAAATCCCCCGGTAGATTTGCGCGTTGAGCCTTTGAACAGCTTGAGCAACTTCGATTACGTCCTACTGACCCCTTTCTCGAAAATTCGGATCACTTCTTGGGTATCAGTGGTCGTATTAACCTTCAGAAGAGCGGAGGCAACGTAATCGACGATAAAAACGATTTGGTAACGTTGAGTGTTGTACGTCACTTGCTAAATATGATTGCGAAAGATTCAGCCAAGGAGGTAACTACCGAAGACCGACTCCGGGGAGCGGTGTGGGGTCAATTTGTCGGAGACGCGGCCGCTCTAGGCACGCACTGGATCTACGATTTGTCTGAACTCTCCGCTAGATTCCCTAGTGGCATATTTGGATTCGAGGCGCCAGCAGCTGGGGATTACCATGAATCGAAGAAGCCGGGAGATCAAACCCATTACGGAGATGGTGCCTTGGTGCTGCTGGAATCAATTGCCGAAGATGGCGGCTTCGATCCTCGCGCTTTTGGTGACCGCTTTGTCAAGACATTTGGGTCCTCTCATTACCATGATTACTTGGACTGGGCGACCCTGGGGACGCTCAAAAATTACAAACGCTTCAGGGAATCAAATTCACCAGGGGATTATGGCTTTCAGCAAGGAGCCGATGACGCCGAGCCCGCTACCGCGTCCAGGCTGGCCGGACTGGCCGTCCGTTATCGGCGTGACCCCAACTTGCCGGCGACAATCGAGTCTCTGACCCGCGTCTGCCAGAACAACCCGCGTGCAATTGGCTACATGAAGTTTCACGGGCTGCTCCTGGTGGAGCTTTTTCTTGGACGCGACCCATACGACGCCTTAGAAAACGCGATGGTGAGAGTCGGCCCGCTGGCGCCGGATCTCAGCGCTGAGCTCCGCCAACAAACACAGAAAGTGCTCGCTGAAACCGGGAAGGAAGTGACGGAAGCCACCTTAGAATTCGGCCAAGCGTGCCCATTGCCCCAAAGCTTCCCCTCCGCTCTTCATGCATTCCTAAAGCACAGCAACGATTTTGAGACCGCTATTCTGGCGACGTTGCGAGCAGGCGGCGACAATGCCGGAAGAGGGGCTATGCTTGGTTCCTGGCTGGGCGCATACCTCGGAGTCGACGCGATTCCGCGCGAATGGCGGGCCCGCCTTACAGCCGCCCCGCGAATATCCGCCGCACTGGATAAGCTCTTGCTCGACGAAGCGCGTTGAGGACCTTGTGATTGGTGCGAAAGTTTGAACACTCGCCACGCGCGATTAAGTTGCACATCTTTCCATGCTTCTCCCATACAGCGCGACCGGAAGTTCTGAAACGGTCCGCAATGCTGCGGTCGATGGAATTATTTTGTACTGTCCCCCAATCAACACACCCCTCGTGCAAGTTGTGAAAGATCGCCGGCTGCCGGCAGTATTCGTGGAGCTTTCAATTCGATGCCGCACTTCTCCAGGACGTATCGATCGGTGCTCGGGATGATGTCGGTACAATTCCAGAGTAGCCCGCAAGCGCGGGAAATTGGAATCTGGCTGGACACATAATTGACCTGATGTTCCACGGTCGGTTCAGGCTCGCCTTCCTCCCAGTCGTGGTAAGCGTCGAGCGCTGCGAGAAACATGTCGCGAAGATGGCCTGGGAATGGCCGCCACGGTACTTCCGGAAGCTCATGGTTGCTCCTCCCCGGCTTCTGCTTCCCCTTGCAATGTTTCCAGGATCACTGCCCGGTTCTCTTCCAGTCTCTCCATCAGATCCCGGCGCAGTTCCGGTTCCGCCTCGGTATTGAACCTCACGGCAAACCAGCCCCCGTTGATGCGGACACGAAAGATTCCGTATTACAAAATCGGCTCAATGCTGTTCTTTTCGATCGAAAAATGCGATGCAGCGCTGGAACGCTTTCAGATAAGCCGACCTCTCTCTAGAGGCCACATCGGTGTCAAAGACAGAGCTCGCCTCGAGAGCTAAAGAGCGCACTCGAGAATTCAACACAGAGAGAAACCTTAACAATCAAAAAAAGACCGGTCGCGCCTTGATTGAAAGAGAGAGCCTCGTCTGTAATCATCACTTCGTCCGTTGGCGCGCGCAAAGGGGTGTCCCTTAAGGCGTGACGCTCGATACTGTTTGCGAAGCGAAGCATCTCGTGTCGGTTATGAGCCTCTGACGTGTGGCGGTCAATCTTCCTGACGCTCAAGTCCAGATCGTGCCTGTCTTTGTAATTTGGAAAATCACAACGTGGTGTCATTTTCCGGGCTGTTTGAGGTGAAATTTTCCACGGTATTTGATGTACTCGATGAATGCAGGAACTGGCGTCACTTGCCGAGTCAGACCGAAGTCAATTCGCAACCGGCGTCTTTCGTTCTGCGCATCATAGCCAACCAGCGTGGAAAAGGAGGCGCCAAATAATTTGGAAAATGACTCGTTCCCGGTAATGATCATATCCAGCAAGACCGCCATCGGGGCATTTATCCGCCGCCTCAAGGCTCGGCTGGGCGCACCCACAGCCATCAACGCCGGGGCTCACAAACTCGCCCGCTTGTTCTATCGCATGCTCAAGTTCGGAGCGGCCTACGTTGAGCAAGGTCAAGCCTACTATGAACAAAAGTACAAAGACCGCCTCCTTCGTAACCTCAGTAAACGGGCAAAAGAATTCGGCTTCCAACTCACCCCTTTAGAATCAGCTATCGATTTAGTTTCTTAGGAGGCAGACCAGCTAAGGAATTGTCCTCGTCAAGTTTTTCCAATGGCCGAAATACCGGGCGCCTGGTTCGACCGACGAGTTCGCAAGGCGCCGCTCGCCGGGCTGCTCATTGGCTTCTTCGCACTCTTCGGCTAGCGCTATGAAGCGCCAGCTTTCAAAAACTACTGGTGGTACGCAGATGCGTTCGGGAAGGGATCGTAGAGGCCACGGCTATTCCGCTCCGGGGCGTATACAAATCCGTAGAGATCTTTCTTGATATCGACCGGTTCAAGGAGGAGGCCTTTGTCCCGGACCGCCTTGGTGTATTCGATCAGAACTCGTGCGGTACCATTGATGCCCCACATCCTAAATCCCGTCCCAAGAAATCCGCCGTTAGGATAAAGTTCTTCCAAGTTCGCCATCGCATGGAAACAATTGATCGCGACTCGATCCTTACGAGTAAGTCGGTCATCGGCTTTATATTTGATAGTTCCTCCGTCGAGCAACAGCTTCCGTTTCACGCCAAGATCAAAAGCTTCCTTCCTGATCTCGTAGGGTCCCCAGATGCCGACGGAACTTTCGTCATTCAGCGCGACCTTCAGTGTCTCATCCAACCTGAAGTTTCTCCCGACGACGATAGGACATTTGTTCCATGTCGGAAAAATGCGGCTGCCGAAGCCATCGAAAACGCACACCGGATTAGTACCAAAATCGTGAGGCACCCAGCTGATGGTAAATGCTTCAAAATCTCGGTTCTTGAATTGCCCTCGCCTGAGTCCCGGAGTGATGCTGGGTTGTTTGCCGTCGCCGAGCACGCGTATCACGGATATGAACGAGTGCGAAAACTGCGGATTATTCCACCTTTTTTGGAAAGCGAACGGAACAATAAAATAGCGGTCCTCTGTATTTACGCCCTCTCCCAACCGTGCTGCAACCTTCGCCTTGATGCGGTTGACGATCTGCTCGAACAACGGCGTATCATAGTTCGAGAAGTCGACATCCGCTTTTAGCAATCCTGCGTGAACCGAAATGCACGGGCTGAAAAGCAAAACGCAGGTTGCTACCCAGTTAGCAAGAGGTTTGAGTCGCCTGCTGATTGTCCGCTGCACTCCGCGGCCGCCGGGGAGCAGCAACTTGCCTTCATTGTTCACGAGCTTGTTGATGAGTCGGGCGAAGCTCGCCGCGGGTCCGTCGGTGTTATTTACGCGATTCATTTCCGCTAAGTTCGAGCGGGCTATCGCCCGCCGCGCATGGTCACGCTATAGCACCTTAGTGCCACGTGACCTGTCCAGATCAGATTTCCAGAAAAGGTATGCTCTTGGGGACTGTGCGGCTGAGATTGCTCTGCCGCATCCTTTTTGGATCGGTTCACCGTCCTGACGATTGTCCCAGCGGGTGGTCAATGTGCTCCGCGGAGGGTCATTGCGCAGACCGCTCCGCGGAGCGACGGTGTCGGCATGTCCACGATCCTTCTCACCGGTGCGACCGGCAATGTCACCTCCGCCGTGATCCGATCCCTGCAGGGCTCCGGCCATCGCTTGATCGGTCTCATTCGCGACCCGGCCAAGGCCAAGGACCTCGCGGCCCAGGGCGTCGAGCTGCGTACCGGCGATCTGTCGCTCCTCCGCACCGCCGAGGGGGCGTTCGAGGGCGTCGATGTCGCGTGGCTGCTCACGCCGCCCGGGCCGAGTGCACCGATCCAGGCGTCGAATGCGCTCTGGGCGGCGCGGCTTGGCGGGGTGAAGCACGTGGTGCGGATGTCAGCGGTCGGCGCGGCCACGATGCGCCGAACCTCAACAGCCGTCTGCACGCCCTCTCGGACGCGGAGATCGCCGGATGCGGCCTCTCGTTCACCGTCGTGAAGCCGCACTTCTTCATGCAGAACCTGATGATGGCCGCGCAGACGGTCGCCGAGCAGGGCACGATCGACTTCGCCCTCGGCGACGCAAAGCTCCCGATGGTCGACGTTCGCGACATCGGGGCGAGCGTCGCGGCGATCCTCGCG
Source organism: Chthoniobacterales bacterium (assembly GCA_035710445.1). Classification (GTDB taxonomy): domain Bacteria; phylum Verrucomicrobiota; class Verrucomicrobiia; order Chthoniobacterales; family JAFAMB01; genus DASTDH01. The sequence goes on from DASTDH010000230.1 coordinate 5,362, forward strand.
AACCCTGCGCCGCACGCAGGCAAGACGTACACGCTGACCGGGCCGACCGCGATCGGCATCGATCAGGTGGCGTCGGCCTGGGCGAGGCGCTCGGCAAGCCCGTCAAGTACGTGCCCGTGCCGGTGGCGGCGATGGTCGAGTCGCTCACGAAGATGGGGCTCGATGGCTACAATCAGGTCGCCTTGCGCGACTACTTCACGGCGTACTCGCGCGGCTGGGAATCCCAGGTCACCTCCGCGGTGAAGGACCTCACAGGGATCGAGGCGCGCTGCATCGCCGAGTTCGCGCGCGACCACGCGGCCGCGTTCGGCAAGCGCTGAGGTCCAAGAGCGGAAGCCCGATGTTTGGAGACTCTTTCCCCAACCGCGCATAGCGGCAATGAGACTCGGCCGAGACTTCTTCGGGCGTGAAAATATAAGCGGCCGATGAGATCAGGTCAGGCAAGTCCGGGCAACGAGTGCCGCGGACGACTAGTTGGATGGTGAATCGCGCGGGCTGCTCATGCAGCGGGCGGCCCGCGAATGCGCCGTCCAAACAGCGGCTTCGGGAAACCAGGCAGCTCCGATACATTCACCGGAGCTTTTCCGAAGTTTCCGAACCTAAGAAAAGGCTATATGATAGCGCCCGTGGAACTCGTCAACGGGAGCGAAAGACATCTTGGTGGCCGCCCGACCAAGAGGACACCAGAGCGGGAGAATCTCCTTTTATTGGCGATCGCGAAAGGTCTTCCCCTAAAGGCGGCTTGCAAGCTCGCCGGACTTGGGTTCACTACGTTCAACGATTGGCGCGAGGAAGACTCGTTTTTCGCCCAAAAAATTGAGTTCGTCGAGGCCCAGGCGATCGAGCGCAACTTAGCCCTGATCCAACAAGCGGCCCTAAAAGACTGGAAGGCTGCCGCCTGGCTTTTGGAAAGGAGGCACCCCGACATGTTTGCGCGGCCGGAGGTCCAGTTAGGCCAGCACGTCTCCGTCCAAGTTCCGTCGAACGAGGTCATCTCCTGGCTTTCTAAAACGCTGCCTTCTATTGAGAATTTGGCTCGGACCGCGACTAGCGATCAGGAAAATTTGGGTTAGAAGCCGCAGTCCTAAGTGGAAATTTGCTGACCGGCTCAGAGCGTCCGGGCCGACCTGTTTTTGCCATTTGTCTGCCGTGGCAAAAACTGGCAGAAATTTGGCGGAACCTAGGACGGCACATAACCGTCCCTTCCTTTGCAGAACTTGATTAGACGCTTCTCCTCTGCCTGAGAAATCCAACGGTAAGCAGTTCTCACTGGGGCTCCGTTTTTGACGAGTGCTGACAGCAAATTCTTCCTCGAAATTGCGCCGTCGCTCCTTGCAACGATTCCGATGCCTTTTCGAAAGTGCGTTTTGCAGCTTTTCCGACGGAGTCCCACTCCTCCCAATTGAAACCCGTGTCGGGCGTGAAAAGCCCGTTCTTACGGACCCATGCAGTTCTCACTCCCAACTCCCCGTCATTGTTCTTACAGCAGGTCAAAACGACGCGCGGGTCATCGACATCGTCGCTGGCGCTTTGCATGACAAAGACAGTCCGCGGCACTGAGCCGAGAACATACGAACCTGCTAGCAGATTTAGCAAATCACGCCCGCTCGCGCGTTCTCCGGGTTGTGGCTTGCGAGTATGCGCGATGATTACAATCGCCGGGCCGGCATCACCGGCGGGGATGACCGATCGTACCAAATCGAAGGTTTCAAGATAATCCTTAGCTCGTTCGTCTCTCGCCACCGCGTTCCATGGGTCGAGCAGCACGACATCGGTGGCAAAGCTCTCGATGTGCAACGCCAGCTGATCCCGAAAATCACTCCAGCCAAAGCAAAGCCCATAGGGTGGTGGTGGTGAGATTCGGATGTAGTTATCCAAAAGGGTTTCGTCCAGTTCTGCGAATTCCTGTCTCAAGCGGAATCTGCCATTTTCATTCTGGACAATCAGGGTCTTGAATTTTGCGTGTATCGGCAGCCCAAACCAAGGGTGCTGCGTCGCTCCGGCGAGGCCGAGTGCGGTGCCGCCGCGGCTCTTAAAGTAGATAACCACGGGGCTTGAGCCTCTGTCCTTTCTGTGGTCGTACTTGCGCCGCATCAGCGAGCTTGTGTTTGAGTTCGCGCTCACTCCAGTGAGGCTTACAGCGTTGGTTATACCGACGCAAAAAATCCAATGCCTGGGCTTCACTCAAATCGAAGCCGCGGATCAGAGCGATTGCCACCTTGAAGGTGGCCTTATGTCCCTCTTGTCCGGATATCGCCTCTGGACATGCATCGACGTAACGCTCAATTCGCTCACGGAGTGAGACGAAACGTCCTGAATATCTGTCCCCCCTCCGGCCCCAATAGTGAATTTAGGCGTCCCATCCGTCCCACGGATCATGGGACGGATGGGACGGGTATTTCCTACGCTCTCACACTGTTGGACAGCTTTAGAAAGGGTCTTCATTGTTCTCTCCTCGGAAAGTTACTCCGCGGAATCCGCGTAACTCTTTGATCTCATACTGACCACCAGCTTTGAGTACCTCCCGTTCGATGTTGTGTAATTTGCTCACATTGAAAAGTTCCAACATCAAATCAGGCAGCTGCTTTTCCGCCATAGTTGAAGACATGGCCCAGCCACGCTCGAAACAATTAGACGGCGTATCGTTCGACGATCTCCGTTGTCGTCAGATTCCAGCCGTCCTTGGTCTGCACACTCTGTTTGAGGAAAAGCCGCAACCGATCTGACTCATCAAAGGAACGATTTGACTCTTTTTCTCTGCGCCTCCGTTAGTTTGATGTCCCCAAATGTTTTAAGATCGGCCCGCAATTTCTTGAGTCCTTCCAGCGCTGGACTTCTTCCCCGCATCCAGGAGGTCACCGCCCACGATGGACTTGAGTCGATAAGAACCTTCCTGATTGAGGAACCACGGCGGGACGTCCGCACCGATCACTAGCGTGCGGCCCCACAGCCTCCCGATTTCGAAACGGCCTTCCAAATGTTTGGTGCGCAACTCTGCACAATTGCGTGTACCGACTAAGAGTTTAGCAATCTCTGCCGTCGTGCTTTTTCCGGTTTCCGGCAATCCTTCGAGGACCAATAGTCGCTGAATCGAATTATATTCGGTCAAGAGTTGACCGAAGAACTTTAGCAGCAACTCTCTGTCGTCGGGCTCTAGCAGGATAAGCAGTTCGCTCTCAAACTGTGGACAGGTTGCCTTAGGATCATAGGAAATAGGCCGGGCCAACAGATCGGGCGAGAACGGCCGCAGCTGAATAGTTTCGCCGCTTAAGTCAAGCACGCCATTGGCCACATGGATAAGATCACGATTAACGCCAAAGGCGTCTTCTCGCTCGACCCTACCTTTTAGATGCGAAACAATCCCACTAAGCTGACGTGCTCCTCGGAAAAGCTGCAGCTTTGCGAAACCAGACCAGCTTCTGGCTGCCGTTAGCAATCGTTCTTCTAACTGTCTTAAGAGATGATGTTCCGAGACATGATGATAGAGGCCATCGTTGTCGCTATAGTGGTAGAAGCGGTTCTCTCGCGGTTCATATATAATGCGGTTTTCCACCGCATAAAGCGCAGCCCAAAACGGTTCGTTCAAGATGCCCGGTCGATCCCTGCGGGTAATGTAAAGCGGCTCTCCATGCCACGGTCGATTCCGCCCTCGCTACGATTGCCTTTGCGAACCGAAGCGTGGTGAAGGCCACGGCGGACAAGTCGACGGGTCGCCGAGAGACCAGGCCCTGCCACGCCGATCTATCCAACGTCCTAGGCCATCACCAATTACCTCCTCACCGATTACTGATCACCGATTATCTTTGGTTTCATTCCGTTCGCTGATAGTTGGCCGCCACTCTTAGC
>DASTDH010000231.1:0-5239 GCA_035710445.1 Chthoniobacterales bacterium
AGGCCGTCTACAAAAGGTACAAGAAAAACCTGCCCGACCTCGAAACGTTATACAGAAAAGGGGAGATACATCGGTCCGTCCTCGATTTCATCGGCGAACTTAAAGAGAGGCCAGGCTCCTGACTCCTGGCACTAAAAAAATCGATTCACTCGGTAGCCCGCCTATGTAGAACGCTGCTTCGAGCCGGCTCACGTCAATAAGGAGGTCTTTCGGTGGGGTTTGCCTGCAAGGGGATGGGTGCTCATATGGACGTTCCGGCGGCAATAACCGCACCTTTTGGGACCACGATGACTCCGTCTCGAACGTAGTAGTTGTCGCCATCCACGTTGTCAGGTTTGCCTTCGGGCGTTATCACGACCCCGTCTCCGATACGGGCGTTCTTGTCGATAATAGCTCCCTCAATAACGCAATGTTGTCCTATGCCCAGCGGGGGACGGTCTGACCCCGGTTGCGGATCCTCCTGCTGGTAAAAATCCGCTCCCATCAAAACTGAATTGCGGATTCGAGACCCGTTTTCGATCACGCTTCGAATACCGATGACCGCCCGCTCGATATTCGCGTCGGTAATGATACAACCGTCTGCGATGATTGCTCTATTTACTTGGGCCCCGTTAATTTTACTGGCTGGCAGGAATCGGGCGTGAGTGTAGATCGGATTGAGGTGGTCAAAGAAGTTGTAGGGTGGAAGTGTGTCGGTCAAAGCGAGGTTGGCTTCAAAAAAGGCTCGTACCGTACCTATGTCTTCCCAGTATCCCTGAAAGATATAGGCAAAGACCTTGTACTTCTGCAGCGAGGCCGGGATGACGTGCTTGCCGAAGTCGTCGTAATTATTGGCCAAGGCGTCGACTAAAATCTGCCGGTTAAAGACGTAGATACCCATCGACCCCTGGTAAAGCTCGGCATCAGCCGGACGACCCAACTCGGTCAGCAGTTCGGGTGGGATTCGCAATTCGTCCAGGATTTTCGCGTCTTTGGGTTTCTCTTCAAAGCGGAAAATGCGCCGCCTTGCGTCGCTGTGCATGACGCCAAAGCTTGATGCCGCCTGGCGGTCGACCGGAGTTGTGCCCAGAGTGATGTCGGCGCCCGTTTGAAAGTGGGCTTGCAGCAGATCGCAGTAATCCATGCGGTATAGCTGATCGCCGCTTAAGATGAGGTAATGCCTGTAAGGGCGCTCCAGAAAGTATCGGAGGTTCTTGCGCACCGCGTCAGCCGTTCCCTGGTACCAGCTGGCGCCCTCCGGCGTTTGCTGGGCGGCTAAGATTTCCACGAAACTCTTTGTAAAATTGTCGAATTTGTAGCTGGTGGTGATGTGACGATGCAGCGACTCGCTATTAAATTGTGTCAGCACGTAGATCTGCCGAAAACCGCCATTGAGGCAATTGCTGATCGGAATGTCTACCAAGCGGTACTTGCCGGCCAGCGGCACTGCTGGTTTAGCGCGTTCTTTTGTTAAAGGAAACAGCCGCGTGCCAGCGCCACCACCCATGATGATAGCGAGGGTATCTTCCGATGGGATCTTTAAGTTCATAGCTTGCTACTGGCTACTAGCCCATTTAGAACATCGAACCCTCGGCGGAATAGGACTCCCTATAAAGTCTCTTCTGACCCTCTCTGCCGTAACGATCGGTGATCTGCTCCCATGCATTAGATATATCATCGAGGGCCGCTTTTGGTTGCGTCTCACCCGCCAAAACGGATGAGACACGGACATCGAGTTCGTGCCAATACTCCGCGGCCCCTGGGATTCTCAGATATATTTCCTGATCCGGAAGGACGAGGTTTGCGTAATACGCGTTAAGATACGTGATCGCATCATCTTTGTCCCACCCCTCATTCTCCCACTCCACAACGCTTCCGGTACCAACCGGCGGAAAATATTCGTACTTCATGGCTGGCTGCACCCCAGTCCAACCTTTGGAGACATTGAAAAAGGCGTTCTTCTTGTTGGCCATGAAGGCAAGAAAATCATAGATCGCCTCTTTCTTCTTCGACCGATACGAGATCACGCAATGCCAGCTCCCTCCGTTCGTGTTCCCGACTACATTAAGCGGATATTTTTCCCATTGACTTGTGATCGGATTAAAGGCTTCGGTCGTGCCGGGTATGATCGCTGCACCGACTCGACCCTGGACGCTGGAGCGCGCGCGGTCCTGGGCCAATGTGGGCAGATCGCCCCAGGTTGCTTCCATGACAGCGTGTCCGGTCAGGAACGGATTCCATCCCTCAGGAAGAGTCCAATTGATTTGTTCTTTCGGACCGTTGGCCAGGAACTTTACGTAATCTTCCAGCGCTCGAAGATGCCCCTCCGAGTTGATCAGAGGTTTCATGTCGTCTGGGTTGAAGTAAAAATACTTGTTATTCGGTGAAACGACATAAGGCGCCGCAAGAGTTAGGAAATGGAAAAATCCTTGTTCGTTAGCCTTGGCATGAAGCGAAATTCCCCAATCGTCCTTTCCGTCGCCATTCCAATCCCAACCCGTGAAGAACGATGCTACGTCATGCATCTCGTGCATATTCTTCGGGGGATTCGGCAACTCGTAACCCAGTTTGCTTTTAAAGCGTTCCTGATAGTTCGCGTTGCCCAATACATCTTTCCGGTAGTATAAAATCTGGGCGTCGGCATCGAATAAGACGCCATACAGTTTCCCTTGCCAGGTATAAAGTCGCTTCATACTTGGCAAGAATTGGTCCGGATCCCAGTAAGGATATTTCGGGTCTTTGAGAAATGGCTCGATCTCGACAACATACGGTTCTTGAGAGGTGAAAAAGTCACCATAGAACCATGCAGCGGTCTGATAGGCGTCATATTGACCAGGCCCGGTTTTCAGATCAGCAAAAATCTGTTGATGGAGTGTATCGATCGGAACCTTGGTAACGTTCACGCGAGCGCCGGTCTCCTCCTCCCACCTTGGCGCATGATATTCCAAGCAGTCTCCGACTGCCGATCTCAGAGCCATGACGTTGATTGTGGTATTTCTGTACGGTTTGGACTTCAGGTACTCGACGCGTTCCTTCGTAACCGGCGACTCATTGGGGGCCAACGGCGACGAATCGAGTAAATTCTCATTGGCCGCAAAAGAGTCCGATAAATTCCGGCTCAGCAGGGCAGCCGAAAATCCGAGCTGCGCAGCTCGTCGAATAAATCGACGCCGCGTGATCTTGCCTTGAAAAAACCCGGCAGTTAATTCTTTGAACTCCTCTTCCGAATTGCGATGGGACATAGGGGGCTTTCTTTGTCGCTGGATCCAGTCGGCCGAGTACTAATGTTTCTGTTAACTCATACAATCTCCGCTAAGAATCGTTCCACTTCTTGCCGAGTCGGATTCGCTTCCGCGGCGCCGATGCGGGTCGCTACCATTGCGGCAGCCGCGTTAGCGAAGCGCATGCTCGATCTGAGTGCGTCCGCTCCCATTTGGGCCAAACCTGCTATAGAATTACCTGCAAGCGCCGCCAGAATAGCTGCCATAAAGCAGTCGCCGCATCCGGTTGTTTCCACCGCTTTGACATCAAACCCGGGAGCGTGCGAGATCTTGATCCCATCCCGGTAAACCGAGGCACCTTCCCGGCCAAGAGTAACAAAGATTAGCGCGCCCTCTTTGGTAGGTAATACTCTGATGCCCTCATCAAAGTCCTTGGTTCCGGTCAGGAACCACAACTCTTCGTCACTAAGCTTCAAAATGCTGACCTTTTCTATCATTCTGTGGAGAAATGCACGATATTGATCTGGATCAGAGATCAGAGATTGCCGAACCGTTGGATCCAGAGAAACGGGAATCTGGTTTTCGGCGAAAAGATCGGCAAGTGAAGCAAACGCAGAAGCTGATGGTTCTTCGGCGAGGACGATGCCACCGCAGTGAAAAACGGAAAAAGCACGGGGTTCGAGGTCGCCCAATTCATCGCTCCGAAGCGAAATGTCTGCGGCATGGTCGCGATAGAAACGAAATTCGGGTTTTCCTTCCTTATCGACGGCAACGAATGCCAGCGTGGTTTTTGTCCCTTCCTCTCGGACAATGTGCGTCACATCGATGGACTCGTTTTTGAGGAACTCAACCAACGCTTCACCAAACTGGTCGTCACCAAATTTTCCAACGAAAGAGACCGGGACACCCAAGCGCCGAACACCGACTGCGATGTTAAACGGAGAACCACCTACCCGTTTTTCGAACGTTTTACTGGCGCCTAATCCGGATCCAATCTCTGCGGAGATAAAATCGAAGAGAGCTTCGCCACCGACCAAGACAGGAGAGTGATTTCTCATAGAGACAAAACCGCGATTACCTCACTTTCATTTGCCTACGCCGCCTGGCCGCGTGTCCGCAATTTATCGAGCATCACCGCCAGAATGATGACAGCTCCCTTAATGACCAATTGCCAATAGAAGGAGACGTTCATCAACGTGAGTCCGTTATTGAGGACAGCAATAATTAAGGCACCGATCAGCGTGCCGAATACAGTTCCGATTCCTCCAGAGAAACTGGTACCGCCCAAGATAACCGCTGCGATTGCATCCAACTCGTAGCCAATACCCAATTGCCCTTGGGCACTATAGAGACGGCTGGCACTCATCACACCGCCTAGACCGGAGAGCAGCCCGCTTGCGCCATAAACAAAAATCAATACCAGCGGAACGGGAATGCCGGTCAACCGGGCCGCCTGAGGATTGCCTCCGACGGCATACACGTGCACACCTAAAACCGTACTGTGCAGGATAAAAGCACTAACGGCGATGGTTAGGAGAGCGATAATCACCAGCCAGGGCACCGGACCAACGTACCCGTTCCCTATCCAGGCAAAGCCGATTTTGCTGTTGATTACTGTGGTCCCTCCAGCCGCAAGATAAGCAGCCCCACGAATCGCCGTGTAGGTACCAAGCGTGACGATGAAGGGGGGGAGTCCGACATAGGCGACCGTCATGCCGGTCAGCACTCCAACCAGCGCTCCGACCAGCAGCGCGGCTGGAACTGCCGCCCAATCCAAGCCCGGAATCAAGGAAACAACAACCGCGATGACCGCGGTAAAGCCGAGCACCGATCCGACAGCCAGATCGATTCCGCCGGTGAGAATCACGAACGTCATTCCGGCCGCCAGCACGATGTTAATCGACGCCTGGCGAACCACGTTGACCATGTTGTTCTGAGTAAGAAAATTCGGCGTGAGAAAGGCGAAGAGAACACAGATGACCACGAGCACGGGGACCATGCCGGCCATTTGAATCATCGACCTGGTAAACTCTTTGCGC
>DASTDH010000232.1:0-3753 GCA_035710445.1 Chthoniobacterales bacterium
CGCGAATGTCGTTGTCTTAGGTGAGAGATTCTGGAGGAACCGCTTCGGGGCTGATCCTAAGGTGATCGGTCGCACGCTGGTCCTGAACGATATCAGTTATGAGGTTATTGGAGTGGTGGCAGGGGAGTTAACGAATCCAGAAAGGGTAGATGTTTATGTTCCGTTCGGCTTTTACGCCGATCGACCTTATTTTAACAATAGAGATGATCATCCAGGTCTGTATTGCATCGGCCGTCTCAAGCAAGGTGTCTCCACTGACCAAGCAGCCGCCGATCTCGCGGTGATCTCGAAGAACCTGGAATCACGCTATCCCGAGACCAACTCCGGCAGTGCGATCAAACTCGAATCTCTTCTTGACGACACGGTTGGCCGATACCGGACGACGCTGTCGGTTCTTCTGGGCGTGGTAGGACTCGTACTCATGATTGCTTGTGCGAATATAGCGAATCTGCTGCTTGGAAGAGCAATTGCGCGACAAAGGGAGATAGCGCTGCGCGCCGCGCTCGGGGCGAGTCGGGTTCGAATCATAGCACAGCTGTTAACGGAAAGTATTCTGTTAGCTCTGCTCGGAGGCGCACTCGGGTTGATCTTTGCGGCCTGGAGCACCGATGCGATTGTCGCTCTCGCACCTCACGATGTAGCTCGGTTTCGGCAAATCCATCTGAATGGACCCGTCCTTCTATTTACTGGTATCTTGACGCTGGGCAGCGGCTTGTTGTTTGGTCTTTGGCCGGCCTGGAAGATTTCGCGCGCCGACATTGGCGTGGCGCTGGAGGATACGGGCGGCCGCGGTAGTACAGCGGCTCGGCAGCGTAGCCAGGGATTATTGGTTATCTGCCAAGTCGCGATGGCCAGCCTCCTTTTGGTCGCTGCGGGCTCGCTCATCCAAAGTTACCGGGCGCTGAACAATGTTCCGCTCGGCTTTGATCCTAATCGCCTGCTCACGGTCGGAATCAAGCTGCCCGGCTCCAAATATCGCAACGAACCGGGACAATCAGCGAACATCAAACCGATGGTTAATTTTTATGACTTGCTCCTGGAAAAGATCCACGGCCTGCCCGGTACTGACGCGGTTGCGCTCAATACCAACCTTCCATTTAACGGTAGTGATTCGCAGATGGGTTTTGTGGTGGTAGGTCGCCCAGATCCGAAACCGGGCCAGGAACCGTCAGCTGAGTATGCATCGGTCTCTCCGGACTACTTCCATACGATGGGTATTCGATTGGTACGCGGGCGCACCTTTAATGTAGAGGATAGAATCGATAGCACCCCGGTCGTCGTCATCGATGAAGGTTTCGCGAATCGTCTCTTTCCGGGCGAGGATCCCCTTGGTAAACAGCTAGCTGATTCTATTCAATCGCGCGAGCACGTCCGATACACCGTCGTTGGTATTGTCCGCACAGTGCGCCACAACGAGCTCGATGAACAGCCGTACGCTCAACTTTATATGCCGATAGGGCAAAAACCGGACCTTCAGACGACCATTGTCTTGCGTACGCAAGGTGATCCGCTTGGGCTGCTCGCTATTGTCAGGCAGGCAGTCAGGTCGGTTAATCCAGATCTACCAGTCTTTGACGTCAAGACGATGGAGAATCGGGTCGCGGACAGGCTGGCGACCCAGCGCCTCTCGGTAATTTTGGTGAGCCTCTTTTCCTTGCTCGCTTTAATTCTAGCGGCAGTTGGTCTTTACGGTGTGCTGGCGTATTCGATTGCTCGGCGAACACGGGAGATTGGGGTTCGCATGGCGCTGGGCGCGCAGTCGCAAAACATTCTCGGCTCGACAATCAGGCAAGGGTTCAAAATCGTTGGGGTCGGCTTGGCCATTGGGATAGCCGGTGCAGTTGGCCTGATCCATCTGATCCAGAGCATGCTCTATGGTGTATCCGGCACCGATCCCGTCGGGCTTTTGACCGCGGTCGGTATTCTCGGTCTAGCGGCATTTTTAGCCTGTCTATTACCCGCTTTACGCGCCACCCGAATTGATCCGATTACGGCATTGAGAGAATAAGCCGCAAAGAGCACAGAGCACACAAAGATGGAATACGAAAGCCGGAATCCAGCAGGCAGTGCAGCGCACTTGGTAGGGGGGTCCGTTCCGGGCCGCCGCGATTGGACATTCGAGACAGGTTAGCCACAAAAGAACGCAAAGACTGAGGACGAGCACGAGTACGACAGCTACTGCTGACTGGTAACCGCTAGCTGCTAACCGCCAACAGTGAACACCCTGCTAGCCCATCTCCGTTACACGATCCGCGTACTTCTCAAGTCACCGGGCTTTAGTATCACTACCATTCTAGTCTTAGCCCTAGGGATCGCCGCGAATACGGCCATCTTTAGCCTGTTTGATGCGGTGTTACTGCGCCCGTTGCCTTATCCTGATCCGGATCGACTGATGAAGCTTTGGGAAACGTTTCCAAACTCCGGCCGCGAATACTCGCCAGTGTCTTATCCTGATTATCTGGATTGGCGGACTGCCCAACGTACTTTCGATGATCTGTCACTCTTCAGACTGAGTGACTTCAACTTGACTAAAGACGGCGATCCGGAACGATTCCGAGGAGCATACATCACGGCCAGCTATTGCAGAGTAATGAAGGTTTCGCCGGTGGTGGGTCGCCAGTTCTCCGAAGAAGAAGAGCGAGGTATGGCCGGCGTTGTCCTGTTAGGGGAACGGCTTTGGCGCAGTCGTTTTCAGGGCGACCCGGAAATCATTGGGCGTAAGTTGACCATCAATGGGATGAGCGTGGAAGTTATTGGAGTGTTTCCGATGACTTTTGAGGTCGCCCGGCGTGCTGATCTGTATCTGCCGTTGACCCTCAACCCGGATCGGAGCTTCGTGAGCAAACGCGACAGCTACCAATTCGATTGCGTCGGAAGATTAAAAAAGGGAGTCAGCCAGGAACAGGCCGAGGCCGATTTGCTTCTTATCTCCGGTAATCTTCAAGTACGTTATCCGGACACTAACGCAGGAGTTAGCAGTGTACTGATTCCGTTGCTTAAGAGTGTAGCAGGAGGGTATAGCGCAACGCTTTGGTTTCTCATGGGCACAGTATTCCTCCTGCTATTGATTACATGCGCCAACATGGCCAATTTGTTGCTGAGTCGGGCTAGTGGCCGGCACCGAGAAATTGTGGTTCGAGCTGCCCTCGGTGCTAGTCGTCAACGGATCATCGGCCAGCTGATGATGGAAAGCTTCGTCCTGTCTATACTAGGAGGTGTTCTTGGACTGTTTTTCACGTTTTGGATTGTTAATGGAATTATTGCGCTGGGCCCGAAAGACATACCACGTCTGCAAGAAGTTGGAGTAGATAGCGTCGTGTTGGTTTTCTCACTTCTCGTTACCGTTGCTACCGCTTTTCTATTTGGCGTGGTGCCAGCGTGGAGGATTTCTAGAACGGACCTGAACTCTGCGCTGAAAGAGGAGGGGGGCCGAAGTGGCACGATCGGACAACGGCCGCTGCGCAGTCAGGCAATTTTGGTTATTGGTCAGGTCGCGTTAGCGTGCGTCCTCCTCATGGTAACCGGGCTTTTAGGCAGGAGTTTTCAAATGATTCAGGATGTTCGGCTGGGGTTCAGGCGTGATCATTTGCTCACGGTTGGAATTTCGTTGCCACCTTCGAAATATTCCGCCGATGCAAATCGCCGCGGGTTCTACGAGAACCTTTTGGAGAAGATGAGTGGAATACCAGGAGTACGCGCTGCAGCGGTCACCTCCAACCTGCCGTTTAGTGGTCATAACTCGGAGCAAGGGTT
>DASTDH010000233.1:0-5244 GCA_035710445.1 Chthoniobacterales bacterium
GCCATACGGTTCATAACAAGACAGGGTAGCGACTCGAGAAGCACCGCCAATTCGCTGTCTCGCTCCGCACGGAGCGCGGACACGAACTCTGGCGCGACATTGGGCGGCCGTAGCCGGCCCTCTGGTCCCAGGGATCGGAAATAGACGCCGCTCAGTTCCTCGAGACTGACTCGCCAGTCCTTACTAGTGATATAACCGGTTGGATGCCCGCCTTGCCAGCGCCAGTTCACCTGAAAGCCGGCGGGGTAGACCGCCAGATCAAGCAGCCGATAAGAATAGCCGCACTCTGCGAGTCGAGCGCAAACGAGTTCAGTCATTGGATCGGCCAAGCCGCCGCACACAAGGATCACGCCTTACTCCTCCTTTCGCCAAAGCTATGGGTTATTTACAGGGAACCGAGTCCGCGGTAAGCAGTCGGACCAATTCGGCTACGATTTCGTATTGGGCCGCTTGACCGAAATCTTCGAAGCAGGGATAAGGATTAACCGCCGCGACGCGCGTACCGTCTACAGCGGGACTCGTAAATATCTCGACGAAAGTTAGTCCGACAAGGGCGGAAAAGTGAGTGAACGCCGGTTCGAGTACTTCCGCGTCCGGGGGCGTATTGCCGTCCCAGACTACACGCGAGCCGACTACGCACGCCGAGCGCAAATCCATTGATGCTAGAGTGAGATGCACCGGCCCAACGGTTTGCAAGATCGACAGCTTATTCCAATCATTGTCGCAACCTAGACGATAGCGGGCCGCAGCAGTGAGCGGCGCATAGACAGTCTGGTCCCCGAGAACTGCGCCAAAGGCGCGTGCCTCTTGCTCGACATTGCTAATCAATGCCGGCAGCGTACGTAATCCGCACCGTTCAAGCCAAAGTTGCCAGAAAAGAAGCGGTGTATGACGCCGATACCAGAGCAAGGCTGGATAACGGTTAACAACTGGGCACTCGAGACTCCAAAGCCAGCCGAGAAGGGCCGCATGCGTCTCCATCTGCACATAGCTTAGGTCCGCCGAGCTCCAACCATCGGAAGGAACGCATCCCGGTCGGCGCACCAGCACGCCCTCGATCTCCTCATGCGAAAGATGCGTTCCATCCTCCCAACTAAGTCGACTCGCCGAGTTAAGAGTATCGAACTGCCAGGCAAGCCGCATAGGCCTGCACATAGGATTCCCAATGATACTGACGTTATGGCCTCTCGACTCAAGCGACAGTAGTACGGCGCTACAGACAGGGTCATGTAGTTCTCCCAGCAATAGGTACATTTACGCTGTTCCTTGGCTTCCGGCGTGGCAACCCGATCAAAATTTATTCTCGATTTCCCGAATCCGAGCCCGGGTTTTTTCGTTCTCCTTTTCGACATCTGACATCATTTGTCGGAACTCTGCATCGTCCGCAAACACATCGGTGCTCGGATCGTCACGCATCAGTGGCAGCTCTGAGAGGACGCTGGGAAAGACATGCTGCAGATGCTTGTAAGCCTCTTCCTTTCGGCCTAGAAAACGATTCCCCACCGCCAAATAGTAGTGACCCCAGAAGTTTGGTTCTACTCTCGTTGAGTTTTCTCCGGCTAAAGCCACAAGGCGCTCTGCTTTCTCCCGCACCTCGGTCTCATGCCCTGACGCGCGCGCGGCAAGAGCAAGGTAGGGCAAGGCCCGGGTGTCCCAGCTATAGTAACCAGGAACCCGGGCCAACTGGGCGCTCGCGAATTCGACCACCCTCGGCCAGTCGCCGACGCGTACCGAGCACGCAGTGACCAACTCAGAGACAGTGTGGCTATACGTTGCGAGCTCGGGCGGCAGATCCCGTAAGCCAATCAGTGCCCCGGGAAAATCGCGGCGAAAGATCATGCGCTCGGACTCCATCAAATGATGACGTTCTGCGTCGGTTTCAAGGTCGAGCGCACGCTGCATCCACTTTTCCGTAAGGTCCTTCTCCCCAACCGACGCGCTGATTTTGGCGAGGACATATGGCTCCCAAGGATCGTTGGGATCAAGCGTGTGGCATTTAAGCAGAAGCCTATATTTTTCATCGAGCTGACCTGACACTGTAAGTTGGTATATTTTTCGCTTGTTAGCTTCCACGTCGTTTGGGGCGAGCTTAAGAGCTTTCTCGGTGTACTTGCCAGCCTGGTCATCCAACCCCTTGTGACTGAACGCGCGACCGAGCGCGGCGTATACGCGAACCAGCCCAGCATCACGACCCGGCCCAGAATCAAGGTCAATAGCCTGCCGGCAGACGTCGATGGCCGAGTCCAACCAGAATGTCTCGCCCTCGTAAAGCCCGACGCGGTCAATGTAAGCGTTCGCGAGGCCGGCGTAGCCGAGGGCAAACTTTGGGTCTTGCTCGATCGCCTGCCGGAAAAGAGAGATAGCCCTTTCATTGTCCTCCTTGTGGCGCAATTCGTAAAAAGCCATACCTCGCAGATAGAGATCGTAGGCTTCAAAACTCTCGGTGGGTTTTTGCTCGAGATTGGTCCGCTCGTCACGCGAGAGCCTGACCCTGAGAGCCGTCGCGATGTTTTGTGCCAGGTCGCTTTGAATGGCGAAAATATCCTTCATCTCGCGGTCGTACGATTTTCCCCATAACCGTTTCTCGGTTCGTGCGTCGTAAAGAATCGTGAAGATCTTCACCCGGTTCTCAACGCGTTGAACGCTGCTTTCAAGAATGGCCGCTACCTCCAGTTCACTGCCGATCTGTCTCAGACCGTTTCGGCCCGCGTTGGGGACCAGCTTGTAACGCAACACCGAATCACGCGAGATGACCCGCAGATCGGAGATTTTTGACAGCTCAAAAATGACTTCGCTGGTCAACCCATCACTGAAATATTCTCGGTCGGAGCTGTTCCCGATGTTATCAAACGGAAGAACCGCAACTGACCTTTGAAGTTCGACAGGCGGCCGATGAGTGACCGAGGGAAG
Source organism: Chthoniobacterales bacterium (assembly GCA_035710445.1). GTDB lineage: Bacteria > Verrucomicrobiota > Verrucomicrobiia > Chthoniobacterales > JAFAMB01 > DASTDH01. Next base: position 2,911 of record DASTDH010000233.1, read on the forward strand.
GAGCAGGATTATAAGAACCCCTCCAGCCAACAGGCCAGCAGCTCCCAGATAAATCTTTCTCCGCAGGTTCGGCGTCCATCGCAAAGGTGGTGCAATTGGGGCCGACTCCGGCGGAAGAATGCCGTGGGGGGCGCCCAGCGCTCGCATGGTCACCCTCAAGATTACAAGTAATTCTTCCGGCGTCTGCGGCCGATCATCCGGATCTTTTTCCAAGAGATGAGTTACCAGCGTAGCAACCGGTTGCGGCAAATGCCGTAATTGACGGATCGGCAAGGAAGCCTGGAGATGCTGCCCAGCCACCTTAGCCGGGGAACCGTCGAACGGCGTACTTTTCGTCAGCATGTGCCAGAGAGTGATCCCAATCGAATAGATATCGGAGCGAATATCTACCGGTCGATCATCGAACTGCTCGGGACTCGCGTAGCGGGGCGTTCCCAGAAAAATGCCGGGCTCGGAGGCCGAGGAGTCATCGAAAGTTTCGGCAGGCACTTTCACTAGGCCAAAATCGATGACTTTGATGGCTGGGCGATTTCTGTTGTCGAAGGAGACAATGATGTTAGCTGGCTTGATATCCCGGTGAACAAGCCCCGCTTGATGGGCTGCAGCCAGAGCGGAGGCGACCTGTGCAGTGATGTCCAAGGCGACCATCACATTCAGCGGACCTTGGGTTGTAATGACGTCTTCGAGAGTCTTGCCAGGGACAAGCTCCATCGCATAGAAGTACAACGACTCGGTCGAGCCGAGGTAAAAGACGGAGGCGATATTAGGATGCCGCAGGGACGCTGCGGCTCGGGCCTCTCTAATGAAGCGGTGTTTGAGCGGCTCGTTCTCAACGAGTCGCGAGGCGATTACTTTCAGCGCCACTGGGCGACGTAGAAGCGTATCCATCGCCTTGTAAGTGACACCCATCGCCCCGTGGCCCAACTCAAACGGTTTCCCGTCTTCGTGGGTCAGGACCTCGTAGTGTTCGAACCTGAGTCGGGAAAGCGAAAGAGTCGGCTCGATGGATGATTCGCTGGTGACCCGCTTATTGTCGAGAGCTCCGTGCAGTGCACAAACCGGACACAAATTGCTGTCATCGCCCAATACGGCACCGCACACTTGACAAGCCCGTTTGCTCTCAGTCTTCACGACCAAAGGAGCGCTGCCGAAGCAATTAACGCTTCGCACAAAGCATGAGTTTCCTCATCCATGGTGTGCTGACCAATCGTTCGCGAACCAGGCACTTGAGTGGAAAGAAGGGCGCCGCTCCAACGCGTGGTTCGAAACCAGCCGGCACCATTTACTGCCAGGCTCTTGATCGGTTTCATCCTTAGATCCTCTGGCAAGCTTACATCTAAATTAGACGCAAAGGAATCTCCGAATTGCATTAATCCAGTCCGTCGATCCATTTATCGACCGCTCTCGACTCAAAGATGCGACGCGGAATTTGCGAAACTCGAAAACTAGAAACCCTTTGTAAAAAATGGCGCTCGGTAGTTCTGCCGCCAACCAGAACCCCAATTAGAACCCAGAAAAGAAATGGAAGCGCTAATTTTGCTATTGCTTATCTCGCTGGCGCTCCTGGGGCTAGCCACGGCGCGAGCACCTGGTGGATAGGAGAGGGCGAATCGCTTCTAGCAGAGGCTCTGTTGATCAGTGAAAACGGAGGAAAATAGCGATCTAAAATCGTCATCAATGCTATCGGATCCGAGAGGTTCGGGCAACAGAGGGCGAGCAAGGCTTCCCTTTAAGGATTGCGACGTATGGCAATTTCGAAGTGCGCGCAGAGATAAGAACTTTGGAACGAACTTATCGTATTTCTCGATTTCTTATCGAGGCATTGCGGGAAACCTACGACCAATCTGACTCAATCGAGATTCAAACGGCTATCATGGAAATTTCGCTCCACTAGGCGATGGCTCTGAGCGAATGTCTGCTCTCCCCAGCTCTGTCGGCGGTCAAAACCTGCTTTGGTGTCGCCCCCCAAAGACCTTTGGCTAAAGGTATTCGCTCTCCCCCCGGCGACATGGACGTTACCGTGGCCTCTCGTCTGCTCTGCGACGCGTTGCGGCGTTTCGTTCGTGATTTTTGGAGCCGACGTGGTACGTACGCTGTATCATTTTGCGATTGGAGGATGCATAACGTATGAACACATATGCTAGTGCATCGTTTCATTGATTTCCAAATCGGATATTTGATAAGTTAAGTGGATGTCAACAACGAGGTTGAAATTGGCGCCGCATGAGCGGCGGGAACTGAAAAGAATGGCGGCTTCGCGAACGATGAAGGCCGGAGAAGTGCGGCGTGCTAAGGTGATCCTGCGACTGGCGGCCGGGCAGTCTTATCGAAGCA
>DASTDH010000234.1:0-18399 GCA_035710445.1 Chthoniobacterales bacterium
GCGCATTCGGGCGACATCGATGCTCACGTCCATCAGACCGCGAAGTAATCGCGGGAATCGAGCCTTGTCGAGTTTCTAATTTTGGAAAGATGCGAAGCCGTACAGTGGCCCGCTCTCTCTGGAAAAGCGCGAATCCCCAGCATAGAATCACCGGATCGCGAAGGCTATTTAGATTATAATCCGAAAAAATCCCAAAAGGAGCGACGCGGACGCTGCTGCGCCTCGATACTCTCACGCACGGGACCACCGGGATAACCGGCTTGATAAAGTCGTCCTCGGGGTGTCGTTCCGAAAACATTGACCGGAGTTCCCGCCGCCACGGCTTGGAAAAATGCAATCGCCTTTGCTTCTGGCATACGTACACATCCATGGGAAGCCGGGTAACCGGGGAGATAGCCCGCGTGCATTCCAATTCCCGGAGCGAACTGCATGAAATAGCGCATCGGCGCGTTTACGAACCTGGTACCGGCCGGAACAATCATATCGATATCCGCATCGGCAACTACGGTCCGACCGCTACGATCGACGATCTTTCCGTAGATACTCGAAGTATGATTCAGATCTTTACTGGTGATTTGATAGGAGCCGGCCGGGGTAAGATGCCCATAACGACCGGTGCTGATCGGCGATTCCATCACCGCCCGTCCGTCGTAAAGCAGATACGCCTTCTGATCACCGAGATCGATTTCCACAGAATATTGCGCGAAAGCAGCACACGTCGAGAGAACTGAAAATATCGCAACCAGAACACTCGCGTACATTTGAGGGATGCTTTCAGCTCAGACGTTCTTAAATTATCCCGGTTACGTTCATTGTACAAGACGTCGGCAGAAGCCGGAAGCAAGAATGCAGTAGGTGGAATTGCTCAGTATCCGGACAAAGCATGCCCTTTACTGAGGAGTTCGGCAGCCTGGATTTGTCAGATCGGCTAAGGTGAGCCAATCGTGACAAGATTCTAAATTCTGGCTTCCGGCTTCTTGCCTCCGTCTCTCATCTCACACCAGATTATCGTCCGAACCGGAAAATGAACTATCATCCGACTCGAATCCGGAATCGTCGCCTCCCGCCAGATCGAATCCGGAATCCTGGGTGTCGGCATCGACTAAATCGGTCTGATCGGCCGAGTCGCCCAGGTCTTGATCTCGGGTCAGATCCGCATCCTTAAATGGTTCGTTTGCTCCTGGAGTGAAATTGTCTGACTGTACGTTCTGATGCTCGGAGCCCCCGGGTGTCTCAGTGCCATAGTAGTTGTTGACTATCTCGGTACTGCCGCCCCCGCCACCTGGGTAAAAGCCGCGAGATTCGAGTGCTGGTCCAAAGGGTCCGGCATTGTGGCCGATCAGACTTTCAATTCCTTGAAAGAGAAGCTGGCCTCCGGCGACTCCAGCGGCAGTAGCCATTGCGCTTTGAAGAAAGCTACCGCCGGAGCTAGGTCCTAGATTGACCGTTGAAGGATAGGGCGTGCTTTGAGGAACTACAGTGATCGGAGGAGGCGTTGACTGAGCCTGCTGCGGCACTGGTGCTTGCCGCGGCAAAGGGGGCGGTGGTGCCGCTTCCGACTGCGGCTTGTTTCCGAACAGACGCGAAACCCCAGACAAGAAACTTCCACCGCCGCCGGCAACCGGCTGAGCCTGAGCGGCCCGGAGTTGACTTTCCAAATCGGCGATTTTCGCCTGTGCATTAGCGAGAGCATGCTCCTGTACCAGCACAGCCTGTACGAGTAGGTAAGTGGCCGATGGCAACTCGGCTGTCTTCGCCCGAATCAATTGTTCTGCTTGGGCGTCCTTGGGGTTAGTGTCGGCTTGCCGCAAACGCTGAAACAGTCCTTCGATCAGATTTTGTTCTTCTGGGGTCATAAAAACCTCGTGATTTCGACAGTGAAACGTCGAATTGTGTTTGAATTTCGGATTCGTCTTATCTCGTCCGCCGTTAACCAGTACGGTTGCATCCCTTTTGCTTGAATCAAGCGTATCTGGATGTATCAGTCGCTCGGTCGGCAGTTTGTGGCGGCACCCAGGCTGCAAAAGGTACATTGCATTTTGATACCTTCGAGTAGGTGCGGATGACGTGGATACAGCGAACTTTCGGTGCGATAACAAACAAACTGATTGGATGCAAACGACTGAAAGGCTGACCGCCGCACAGATTGTTTTACCAAGGGACCGGGTTCGGGTCGACGATCGGCGCAATCGGGTCGATCAACCGCTCCTCGTATTTCTTCTGTTGTTGGCTGCGGCGGTATATATCGCTACTGCCGGGGTGCCGCGCTTGTTCGATCAAATTGACGGCCAGTACGCCGGCGCAGCCCGGGAAATGTTATCCCGTGGAGATTGGCTTATCCCGACCCAGGATGGCATTCCGCGACTGCAAAAGCCCCCTCTGGTTTATTGGTGCGAGATCGGTTCGCTCCAGCTATTCGGAGAGAACGAATTTGCCGCGCGATTTCCGGTAGTTTTGGCGACCATAAGCTGGTTCTTGGTTACGGCTGCTTTGGTGCAACGGCTTTCGGTTCGCCGCATCTATGGAGTTTGCGCGGCATTGATTCTAGCCACATTTTTGGGGACCTACCTTTTTACGCATTTGGTCATGCCGGAGCCGTTCTCGGCATTGTTTTTCGTTTGCACGTTCTACGCACTCGTTTGTGCGCTGCAAGGCGGATCAGGATCAGTTCGGGATCGATGGCTGTTATGCGCTTGGGCTTTGATGGCTCTGGGGACACTTACTAAAGGCCTTCACGCCTTGCTGGTCCCCCTGGTCGTTGGCTGCGCAAGCGCCGCTCTGAAGAAGTCAACGAGGGAAACGTGGCGACGTTTTTTCTTTCGGCCACACGGCTGGATTTTATTCCTCGCAATGGTCGCCCCGTGGTATGTGGCGACGGAGCTGCGATATCCGGGATTTCTGGTGGATCAATTGGGAAATGAGCAGCTCGGAAATATCTTGAATCAGCGTTGGCCCGTCGACAGCGATCGCGTTCCCTTGCTCCAATTCTTCTTAGAGCATGTCGCGCTTTTTTTTCCTTGGAGTTTCTTCATCCCGGGAGCGGTATTGACTCTATGGGAGTCGAGAAGCTCCTGGCTTCGAGGTGAGTGGCACCTGCTGGTACTCTTTCTGTTAATCAACGTGGTTGGAATCCTATTCGCTAAGATCCAGGATTATTATCTGTTGATCTCATGGCCAGCAGTAGCCATCGGAGTGGCCGGGTTCTTTATTTCGGGCCCAAAATTTTCGCGCCCCCGCCTGTTTTCAATTCCAGGCTGGCTCTTCGTTGTCGCCGGATTGGCCGGGTTATCGGTGGCGATTTTCTGGATTTGCCATCCGCTCGGAACCAGCCAGCTGGTAGATACGGTGACCCATGGACGGACGGCGTGGGGAGGACTGGTCGGTATTTCCGGCTTGTCCGGTCTGGTCCCTTTGCTGCTGGTGGCAAGCTGTACCTTGGCGCTGGCGGGAGCGTGTATCGTCTATTTTGCCCGCCAGAGCAGATCTCTCGCGATCCTGGGCAGCTGCGCAGGCTTAATGATCGTTCTTTTTCTTGTGAGCAATCGTGGCCTCTATCTGGTAGAAGACGAGTTTTCTTCGGCCCGAATCGCCTCTACGATCCAGCAGCTCGGCGGAGCCGACTATCAGGTCGTTTGCGAATTTGAGGCGAATGACCTGACCAGTCTCTTCTTCTATCTTCCGCATTCCATTCAATGGTTGAACGCCAACCCGAAAATGGAGTTCGCGACCCGCGATCTTGGCCTGGGTCGCGATCTCTATTTGACCGAGGAGCGGTTCCAGGCGCTCTGGGGGAACGATCAACGGATATTTCTGGTTGCCAGACAGGATCGGCTTGATCATTGGTACGACCGGTTGCAGATCGATGGCCGACGCATGACCCCAGTCGCTACGATCGGCACGAAGATCATTCTGATGAACCGCTAAAGAAAATGTGGATTGCGAAATGCGGATTGCGGAATGAAGTCCGAAGCATAAAACCCCAAGGCCATTCTGCAATGGGCGATTCGCGATCCGCATTTTCTTTAGCGTAATCTGTGAAATCCGCGGATAATCCCCCTACGAAATCCGTGGTCTCCTCGGGCAATCGGCCCTTCAGTTTTTTCAGTCGTTACGTAGTCCGGACGATTTTTTTCTTCTCCTGCCGAGTGCAACGGTCTTGGGCGGCACCTCCGTTGCAAAGTGGTTACATTCTTGTCGCGAACCATATCAGCCATTTTGATCCTCCAATGATCGGTTGCTGGTTTCTGCGATATATCGACTGGATGGCGATGGAAGAGTTATATCAAGCGCGTTGGAGCGCCTGGTTGATGAATGCCTTGAGCGCTTTCCCAGTAAAGCGAAACAGCAAAGACTCCGGGCCGATGCGGACAGCCTTACACCGACTCAAGCTTGGGCGAGTGGTCGGGATCTTCCCGGAAGGCGGAATCCGAGCCGGCGCAACCTCGGTATTGGAGGGAGCTACGATGTGGCCGGGTTTCATCGCAGTTAGTCTGCTCTCCGGAAAACCGGTCGTACCGTGTGTGATCCTGGGGACGGATCGGCTGTATCGCGCGCGCAATTGGTGGCCGCTCCGACGAGTCCCCGTCTGGATGATCTCGGGAGAACCAATTTGGCCGCGGACCGATCTGCCGCGCGAGCAAGCTCGCGAAGCGCTGGCGGCAGAAGTGTCGACGGCCTTTTTGCGACTAAAACAGCAGGCGATCGAACAATTTGGAATTCAGAGTGCCGATTTACCAGCGACTCCTCAATATCGCAAGCGGGAGGACTACCTTCCCGCTTTGCGGAGGAACAAGAGCGAATCACGAGGCTCATGAGAGAGATTTGCGCGCGAGTGCAGGCCGAGCTGATTGATTCGGTGATGTGTCTGATGCTCAACCAATTGCAGCCGCTCGGCAGAAACGAAACGATCCGTCCCCTGGATCTGGAGAGGTACGTCACGCAATGCAGTGGACTGAGTCCGACTGAATTTTATGCCTTGGAACCGATGAAAGAATTGAGGGGCACATCCCATTGCTTGCGCTGGCAAAGTCCAGTGAATGTCGGTTTTCCGGAGAACGCGACCGCCCACGCCAGACTCTTTCTCTCCTACCCGGGCGGGTGGCCTGCACCAACCGTCTTTTTCTTGCATGCGCTGATGTCGGCGAGCGACTTCGGGTACCGGCGAATTGCCCGGCGATTTAACAAAAACGGTTGGAATGCGATTTTCCCACATTTGCCGTTTCATTATTCTCGCGTGCCGCGCGGGCACTTCAACGGGGCGCTTGCGCTCACCGCAAACCTGCCGCGGAATGGAGAGACGCTGCGACAGGCGGTGAAAGAGATAAGACAACTGATGGATTATTGTCGCGCCCGCGGTTGCCGGCGCTTCGGCTTGATAGGAACCAGTTACGGCGGATGGATCGGCGCATTACTCAGCTTCGTCGAAGCCGATTTCGAGTTTATCGCGCTCCTTCAGCCAATCTCCGATGTGGAACAGGCGATCTGGGATAGCCCCGCGGGGCGCGGTATCCGCGCGCAGTTAACCAAGGCAGGGGTCAAAAGAGGGATCTCGTTGCAACATGCGCACCTTTCCTCTCCACTGCACGGTAGACCGCTGCTCGATCCCAAGAGGATTACGCTGATTGCCGGAGCTTATGATCGCATCGTGCCGGTGCAAACCATGGAACGGTTGGCCCAGGCCTGGGGCGGGCTGCCGGTCACGGTCGTTCCCCAGGGTCATTTTGGGTACCGCGCAATGGGCGTCGCGCTGCGCACCCTCCTGCCGCGATAGAGAAGGGCCGGGAGCGCCGAGAGCGAAAGAACGGTGAGAGGTGAGAAGTGACTGGTGATTGGTAGCGGCGACTAGCCTGTCCGACATAGTCCGGTTTTCTCAGGTTGTCGGTTGTTTCGCCGGGACGACGTCGGATCCCGCGAAGCAGCCCGGTGTTGCTAAGTTGAAGGATCGGAACGGAGCGACTGGTTCTGAGCGGCCTCAAAACTCAGTCGCCTTCATGTTGGTGAATAGCAAATTAAACAGCGTCGCTGGTTGGAGGGGACAAGAACACACAACCTCAGGCGTTGGCGCAATTTCTGGTAGCGGCGACTGTCCCTCAAACGCCCCTGATTTGGCGCAATCCAAAAATCGGTCCGGAGCTGCTGGCGTCATGCCGTCTCAAACCGCAGTCGCCATCGCCCGGTCCCCGAATCCAGCAATGCATGGTTGATTGAGGAATGCTCAGCGCCTAGACGCACCAATCAGTTCTCACGGTGATTCCCACTGGGCAATGCCGGCGTTCTCGGCGTCAGCCGGCCCGATAATGCAAGCTTACTGAGCGGTAGATGTCGTTGTTCCGTTCTGCCGAATAGAAGAAGAGCTGCACGCTACTTCCCGATTGTTGCCATTGATAACCAACGACAGTTTCCATCACATCACCTTCCGGTTTCTTATCTCGAGCCAGAACCGTGGGGGGGCCGTATTTCGATTCCAGTCTTTGCTTCGCGCTATTGAGGAAATCCTCGTACGCTGTCAAATTCCAGTCGGGATGCTCATATTGCAATTCGACTTCAACCAATGTTTTTTCTGAGCCGAAGTAAATGACCGTGCGCTTGAGCGCCGGTTGAATCAGACCTTCCACCGTCCAGGCATCGCGACCACGGATAGTGTCACGCGCAACAATATGGGCTTGCGCGCGATCGATAGTTTTTTCGATATCCTTTTCCGGTTCACCCCATTGGAATCCAAAGGGAGGGTTAATCTGGTCGGGTACTACGTTCTGAGCGCGGGCGGCTACGGCAGATACGATAGTCCAGCCGACCATCAACCCAACGATAAGCTTGGGAACGTTTATGCCAATACGCGCCAACCTACGAACTTTATCTACGACCATAAAATCAGCACTGTGCGACAAGCCCCTTGAGTCCCATACTCACTATCGCCAAAAGATCGGCTTTCTTTATGGTTCTAAGACGACATCGCTGCAAGAATTGTCATTAGAATTCTCCGAAGAACTTTCTTAAAAGCTCGCCCTCCCGGCCGTACATGCCCCGAGCGATCCGGCTTGTCTGCTATGGGGGCAGCGGTTTCCCTGGAGCAGAAGTGATTAACAATTTACTCGTTATGTGGCAGCGTACCGAATGTAGCAAATCATTGTCACATCATGTTCAAGCGAATTGGCAACCTGATCCAAGGCTTTTTTGGGCTATTCGTCGGCGGTCTGGAGAAACGAAACCCAGAAGCTCTGCTCGAAGTTGAGCGCGAGAATCTGCGTAAACAAATCGCCCAATATAACCAGGGCCTGGCAGCCCACGCCGGCCTCTGTGAACGCCTGATTACCCAAGTGAAAAAACTGGAGGTGGAGGAGCGTGAGCTCCGCGCCAAGACGACCGCGCTCTTGCGTTCGGACAATCGCGACGCTGCTGGACAAACCGCTTTGCGGCTCCAGACGATTCAGCGGGAGCTCACCGAGGATCGAACTCAACTCGAACAGGCGGAGACTACCTATCGAGAGCTAATTCGCGCTCGGGATGTGGCCATTAAAAATGCTCAATCCAAAATCGAAGCTTTGCGCTTCAGTTTGGATGATCTGAAGATCAAGAGGGCAACAGCCGAGCTTACCCAGATGGCTTCGGGTATGATCACGCAGATCGGAGGATCCGGAGATACTTTAGAACGGCTTCGCAGTATGGTTGAAGAAGAGCGACAACGGGCGGCGGGAGCTGCGCGAGTCGCCCGCGATACTCTCGACACCGGCGGGGTGGCGCTGAAGGAGGCAGAACACAAGGCGCTAGCGGAACAAGCCCTGGCCGATTTTGCCGCCGCCGAGGGTATCTCGCTCACTGGCCAGACATCCTCTAAAAAACCGGAGGGAGAAACGAAGACCATGGGACCGCCGGAGCAAGCCGATGAAGAAACAAAGGGACCGGTTTCCCAGTAGAAGGGCTACTCGCAACCCTCATCCGGTAGCCTGCAACCTCCATCGTGAAGTACCTGAAGGAAGCCTTTTGGGTGAGCCACCCCTTCCTGGGCTCGGGAACGTTCGAAGAAAGATTGCATTCCAGTACGACAGCCAGACCCGACCTAGTTCGGAGGCGAGTAATCAGTAATCGGTAGTTCAGTAGAAGACATAGCCAACCTTCCTTGTTTAACTGATTACCGATTACCGGTTACTGATTACCGGCACCAACGTCCCGAGAGCTTTGCAAACGGAACCCGCAACGCGCAACTTGTAGCCTGTAACCTCCAATGCCTTACCTTCGTGAAACCTTGCCAGGCTGGGCAAAGGAAATGATCGCCCTCTATGAGAGCGACTCAGCGAACCAATTCATTCTTTACGGAAACATCTACGACCGGTTTCTGTTTAAGGCCGATGACGAAACGATTCATGGGTCACTGGTCGATTTCCTGAGGCGAGTCCTGATGCCGCAATTCCAGGTAATCTTTAACTACGATTTGGGCAACGGCCTGCGGGTGGAGCGAGGAGGTGAAAAGCTCAAGGAATGGCCGCCAATCCAGGTCGCACCGGAACTGCCTAGAGCGCCGCGGCCGGCAGCGGAACTTTTGACCCGTTATTTGCGCTATTGTGCCAATCTTGGCCGAATCAATCGGGGCCGGGTTTCCGTGGGAGTGATCGTGGAGTCTTCGCACTTGGTTGCACCAGCCGTGCCTGGGGTTTTGAACTATGATTTGAATGCTCTGGCACTCCTGCTCCGCGAATGGGCAAGCGAAGAGCTTCTGCGTGGGCACCCGGTGGCCACTTGTCTGCTGACCGAGAACCTGAACGATCTGCACCCGATCGTTGTGCAAAATCCGCGAGCCGCCAGAATCAAGATACCGCTGCCGACGGTCGACGATTTGAGCAGTGCAATCGATCTGGTCGGCCGCAACTATCCGACCGCACTTGCTGGCTATCAGGTGAATTCTCGCCAGCTGGCCAAGGGCTTGGCCGGCATCACAATCAATGGACTGGATCGGCTGCTTCGCTTAAAGGAGTACGAGAAAGAGAGCCTGTGCGAAGCCGATCTGGCCGGACAAAAACGACTGTTGGTCGAGGAAGAATGCCAGGGCCTCATTGAGTTTATCGAACCAAAGCGAACGCTGGAGGATCTGTTTGGTCAGGAAAAACTAAAAGAATGTTTTCGACAGGATCTCATTCTTTGGCGCTCCGGCGACTTACGCGGTCTGCCGATGGGTTACCTTATCTGCGGACCGGTGGGAACTGGTAAAACGTTTTTGGTGGAATGCTTGGCGGGAGAGGCGCGCGTGCCGGTCGTCAAACTCAAGAACTTTCGCGATCGGTGGGTCGGTAGCACCGAAGGAAATCTCGAGAAAATTTTCCGGCTATTACAAGCGCTTGATCGTTGTTATGTCTTTGTTGATGAGGCGGATCAGGCGCTCGGAAAGCGGGACAGCAGTGGGCAAGACGCCGGCCTTTCCGGCCGCATCTACTCGATGATTGCTGCAGAAATGAGTCGCCCGGAAAATCGCGGCAGAGTGATCTGGGTTCTTGCGTCGAGTCGGCCGGACTTGATTGAGGTGGATCTGAAACGACCGGGCCGAGTTGATCTCAAAATTCCGATCTTTCCGACCAGTGCATCCGAAGAAGGTTATGAGCTGTTGCGTTCGTTGGCTAAACGCTACTCTCTGGATCTTGCTCCGGTCTACGAAAAGCCGACTCCAGATCTGCTTACGCCGGCTGGAGCGGAAGCGATTATCGTCAAGACATATCGACTGGTGCAGACTGCTCACATCTCGGCGATGGAAGCCCTCGACCGGTGCTTGGCCCAGTACCAAAGCCCGGTTGCTCCTGATATTCTGGAAGCACAGATCAAGCTGGCGATTCGCGAAACATCCGATATGGAATTTGTGCCGCCCAAGATCCGGGAACGGTTTAGAATGTAGCGTGTTGATCTACCGTGCGGGGCAGATCACGCCGGTGTCGCAGTCGATGGAGAATAGCCTCTAGCCGCGGTCGCCATACGATCTTGCCAAGTTTGGGAGCCGTTACCAATCGAAAAACGTGAAGATTAACGAACCGGCAAGAGGGGTTACGATGGCGATTCTGGCGGCGGCTCTTTTTGGGGCCAGCACGCCGGTCAGCAAGCTGCTTGTCGGACGCATCTCTCCGTTGCTCTTGGCCGGGATCCTCTATCTCGGATCAGGTGTCGGCCTGGCGGTGTGGATCGGATTGCGGTCGCTCTGGCTGAAGAGCAAAGATCGAGAGACCCGGTTACGGCGAGAAGATTTACCGTGGCTGGGAGCCGCAGTTCTGGCTGGCGGTATTATTGCACCCGTCCTATTAATGTTAGGTTTGGCGCTTACACCGGCCTCGGCCGCGTCCCTCCTCTTAAACCTTGAAGGAGTCTTGACTGCGCTGATCGCCTGGTTCGTTTTTAAGGAAAACTTCGACCACCGAATCCTCCTCGGAATGGCAGCAATCCTGTTGGGGGGCGTTTTACTTTCCTGGCAATCGCGCCCGGAGTTCGGCCTGCCTTGGGGCTCGCTCGGGATCGCCGGAGCCTGTTTGTGCTGGGCGATCGACAACAATTTAACCCGCAAAATTTCAACCGCCGATCCGATGCACGTCGCCGCGATCAAAGGTCTCGTCGCCGGTACAGCGAACGTTGGATTGGCGCTCGCTGTTGGTGTTCCCTTTCCAACAGTTCCGGAAATGGCCGCGGCCGCTACGCTTGGGTTCTTGAGCTATGGCATCAGCCTTACCTGTTTTGTGTTAGCATTACGGCATATTGGTACGGCACGAACCGGCGCTTACTTTTCCACCGCTCCGTTCATCGGTGCGGCTTTCTCACTGCTCCTATTGCAGGAGCCACCGTTACCGTTTTTTTGGTTGGCTGGCGTCCTAATGATCGTGGGCGTGTGGCTCCACCTCACTGAGCGCCACGCTCACCCGCATCGGCATGAAGCAATGACCCATGAACATCTCCACTGGCACGACGAGCACCACCAACATGTTCATGCGCCCACCGATCCGCCGGGCGAACCACATTCTCATGTTCATCATCACTTGGAACTGATCCATTCCATCCGCACTATCCGGATATCCATCATCGGCACGGGCACGAAGAGTAGACCCAGCTCGACCAGGAGCCGGGCGAGAAATTTGATAATACCATACCTGGGTATATTATTTAGAGCGCGTTCCTATGGCCCATATCATCCAAAATAAAAAGAAATTGTTATCCAGAATCAGCCGCATCCGCGGGCAAATTAATGGTATCGAAAGAGCCTTGAATGAAGAACGAGAATGCGGCGAGGTGCTGCTTACGTTAGCGGCCTGTCGTGGCGCAATGAATGCCTTGATGGCAGAAATTCTGGAGGGACATGTTCGCCTGCACCTATTGCCGGCTGATGCCCCGAAACAGAGCCGCTCCGCGGCTGGCGAGGAACTGATCGAAGTGATTAAGCGGTACTTAAAATAGCCGGACATCTGGTCATGAAGGCTACCGATAGAAGAATGGATTCAGCCGGTCGGCTGGCGGAGTACAGCCGTCGGAACCACCGGCCTGGTCACGCTCATATCGATGACCGCGAGGAGCAAGATCATCCGGAACACGATCACCAAAGCGGCGCCGCTGAATATGTGCGCCTCGGCCTGCTCGGCATCATTGTCATCACCAGTCTGACCGGCTGGTGGCGCCCGTTCATGAACCGTGACTGGTTGGCGTTTGCCGGAACTGTGATTGGCGGATTTCCGATCTATAAAGAGGCCTGGGAAAATCTGCTCAAGCGCCGCATGACGATGGAGTTGTCGATGACCATCGCCCTGTTGTCAGCGCTGGCGATCGGACAGTTTTTTACTGCGATCGTTATTGCGTTCTTTGTTCTCTTCGCAGAGCTGCTCGAGGGCTATACCGTCGGTGGCGGACGAAGAGCAATTGAGAAGCTGGTCAATGCTCTGCCTCGCCACGTTACGGTTCGGCGGAATGGCCAGCAGAGCGAACTGAAGGCAGACGAACTCTCGATCGGGGAGGTGATCGTCATCCGCCCGGGAGAAAGAATTCCGGTCGATGGAACGGTTATCAAGGGTTGCAGTTATGTCGACCAATCTTCGATCACGGGGGAGTCGTTGCCGATTGAAAAAACCGAGCAAAGCAAGGTCTTCGCCGGCACGATCAACAAGAACGGGGTGTTGGAGGTCAGTGTCGAACGCATCGGACGGGACACGACCTTTGGCAGAATTATCCAGGTGGTAGAACAGGCGGAAAAGTCTAAGGCGCCGGTACAGAGAATCGCCGACCGTCTCGCCGCCGGCCTGGTATACTTTGCGCTTGGTGCAGCGGTTCTCACTTTTCTGGTCACGCGCAATCTGACGGCAACAATTGCCGTGATCATCGTTGCCGGGGCTTGCGGCGTAGCCGCCGGTACCCCGTTGGCGATTCTCGCCGGTATTGGCAGCGCGGCGCGACGCGGGATTATCGTGAAGGGTGGTTTGTATCTGGAGAAGCTCGCCGAAATTGATACCGTTGTCTTAGACAAAACCGGTACTTTGACGATGGGTGTTCCGGAGGTGACCGGTATTCGGGTTGCCGATGGAGCGACTGAAAGAGAGGTGCTGGAAAACGCGGCCATCGCTGAACAGCACTCTGAGCACCCGATCGGCGAAGCGGTTATCCGCAAGTCCAGAGCGGCGAGAATATCGCTGCGCGAGTACTCCGATCTTCAATATATCCCCGGCAAAGGTGTGACCTGCCTCGATCGAGGCAGTAAAGTCGTGGTCGGGACTCGGACCCTCCTCGAAGAAAACGGAATCGATGCACACGGTGCCGCATCGTTCCAAGGTGATACCAGGCCGGGAGAGACGCTCGTCTATGTAGGGCGAAATACGACCGTCTTGGGAGCACTCACCATCGCGGATCAGCTTCGCAGCGAAGCTATTCAAGCGGTTGATCAATTGAAGAAACAGGGCTATCGCACCTTTCTCCTAAGCGGTGATAGTAGCGAAGCCGCTTCGGCGATCGGTGCCCAACTTGGCGTTCACGAGGCCATTGGCAACCTTTTACCTGAGCAGAAGCTGGAAAAGGTGCGCGAGCTTCTTCAGCAGGGGCGCAAAGTGGCGATGGTGGGCGACGGAGTAAATGACGCTCCGGCGCTGGCGGAAGCAACGGTCGGGATAGCGATGGGTGGGGGAACCGATGTTGCCCTGGAGACTGCGGATATTACGCTGATGACGAGTGATCTTTCCCGTCTTACCGAAGTGTTCAGAATCGCCAAGAGATGTTATCTCGTGATTATGTTTAACTTCTGGGGCACGATCGCGGTGGACGCTCTAGGGATTGTCCTAGCATTTTTTGGACTCCTTGCCCCTATCTTCGCCGCGCTGATTCATGTGGGTTCAGAGTTAGCTTTCATTCTTAACTCAGCCCGTTTGTTTCGATCTCCAATTCGGCCGTAAGATCACCGGTCGCCATTGGCGGCCGCTTATCGCGTAAAAGAAATTCTCTATTCCGCATTCCGTGTTCCGTATTCTTCATTTTGTTGCAGCTTTTTCTGGTACCCCGAGTACAACTCCATGCTGACACCAGTTTCACGATGAGTAACAGATCCGGGCACCAGGCTCTGGCCTGCAAATCGATCGACAAATTAATAGCCGAGTCGGAAAACTCGGGTCATCGCCTAAAAAAGAGCCTTGGTCCCTGGAGTCTCACTGCGTTGGGGATTGGAGCGATTATCGGCTCCGGTATTTTTATCCTGACTGGGACCGCTGCGGCCGGCGAACATTTTGAGGTTCCCTCAATCTTACACGCCCAAGTGTTGGATCTGATAATCAATTTTTTTCAGCACGGTGATTTTTCGGGAGCACTCATGCACGGCCGGCCGGCGGCGGGACCGGCCATCGCACTGTCGTTTTTGTTAGTGGCGGTAGCGTGCAGCTTTGCCGGCTTATGCTACGCCGAATTGGCCTCGATGATCCCAATTTCTGGGAGTGCCTATACCTACTCATACGCGACCTTGGGAGAAATCTTCGCTTGGATTATCGGTTGGGACCTGATTCTGGAGTATGCCGTCTCGAACATCGCCGTCACTGTCGGTTTCAGTGGCTATGTCAAAGCCCAACTCGCCGGATTTGGGATCGTTTTGCCCGACCAGTGGTCGAGTCCGGTCTGGAGTGAAGGCCATTGGACCGGCGCATATTTTAACCTGCCCGCTTTTCTCGTTATTTTCTTGCTCACCGTCCTTTTGGTTCGCGGTGTGCGTGAATCGGCTAGTACCAACAATTTGATGGTCCTGGTGAAAGTTGTAGCGATTGCGATCTTCCTGGTCGTGGGTGGTAACCTCGTGCATCCAGGTAATTGGCATCCGTTCGCTCCGACCGGATTTGCCGGTGTACTGGCCGGCGGCGCGATCATTTTTTTTACTTATATCGGTTTTGATTCGGTCTCCACAGCATCCGAAGAAGCCAGGAATCCACAGAGAGACATACCCTTCGGAATCATCGCTTCACTCGTGGTTTGCACGATTCTGTATGTGGGCGTGGCGGTAGTGCTACTTGGGATGATGAAGTACACCACGTTTGCTTCCGGCGCTGCGGCCGAGGCGCCGGTCGCCTATGCGTTGAAGACACTGGGTGCGTCGCCTTTTCTCCAATCGGTGATCATCATTGGAGCACTCACCGGAATGATCTCTTCGTTGTTGGTTTTCCAATATGGACAGGCTCGAATTTGGTTTGCCATGTCACGTGACGGTCTATTGCCAAAGCTATTTTCGGCGATCCATTCCCGTTACCGTACTCCCCACTGGTCGACTTGGATTGCCGGGTTTGCCGTCGGTATTCCAGGGGCGCTCGTGGACATCGGCGACGCGGCTGACCTGGCGAATATCGGTACCCTTTTCGCTTTTGTTCTTGTGTCGGTCGGCGTAATCTTTCTTCGGGTTAAGGAACCGGATCGACCGCGCGGGTTTCGCGTTCCATTCTCACCACTTTTTCCACTCCTGTCCGTCTTCCTCTGCACTGGTTTAATGGCCGGTCTTACCGTAATTACCTGGATCCGGTTCTTTGTTTGGCTCGGGCTCGGTCTGATTATCTATTTCTTCTACAGCCGCACCCACAGCGAGTTTCACAGCATTAAAGCATAAGGGTTCGAGGTAAAGACAACCGTTTGGGAGGCAAGAGGTGGTCACGAAACCTTCCAGACCTGGACTGATCGCGGGTCGATGTTCAATCGACAAGGCCCCTCACTCTGATTCAAGCTGCGGTCCGCCAGAACCAATAGCGGAGTGCTGCCAAGACGCACCCGGAGCTGCAGGGTACCTCTGATTGAGGTGACATCCTCAATCGTTGCCTCATAGGGGGCGTCGTCGCCGAGGCATATAAGCTCCGGGCGAACACTCCAGCCTACTCGTTGGCCTGGTTGCAGAGACGGACCCGCCACGGCCAGTCTTACGCCGTTCCCGACATCGATTTGGTCCTTATCGATTACGATTCCAAAGGCCACGTTCTCAACAGCGAGCACACGCGCCACGGTTTCGCTGGCAGGTCGCGCGAAAACCTCCTCGGTTTTGCCTGTCTGAAGAACGCAACCTTGATCGAGTATAAGGATCTCATCACCGAGCAGCGCTGCTTCGTCCGGATCGTGTGTGACGATCACCATGGTTGCCGCAATTTCCCGCTGTAATTGTCGCAATTCTCCGCGGAGCCGGCGCCGCAGCGGGGCGTCAAGCGCAGAGAAAGGTTCGTCGAGAAGCACTAAGCTCGAAGGTCGGACCAGGGCTCTCGCCAAGGCTACGCGCTGCTGCTGTCCAAGGGACAGCGCAGAAGGCAGTCTCTCCTCAAGACCGGAGAGGCCAAGCCGGTCGAGCCAGTGACGCGCAACCGGGACCTCTGCGCCGGACGCGAAGAGCAGTTGGCGAGCAACGGTCATATGTGGAAACAGGGCGTAATTCTGTGGTACGTACGCGATACCGCGAGCTTCCGGCGGTAGACCCGACAGGTCGTGTTCGCCGAGGCGAAGCGCGCAAGTGTCAGCCCGGTCAAGGCCAGCCAACAGGCGCAGCGTTAGCGTCTTCCCCGATCCTGAAGGGCCAAGGATGGCAAGACGCCGTGAGGCCGTCGTCCAAGCCACGTCAAGCTCGAAGGAGCCGAGACGCCGTAGAAACTGGAAGGTCAGGCCACCCTCTGAAACCGGCTTGGAGCTAGGTCTAGAGCCACTCTTCCATCCGCTGACGTTACGCACCGTAGCGTTGGACGGACCGACGGCCATCCGCTCCCCCCGCGGTGCCCGGCCGAGACTAATGTTACTGAGAGCAAAGACGGCAATCGCTGCGGCCAAGGTCGGAAGCAGTAGAGGTATCATTGCTGGCAACCCCTGGCTCCCGAATGCGACGTACATATAGACCGGCAGCGAATAGGGATGATAGGCGACCATGACTGTCGCCCCAAACTCACCAAAGGCGCGTAACCAAGCCAGGAGCAAGCCACTGCGAATGGCCGGCCAGGCGATTGGCAGGCTTACTTTCATAAATGTCGCCAATCGTCCCCGCCCAAGCGTAGCGGCTACGTCTTCGAGGACGGGATCGACCGAAGCGAAGGCTGAGCGCGCAGCGACGATTAGAAAAGGGGCGGCTACGAAAGTCTCGGCCAGCACGATGCCGGCAAACGAGTCTGTGAGTGCACCCTGGCTGAGCAGACCGATCGGCGCATATGGCCCAACCAGGAAAAGCAGGAGGACGCCGCTTGCCAGCGGCGGTATGGCCAGGGGCAGTTGGACGATGAATCCTAGCACCGCCATTTTGCGTCCCGGTACGCGCGCGAGACAGTAGCCGAGCGGGACACCGCCGATTAGGATCAGCACGACCGATAACGTTGCGCTACCCACCGACACAGCGAGCGCTCGCCAAAGTTCTGTCGCGTTGACTGAATGCCAATCGGCGAGCCCCGCTTGCTGAACAACGGCAACGAAAGGGGCACACAGATAGATAGCTAACAGTGCACCAAGCCAGGGCAGCGGCGCAGGAAGACGACGTGTCACTGCACAGCGTCGACGAGTGATTTAACCGCAGCCGGTACTGCGCTCACGTCGCCCTTCAAACTCGGTTTCAGTAACTCAAGGCCGTGCTGCTTGAGCAGGTCGTGCCCTTGAGTGCCCAGAAGAAAACTGACGAACCTCTCGGCGCCACCTGGATTCGGTGCGCCTCGTAAGATTGTGACTGTGTAGCGAGCCTTTGGCGCAATTTCAACAGGAAGGTTGACGGCCGGTATTTTCGCGTCCGAAGTCTCAGTCGAGTAAAAGAAGCCGACATCAAGCTGTCCAGACTGCAGCCGCCCTACCAGCGTTTCTTCCGGAAGTACCTGGGCGGGGTTATCGGGCTCGCCGATGATTTGCTGGGAAAGGGCGGGCTTGCCATAGAACGCTTCCGCGCGCTTCAGGAGCTCGATCGTTAGCGCGCCTTTCGGATCAAGCTTGGGATCGGTTCTTCCGAGCTTCAGCCCTGGCTCGGCAAGCACCTCATACCAGGGCTTGTTCTTTAGGTCGTTTAGGAATCGGCTGGAGGGATTGTAACCGATTACCAGTGGTGACTCGGCAAAGGCGATGTACCACTGTACCCAGTCGCCGTTCGCTTCGCCCATCAACTGGTCGTCGACCTTCGGATTAGCGCTGACGAATACGTCGCCACGCCGCAGCTTACCCTTGATCTCGTTCGCCACCTTGTTAGAGCCGCCGGCGTAGCCCTGAAAGCGGTCGCCGCTCTTCTGCTCAAACGCCGGGCCTGCACTCCGCTCCATTAGATTCACCAATGAGCCAGCGTAAAGCACGTTGACGGCGCTGTCAGTTGCCCACGCCGAAGCCGACGCAATGAGCATGAGAATAGCAGCCAATTCCGTGTGGCTAACCTTGATTGACGATGTCATCGGTAACTCCCGGCATGCGAAAGGATAAAGTGAGAAGGATCGAAGTCGAGAAGCGAAGTAAAACAAGTGCTAGAGATCGATGCGGGAAAAGCAGTCGGCTGCTGATCCGCTCTGTAAAATCGCTTAAAACGCGAAAAGCAGCCGGAACGCAATGTTCCAGATCTATGCACTCCGCCAAATCAGCATTTTGAATAGCAAACCTACGAGGCCCGCTCCAAGGACGACCGGGATGATGTCCCATTTCCATTTGGTCATGCCGATAAAAGCGACCGCGCCCACAACGGCAGCGAACCAATCTACGGTATTTGCAGTTGGAAAAACGACGTGGAGCCCAAACCAGACGGCTAAGTTTAAGACCACGCCAACCACAGCGGCAGTAACTGCGGACAGAGCGGTCGTCAGTCCTTCGTTTCCGCGTAGCTTTTCGATGTAGGGTCCACCCAGAAAGATCCATAGAAAACAGGGCACAAACGTTGTCCAGGTCGTCACTAATGCACCAAGGGTGGCCGCGAGAATTGGTGGTAACTGGCCCGGATCGCTCCAGGCGCCAAGAAAG
>DASTDH010000235.1:0-5534 GCA_035710445.1 Chthoniobacterales bacterium
ATTTCCGTGCAATTCGGAAGAGCTTCTCTTTTAGTTCATGGAAGAAGTTACCTTTAGTTTATTCTCCCATTCCACGCCCTGAGCGCTTTCTGGTCCTTTGCCAGTTCGCAACCCGAGCACCACACAGGCAGGAAGTCTTCCTTAGCCAGATTAATACAGCTTAGTTTGACCCTGCAGCGCTTGACCAACTACGAAGCAGATCAGCGCAACCACCACCAACCCGGGCACTATCAGGTGGCCCAAGTGCAACCCGATCTTATCGGCGAAGCCACCCAGCAAAGCCGGACAGACCAGGAGCGCCAAGAAGCCAGCCAACGCAGCACGCGCGCTTGCGGTATCTCTTCGCGCGCCAGCCGCCCCGATTGCGAAACTGATCGTGAGCGGATAAAGAAGGGCAATGCCTA
Source organism: Chthoniobacterales bacterium (assembly GCA_035710445.1). Taxonomy (GTDB): domain Bacteria; phylum Verrucomicrobiota; class Verrucomicrobiia; order Chthoniobacterales; family JAFAMB01; genus DASTDH01. Next base: position 405 of record DASTDH010000235.1, read on the forward strand.
ACCCGAGCACAAAAAGGCCCACAATAGCCATTGGTGGCCGGTGAAATCCCCAATAGATGAGGAAGCCTAGAAAAGTGACCAGCAGGGCCAAGGGAAACAACCGCTCTGCCGCAATGCGGCGAAGAAGGCCGCTACCAGCCACGCGTCCCACCAGCATGGCTAGGCCAAAGACAGCAGCCGCGCCGGCGGCCGACGCCGCCGACAGGCTTACGACGTGTTGGAGGTACTCCGGCGCCCAGAGCAGAATGCAGAACTCGATGGCCACCGCCATGACGAGCCCGCACCAATAGACCCAGTACGAGGCAGGCAAGTTCGTATGGCCAGAGGCGGAATTTGAGGCCGTATTGGGAAGTGACGTCCGACCGAACCGAAGCACGATCATTCCGCCAAGGGCCATGCCGACAAGCACGGCACAGCGCCAGCCCAAAGCAAGTGAGAGACACAGGCTCATCACTAGAGGCGCCGTAATGCCAAAGGCGTAGGCAACAGCGCTAGCTTCGGATAAGGCCATATTTCGTCGGTCGCCATGAAGCTCAGCCAGGACGGCGGTCACGACGATCCAGACCAGACCTCCAAAAACTCCCATGATCGCGCAACTGCCGATACTGGCCCATGCCGCGGAAGCGAGGCAGAGTAGGGCCGCCCCTGCTGATATCCCAAATGCACCGAGCCAAAGAACCCGGCGACGACCGTATCGACGTATAAGCCAGTCTCCGAAAACACCAGTGGCAAATCCTCCCGCGGCGAACGCGCTGGAGTGCAAACTAACCACGCCGTAACCAAGATGGAGCTCGGATCTTAGGAAAGGAATAATGTTACCCTGAATGGTGAGCAGATACATAAAGAACCCGTACATCAGATAACAATACCAAGTGGCGCGGCCGCGTCTTATTCCACCTCCCAGGACAACCTGAGTATCTGCGTTCATTCGAGACCTCTTCAGCTAAAGGCTATAGCGTGCAGAGGACAAGCGCCTTCTTCAGTTCGGTTAGTCACTGGCGCCAGGTCCCAACTGAAGATCTAAACCTCGAAGGCTCAGTGTCGAAGGCGCCGAAACCCTGTGCGATTGTGCAGGGTTTTTACGCGCGTGAAACGGCCTTTCCCCGAATTTTTAGAACAAATGATGGCTTCCTTGATTAAGGAGTCCTTCGACTCTCCAGACTGGATTTTTGAGACTAAACTCGATGGCTATCGGGCGATTGCAGTAATTGACTCAACTGGCAAGGCTCGGCTCTGGTCCCGGAATGAATTGCCGCTAGAACCGAAGTTCCCGATGGTCCTGGATGCAGTCGATCAATTGAAGCTGCGCTCGACGATATTAGACGGTGAAATCGTGGCGCTAGATTCGGAAGGCATCCCGCGGTTTCAATTGCTTCAAAAATGGCAGAAACGTCCGACCGCTCCAGTTGCGTATGTCCTATTCGATTTACTTTGGGATAACGGGCGTGACTTAACCGGCAAGAGCGTTATTCAACGCCGGGAGCGGTTGCAGGAGATTATGACTCCGGTCGACGGAATTCAAATCGGTGGTTACATCGAGAATCGTGGCATTGCTTTGTTTCCGGCTCGCCAAAGAGAAAGGACTGGAGGGAATTATCGCAAAACGGAAAACCAGTATCTACCAACCAGGAAAGCGATCACCGGATTGGTTGCAGATCAAGTCACGCCCACAGCAAGAGTTTGTTGTGTGCGGATTCACTGAAGGCAAAGGAAGCCGCAGCAAGCATTTTGGAGCGCTGTTACTCGGTGCATACCGAAAAAGAGAGCTACGCCGTTTTGGACATTCCGGAACCGGCTTCAGCGAAAAGGGAATGAAGGATGCCATCGGGCGTCTAAAGCCACTCTTCATCAACAGACCACCGGTCGAAAATCCGCCCAAGATTCCGGAGAAGATCCAATGGGTCCGGCCGGAACTGGTGTGCGAAGTAGCGTTTGCAGAATGGAGATCGACGGCGAGTTGCGGCAGACGGCGTTTCTAGGATGGCGGGACGATAAAGATCCAGAGGAAGAGGTGACAGAGGTCTAGGCTGGGCGATTCGCCTCTCTAGGCGCTTTGGTCTCCGTCTGGGATCTGCAACTGGCTTGCAGCCTGCTTTGCCAGCTTCAGACCTGCCGTTCTAACCTCTTGCCGCATATTCCCGTCAGAGATGAGATTGGCCATCTCGCTTTGTGCGACCCCGGCCAGGACGTCACGCTTGGTTGGAGAGAGCATGGACCACGCCTTGAGCGGATCCGGACCGACCGGCACTGGTCCTTTACCTGGCAACCAGATTAACCCGCCTCCGTCGCCGGTAACGCCGAACAGAATCTTGGCGTGGCGTACTTGCTGAGATCGGGAAGGTCGCCGATTACGGCTGGAAAATCCGAGAGGATATAAGCCGCGCCCTTTTTACCATCTTTTTCTGGCGCTCCTACGATAGCCAGACCGCCAACAACTGAGCCGTCGATAGCGACCGGCATGCCGAACAAGTCGCCGTCAGCTGCATCGCTGGCGATGATCTTCTCAGCCCTCAGCCATGCCGTGCCCTTGCGCTGGAAAATGTACGCTGCACCTGTGCAACCCGCCGCCTCAAAGTCCTCCGGAGCCCCCACCACGGCATAGTCGCCGCTGATGGCTACCCACGACCCAAATTCGCTTAACGGAATGGCGTCGTCGGGTTCGAGCCTAGCCCGTTGGATCCAGGCCGACCCACGACGCTCGAAGACGTAGGCCGCGCCCTTCACAGCACCCTGCACGGTATAGGTAGTGACGTGGGGAGCCCCGACGATGATGTAGTTTCCACTGATGGAGACCCACCCCCCATCAAAGTCGTCGTTCGCGGTGAGGACCGCCTGCTGCTGCCAGGTCGTTCCATTACGTTGAAAGACGTATGCGAGACTATTCCGAGTGACCAAATAGTTTCCGCTCAGCGAGACCGGGTATAAAGACATGAACTTCGGTTGCTCGGTCCACGTCGATCCGATTCGCTGAAAAAAATGCAAGGCAGCGTCCGTCCCCACTAAGGCCCAATCTCCGCTGAGAGCGATGGACCGAAGGTAATTCCAAGGGGCCATAGGATCAATGGGGACAAGTACGCTCTCCTCCACCCAGTCTGACCCATTCCGATGGAAAACATAGGCTCGGCCGTACTGAGGGCCGACGGTATACCGTGCTCCAACAATCGCGTAGTCGCCTTCGATCGCGACGGCAAAACCAAAGTCATCGGTCTCCTGTTTGACGCTCCCGCTCAGCTTCGCCTGCTTAGCCCAACCCGTTCCGTTTTTGACAAATACGTAAGCCGATCCGGGAAACCCGCTCTTTTCGCGAGCCCCGACGATGGCGTAGTCGCCACTCAGCGCAACGGCCCTGCCAAATTCATTGGTATCGCTCGCTACAAGCTTAAACTCAGTAGCCATACATCGTCTCCTTCGGCCAACGAGACTGGCCTTCACCCATGTACAAAGGATTTTCGGCTGAGAGGTTTCAGACGAGCCCCTGGATTGGAACCGCCGAAGAGTCGGAGGGCTTCTATGTCAGCGCCGAATACCCGTTCGAAAATACCCACGAATTCCTGAAAAAATCCAAATGGGTGAAGCCAGTCTTTGTCTGTGAGGTCGCCTTTGCCGAGTGGACTCTCGATTGGGAACTGCGGCAGACGACTTTTTCTTGGGTGGCGCAGCGATAAGGATCCAAAAGACGTGGTATCAGAGCAAACGCGAGAAAGCTGATATACGAAAGTGGCGGGTTCGACTATCCCAAATCGTGCGATTTTCCAATACTTTTGTAATTTCTACTAAGTATTCCCAGGCTGCGACCGATTGGGATCAGGGATGCGAAACGAGGCGCCACCGGCGTAAGTTGTAGCTTCCGGAGAGGCCTTCCAACCGCATAAAACAAGTATGCAGAAGGCAAATCAATTGGCGCTAAATAACGGCCTGGCATCAAGCCCGGCTGCGAGTAATCGCCTTTCATGTCGACGTTCAGCCGAACGGAGAGGAGATTACCATGTCCCGCAGTAAATCGGGCACTACAGATCAAAGGCCAGTATCCCTCGCTTGGAAGGCTCTCGGAAACCCTTTCCGCCTTTGGGGACCAGAGATCACGGAAGAAATCCTTCAATTGGCGCGCAATCGCATTCTTGATGGCGGCAATCTTTCGACCCGGAGGGATTTGCCGAAGCGCGTCGTTAAGATGGCGATCATTGTTATACGGGCACTGAACCCTCACGAAGTCCTCTATCAAGGCGAGGCGGCCATCCTCTACGGTCTTAGCCCAACGACCGTTTCTTCCCGGCAAACCAGCGGCGAGCTCTACGTGAGAGTCAACGTCGGCAAGTGATGAGCGCAATTGAGCGATAACGAGAGGGTGAGGTCTTCGATTCGGCTTTGCACTTCAGAATGTGTATCGGGAGTTAGAGCGAACGGAAAATCTAGTCGGACCCTCTTAATCGTCGCAGATTCCTTTCGATCGTTTAGCCTGAAGAATCAGCACGGTTCTTTCTTTCGCTGTGTTGCCGATCACAGGCGATTTTGTGCAAGCCATGGGAGACCAAATCGAATTAGAACACTAATAGCCCCAGGAGGCGAAAGTGGTGAAAACGAAAAGCAGTCGGGCCTGCCCGGTTTGCGGAACGCCGTTCACTGGCGAGTTGTGTCCGGTTTGCGTACTACGGGCCGCTCTTGAACCTGAGAGTGATTCCCGTTCGGGTGTTTCTTCCGAGCTTCGTTTTGAGCATTACACGGTTCTGAAGAATGCAGACGGAACACTGGTCGAACTCCGACGCGGGGCGATGGGAGTTACCTATAAAGCCTTTGATGTCCATTTGCAGTGCCCAGTGGCCCTGAAGATCATCAACGCCCGATTCATCGGCGACAACTCGGCCAGGCTCCGTTTTGTCCGGAAAGCTCGCGCCGCAGCCAGCGTACGCCATCCGAACGTCGCTTCCGTGTTTCACTTGGGAAAGAACGGGGACAGATGTTTCCACGCGATGGAGTGCAAGCGGGCCAATGACCAGTATGTTGCGCCGATGTTCTACCGGCTTCTGCAAAAGGGCTCTAAAGTTCGTAAACGGGTTTGTCGCGCTGATCCTGTTACGGCTCATTCTGGGTCCGACGAGATTCGCGGACTCGACGGCCAGTGCGCATTTTGAA
>DASTDH010000236.1:0-34332 GCA_035710445.1 Chthoniobacterales bacterium
CTAGGACTGGTCGTAGAATGAGTGGCTAGCGCTGAAGCGCGTTATAAGCAATCGCTCTCGATTCTTGATCGAGAAAACGAGATGGGTGAGGAGGTTTCGTGAGGATAGCGGCACTAATAAAATAGCATAATATAATAACGTTTTTTTCGCGCGTCTTCAGCGCTGGCCGGCGGTTTTGTGATCATTTCTTAGGGCTTGCCCTAGGCTATCTTGAGTCTCGGCTTCGCCGCTGAAAACCGACCTTCGCCCCTTCGCCATATCGGCGTATCGGCGTATCGCCGCCGTCGCCCCGGCGTGTTGCATACCTTCTCCTCGCCATAGTAGGGTGAATCGATTACAACTCCTGCGCTCTGTATGGAGTCGAAGGTTTTTATCAGCCATTCCAGCAAGGATAGGGCTATTGCCGATGTAATTTGTAAGCAGCTCGAGTTCGCCGGTATCAAATGCTGGATTGCCCCGCGTGACATCGAAGCGGGGTCCGATTGGACCGAAGGCATCATCCGGGGTATCGATTCGTGCCGCGTGTTTGTTCTGGTTTTCTCCGGAAACTCGAACGCCTCAGAACATGTGCGACGGGAAGTCGCTAAGGCGTTCACGCTCGGGCTGGCGGTTATACCGTTCCGCATCGAAAACATCGAACCTCATGGTAGCTTGGCCTACTTTCTGGGAACGGTTCATTGGCTCAATGCGATCACTCCACCGCTGGAGAGTCATCTGGAAGCATTGACCAAACGCACCAAACAGCTACTGCTCGCTGATGGCCGATCATCTGATCCGGCGACCGAGGTTACTGGGCGCAGAAAAATCCTGTCAATTTTCCCAGCGCGATCGAAACATACTCATTGGATCGTAGCGGCGGTTCTCGCTGGTGCGGCGATCGGGGTCGGCTCTTGGTGGTTAAACCAAAGGCAACTCAATCCGAGGGGCGAAGAGTCAGCCAAGAGCATCGCCGTCCTGCCATTCGAAAATATCGGCGCGAACCAGGATGATACCTATTTTGCGGACGGAGTGCATGACGAAATCCTCAATGATCTGGCCAAGGTCGCCCAACTCAAAGTCATTAGCCGAACTTCGGTCATGCAATATCGGGCCGAGGGGAGGCGTGATTTACGGCAGATCGCTAGCGCGTTGGGCGTAGTTAACGTTCTGGAAGGAACGGTACGACGAGATGGAAACCACGTACGAGTGAACACTCAGTTAGTGGATGCCCGAGACGATAAGATGATTTGGGCGGATAGTTTTGACCGAGATCTAACTGACATTTTTGCTATCCAGGGCGAAGTAGCACAGATCATTGCGAGAAAACTAGCGGCCACGCTATCGCCAGAGGAGAAGAAGAGTATCGAAGCTAGGCTGACCGACAATCTGGAAGCATACGACCTGTATCTGCGCGCCAAGAAATCGATCGATAGCGCAACCCCATCTCTCTTCATCGGCAATTTCGAGTTGACTCTTCATGAGGCTATCGACTTGCTCCGCCGAGCGGTGCAACTCGATCCAAGGTTTACGCGCGCTTACTGCGAAGAAACGGAGGCTCAAGATCTGATCTACACCGGCTACGATCCGGTTCCAACTCGGCGGGCCTTGGCCGACAAAGCAATTGAAAACGCTCTGCGTTTGCAGCCTGGTCTCCCAGAGGTACACCTGACCTACGCCTATCATCTCTACGACGGTTATCGCGATTACGAACGTGCCAGGATACAACTGGCGATCGCCCGGCGCGGACTGCCGAACAACTCGAAGGAGCTGGCGCTAGAGGCTTACATGGACCGTCGCGAAGGCAAGCTGGAGAAGGCCATTCAGGAGCTGAACCAAGCCATCAGTATTGATCCGCGCAATGCCGTGGTAATAGCCGATTTAGCTTACACGCTTTTTATGGCTCGCCGGCTCGATGCTGCCGGAGAGGCATTCGATCGAGCGATCGATCTAAGTCCCGATCAGCCGATGCTCAAAATTCAGAAGGCTCTCTACGTGACTCTCTTTAAGAGTGGAAATAATGCGGAGCTCCGGTCGGCGCTGGCGGCACTACCGGCATCAATGGCCGCCGACCAAGGCGCTCTCTCCTGGCGACTCACTTGCGCTCTGGGCGATCGTGATTGGCAGCTGGCAACCGAGCTAGTCGAGAAAATGAAGCGCGGTGAGGACGACAGGAATTTCAGTTATTCAGCAGTGCCGGTGCCGGTCGACTGTTACTTGATTCTGCTTGCTCGATTGCAAGGGGAACAACCCAACGCCCGGGCAGGCTTTGCTGAGACGCGCGAGGAGTTAAATCGGAGAGTCCAGGAATCGCCGGGAAACGCGAAATTGCTTAGCAACTTAGCCGTGGTTGACGCGCTGCTTGGGAAAAAAGAGAGCGCGATCGCCGAAGCCAAACGTGCCGTCGAAATGTTGCCGATCTCCAGAGATGCAATTGATGGTCCAGGAGTTTTGATGAATCTGGCCGCGGTCTACGCTTGGACCAACGAGCCGAATCCGGCCCTGGACCAACTGGACGTTCTAGCCAAACTACCGAACGGAATCTATTACGGGAATTTGAAGGGTGACCCGTACTGGGAACCGCTGCGGAAAGAGCCGCGGTTTGCGAAGCTGCTCGCGGAGTTGGCGCCCAAAGAATGAGGCGATAACGCGGATTGCGGAACACGACGAAGGTGAACGATTCGGTATCTATAACCCAACCGAACTATAGGACTGAATCCAAGTGCCCGTTTGCTTCACCCTATTGTGTGTACATAGCCTGCCAGGGCTTGGACGGATATATGGTTAAGTCCCGGAGGGACTGATCGAAAGTAGCCCCGCACTTTAGTGTGGGGTTCGCTTTCCAAGGAGCCGTCCGTCCCGGTAGACGATAGAAAAATCGCATATCGACCCATCGCATTTTGTTTGCCAGCACAAACGCTATTCGATCGTCCCGGCCGGGAGGGACACGTTAAAAAAACGTTACCCCGCACTAAAGTGCGGGGCTACTATCCTTGGGTCCCTGACGGGACATTTGAACATTACCGAATCGAAAAGCCCGACAGACTTCGTCCGGGACACATTTTCACTCTACTGTTACGCTCTTGGCCAGGTTGCGCGGTTTATCGACGTCGCAGCCGAGATGCACAGCGAGATAGTAAGCAAACAACTGGAGCGGCACGACTGTGAGAATCGGCGATAGAAAATCGGGACAGCGAGGGATGAAAATCGTGTCGTCCGCGAGACGCGCAATTTCTTTGCAACCATCACTGGTGATTGCAATCACCTTTCCCTTGCGAGCCTTGATCTGCTCAAGAGCGTTAATGTTCTTTTCCAATACGGCATCGTCTGGCGCGATCAGAATCGAGGGTACTTCGGGGCGCACCAGAGCAATAACCCCATGCTTTAATTCCGCGCTGGGATGACCCTCCGCAAATCGGTAGCTGATCTCCTTCAGTTTGAGAGCACCCTCGAGAGCGATCGGATAATTAAACTGTCGGCCAAAGAACAGAAACCCGGCCGAATCAGCGTATTTGACCGCGAGCTCGCGAACCGTCTCTGTCTCGGCCAGGACTTGCCGAAGTTTATCCGGCAAACTCTCCAAGGCCTGTATCGCATCAATCCCCTGGGAACTGGAGAGATGGCGAATGCGGCCAAGCAAGAGAGCCAGCAACGTCAGACAAGTAATTTGCGAGGTAAACGATTTGGTGGCCGCCACTCCAATCTCCGGCCCAGCGTGCATATACACGCCACCGTCGCTTTCTCGGGCGATTGTGCTTCCAACATTGTTGCAGATGCCCAGCGTTCGATGTCCCTTGCGCTTGCTCTCCCGCATGGCGGCGAGCGTATCAATCGTCTCTCCACTCTGGCTGATGGCAAAGACCAGAGTGTCTTTGTTCATGGGCATGTTCCGGTAACGGAACTCGCTGGCGAATTCGCACTCGGTCGGGAGATGGGCGAGATTTTCGATCAGGTATTCGCCGACCAGCGCCGTGTGAAAAGCCGAGCCACACCCGGTCAATACCACGCGCTCAACTTCGCGCAGTTCTCGCGAGGACATGTTCAGTCCGCCCAGTTTAGCCGTGCTCTCTTCGGCCGATAACCGGCCGCGCATCGCGTCGCGAACTGCTCCAGGCTGCTCGAAGATTTCCTTCAACATGTAATGCGGATAAGCACCCTTCTCCGCATCTTCATGAGTAAACTCAACTTTACTTACTTGGAACGTGGCGTCGGTGCCGGCGAGCGAAACGATATCAAAATGGTCGCGCTCAAGTGTGACCAGATCGTAGTCCTCCAAATAAACAACGTCCCGGGTGTGGCCAACGATGGCGCTGACATCACTAACGATGAAATTCTGTCCTTTGCCGATTCCGAGAATAAGCGGGCTGCCACGACGGGCCGCCAGGACGACGTCTGGAAGATCAAGATGTACCAGCGCGAGTCCATAGGTCCCATTCACTTGTTTGAGGGCCTCTCGTAAAGCCTCTAACAGATCGCCTTTGGTTTTCTCCCCTTTTTTGGAATCAAAGATTCGGCCGATCAAATGAGCCAGCACTTCCGTATCGGTTTCGGTCCGAAACTGATGCCCCTGATTAATGAGTTGGTCACGGATCGCCTGAAAATTCTCGATCACACCGTTGTGAATCAGCGCAAGCTTCCCGCTTTGGTCGAGATGGGGATGCGCATTAGCGTCGGTGACGCCTCCATGCGTCGCCCAGCGGGTATGCCCTAAACCCACCGTGCCCCGAGGTATATCCTGCTGAATCAGTTGCGCCAGGTTTTGGATCCGGCCGGCACATTTCCGGATCTCCATTTTCCCATCGGATAACAACGCGATTCCTGCCGAGTCGTAACCGCGATACTCCAGTCGCCGTAAGCCGTCCATGAGTATCGGAGTCGCCTCCGCTTGCCCTATATAGCCGATAATACCGCACATAAAAGAAAAAGCAGGATGACAAAGTTTCGTGATGCTTGCAAGATTCTGAGCAACGAATTCGCTAGGAACCCCGACCTTATGGATTTGTATTCCCTCCAAAACAAAACATTGGCTATCATCATGGGTGGCGGTGCTGGAACCCGGCTGTTTCCGCTTACCAAGGATCGATCCAAGCCGGCGGTGCCGCTGGCAGGAAAGTATCGGCTGGTTGATATACCGATCAGCAATTGCCTCAACTCCGGGCTGGGCCGCATCTATATATTGACGCAATTCAATAGCACTTCCCTCCACCGGCACATCCACGCGAGCTACAAATTCGACAATTTCTCCCCGAACTTCGTCGAGATCCTGGCAGCGCAGCAGACTCCGGAAGGGGCACGCTGGTACCAGGGAACCGCCGACGCGGTCCGACAAAACCTCCGCTATTTCCTGGAAGGGTCATTTGATTACTACGTAATCTTGAGCGGCGACCAGCTCTACCGGATGGATTACCTCCATCTACTTCAGCAGCACATCGCCAACCAGGCAGACATCACCCTGGCGACGACGCCGGTAGACCGGAATGCCGCTTCCGCTTTTGGCATCATGCACAGCGACGCCAAGCGCCGCATTTTTCGGTTCGAAGAGAAGCCCAAAGATCCGAAATTGCTCGATGAGTTGCAGATCCCGCCTGAGCTATTGAAAGAGCTCAACTTGCCCGAAGACTCAGAACTGTATCAGGGCTCCATGGGTATTTACGTCTTCAATCGGCAAATCCTCATCGATTCGCTAAACAACGACTTAGATGACTTCGGTAAACATGTCATCCCCGGCTCTCTTCAGAACTACAAGGTCATCGCCTATATCTTTCAAGGCTACTGGGAGGACATCGGAACTATCGGCGCTTTTTTTGAGGCGAACCTCGCTCTCACCGATACCGTCCCTCCTTACAATTTCTTTGACCGGCTCGCACCGATTTACACCCACCCGCGTTTTTTGCCGGCAAGTAAGATCAATGCTGCAACCGTCCGGCACGCGATCATCGCTGATGGTTGCATCATCTCAGATGCGCACATCGAACGTGCGATCATCGGCGTTCGGAGCAAAATTGAAACGGGGGCCACCATCCGGAATTCGGTGATCATGGGTGCTGATTTCTACGAGGACGAACTGAATCCGAGTGACGGAAGCGTACCGCCCCTGGGTATTGGCCGAAATTCTGTCATCGATCGGGCAATCATCGACAAAAACGCCCGGATCGGCCAGGGAGTCGTGATCACCCCAGACGGCAAAGCTCCCAATCTGGACGCGGACAACTATTATCTGCGCGATGGAGTGGTTGTGGTTCCGAAGAACGCCGTCATACCGGACGGTACATGGATCTAGAGGAAAACGACAAACAGCCCAGGGTAGCCGCGATTAGCAATGTTCGGCACCTGGAAGGTTTGTCTACTCGCGTTCGCGCGCCAGACGCTATGGCCAGCTGTCCTTGGTCCTCGGCGCAGGCTCTGCTGCTTTCTCACCTTTGCGCAGCAAAACTGACATGTCACTGTTCAGTTTTAAACACCGACGGTCCGGGGCATTCCTGGTATCAGAGGGCGCCCCTTCCGGCTGATGTTATCTATCCTATTCTGAAGCGGCAGGCGCGTAACTAGGTCAAAGTCGCGGAACCCATCAGAAACCGGGACCGAAGCCTGTCTTACCCGGCGGCGCATTGGCACGAATCACGCTGTGATGGCAGGGCTGACGCTTTTTTGCGTCCAGAACCTTCTATCGCAAACCCTCGATCTATGGATTATGTAAAACCGGCTGAAGTCATCGAAACAATGGTCGTCGCCGGCAGCACAAAAGGATCGCTGCCTGCAAAGGATCTCCTGATCCGCGGCCTTTTGTCCGGTGCCCTGCTCGGGTTCGCTACAAGCCTGGCGGTAACTGCGACTGTCCAAACCAATGTTCCGGTGGTCGGAGCGCTGATTTTTCCCGTTGGTTTCGTGATTATCGTCTTGCTTGGTTTGGAATTGGCAACCGGAAGCTTTGCCCTCCTTCCTTTGGCGGTCAGCGAACACAAACTTTCGAGCACGCGAATGCTAACCAATTTCGGGTTGGTGCTGTTGGGAAATCTGACTGGCAGCTTGTTGTACGCCTTTCTTCTGGCGGGAGCATTGTCGATGTGCGGACAATCTCCTGACGCCTCTGGAGTCGCCGCGAAAATTGTTGCAATCGCACAAGCCAAAACAACCGGCTACGCCAAATTCGGCGGAGCTGGGCTCGGGACGGTTTTTATTAAGGCGATCCTTTGTAACTGGATGGTGACTCTCGGGGTAGTCATGGGAATGACCTCTCGATCTACCGTCGGGAAGATTGTCGCTGCTTGGCTACCAATTTTTATCTTCTTTGCCCTGGGATTTGAACATTCCATCGTCAATATGTTTGTCATTCCCGCCGGGATGCTTTTGGGCGCGAAAGTGACTGTCGCAGATTGGTGGATTTGGAATCAGATCCCGGTAACAATTGGTAATTTCGTGGGCGGCGCCTTGTTCACCGGATTCGCGCTGTATTCAACTTATAAGCCCAGCTCACGTTCTCCGACCGAAGTTGTGCAGCGAGAGCCGGCCGGAGAAACCCGTCTCGTCCGCTAACCCAATACCACCTTGTTAGTCACTCAAGAGGTTGCATGGAATCGACTCAAGCCGGTGAAGCGTTCACCGAAGAGCAGAAAGAGTATTTGCAGGGCTTTTTCGCCGGCGTAACGGCACGAACCGTTTCTCCTTTCGTTGGGCAATTGGCGGATGGAAGATTTACGGCGCAACCTGGCTTGGGAACAGCGAATCTGGCGGCCCAGCCGGTTGTGGAGGAGAAGACGGTTTTCGGTACACCGATCGCTGACCTTTGCGAGCAAGAGGTCTGGAAGCTGGAGCAGCACGGTCTGGACGTCTGGGACAAGCTATTGGCCCACGCCGAACAGAACAGGTTTCCGGACAAGGCGGATACATTTCGGTTCCGCTATCATGGCCTCTTCTATGTCGCTCCAGCTCAGGACGCTTTCATGCTCCGTTGCCGGGTCCCCGGTGGTCAACTCACCGCAGAACAATTTAGAGGTCTATCGGAGATCGCAGAAGATTGGGGAAACGGTTATGCCGATATCACGACCCGAGCGAACATTCAGATTCGAGAAATCGCGCCCAAACATATCGTCAAAGTCCTTCTCAAACTACACGAGCTCGGACTCACCGCACGAGGTTCGGGGGTTGACAACGTACGAAACATTACTGCTTCTCCAACCGCCGGAATCGATCCGTCGGAGTTACTCGACACACAGCCATACGCGAAAGCACTGCACTATTACATCGTCAATAATCGGGATCTTTATGATCTTCCGCGCAAGTTTAACGTCGGATTTGATGGCGGCGGAAGCATTAGCGTCGTTGCCGACACGAACGACATCGGGTTTATCGCGGTCAAAGTAAAGGAAGGTGAAGAGGCCCCGGCTGGTATTTACTTCCGGGTGCAACTCGCGGGCATCACCGGACACCAGCAATTTGCAGCAGATTCCGGAGTTCTGGTTCGACCGGAGCAGTGTGTCGCGGTAGGTGCGGCGATTATCCGCGTTTACATTGAACACGGAGATCGCACAAACCGGAAGAAGGCGCGGCTTAAATACCTCGTCGATCGTTGGGGAATCCCTAAATTTCTGGAAGAGGTTGAGAAGAAGCTTTCCTTTCCGCTGGTTTACTTTCCCCTGGAAAAATGTGTTCCTCCCCATCCACCGGTCTGGCACGGGCATTTGGGGGTTTACAAACAGTCCCAGAAGAATCGTAACTACATCGGAGTAGCGATTCCGGTCGGACGGCTTCGGGTGCGGCAAATGCGGCGAATTGCCGACCTGGCTCGCAACTATGGATCAGGAGAGCTACGGCTCACGGTTTGGCAAAATTTGATCTTGCCGAATATTCCCGACGGATTCGTTGAGACGGTCAAGCGAAGCCTCGTGCGAATTGGTCTACATTACGAAGCGACGAGTATCACCGGAGGCGTGATCGCTTGCACCGGGAATACCGGATGCAAATTCGCGATGACCAACACCAAGGGTCAGGCGGTGGAACTGTCGCGATATCTCGATCGAAAGGTGCATCTCGATCAGGCGATCAACATTCATCTGACTGGTTGCCCCAATTCCTGCGCGCAACACTATATCGGTGATATCGGGTTGCTCGGCGTAAAGGTCGGGCAGAACGAAACTCAGCGGGAGGCTTATCATGTATTCTTCGGGGGACGATCTGGATTCGATCAACAACTCGGAAGGCAGGTCTTCCATGGCATCCCCTTCTCGGAGCTTCCCGCGCTCTTGGAGAAAGTGCTGAAGATCTACTTAGAACGAAGATCGGTTAACGAAACATTTATTCAATTTGTGACCAGACATGAGGTTCAACAGCTCCAAGAGATTTTTGCGAACTAACACCCGATGATCTTAGATCGTTCAGCGCCAGTACCTCTCGTCCCGGAGAACGCGCCCTTTTCTTCCGCCCAACGGGCTTGGTTAAACGGTTTCCTGGCCGGACTATTTTCGCAGACGAGCGTTGACAGTCGACCGGCTGCCCCACCAAAGAAAGTCACGATCTATTACGGCAGTGAGACTGGGAACGCGGAAGCGTTGGCCAAGCGCGCAGCCAAAGCCGCGGCTCAGCGTGGTTTTGAATCGGTCGCAATCTCCATGGAGAAGACGAACCTCCATTCACTGGCATCGGAGGAGTTCGCACTCTTTATCACGAGTACCTATGGCGACGGCGAGCCGCCGGGCAGCGCAAAGGTCCTTCATGCGGAGCTTATGCAGCCACCTCCGGGATTTTCACTTGGTCACTTGCAATATGCGGTGTTAGCCCTGGGCGACATCAATTATGAACAGTTCTGCCAATGCGGAAAAGATTTCGATCAACAGCTCGATGTCCTCGGCGCCAAACGCCTATTTGAGCGGGTTGATTGCGATGTGGATTTTGAAAAAACAGCGCAGAGTTGGCTGGAAGGGGTGCTGAGCGTCCTCGAAGCCGCGAAACCGCCGGCCGCCCAAGCGACAACAGAACTCGTCTCTGTCCATTCGGCTCAGTCACCGGATACTACCTCCGCTGCAGCGCTCAAGATCGGCACAAAAGATCATCCGTTTTCTGCGCATCTCTTGGTCAACCGCCGCTTGAACCAAGAGGGATCCGAGAAAGAGACTCGGCATTTCGAAATTGCGCTTGGCTCCGAAGGTCCTTTCTACGAAGTCGGAGACGCACTTGGGATTTTTCCAGCCAATTGTCCTCAACTGGTTGACCAAGTAGTGCGATCGCTAGGGTGCGATGGCGAGGAAGCGGTAACTGCTCCGGACGGTTCCGAGACCAGCTTGCGCCGGGCTCTCTCCCACTGTTATGACTTAAGCCGGATCTCATCGACTTTTCTGAGGGAAATTGCTGCCAGAACCGGTGATTGTGAGCTCCGGGATTTGCTCAATCCGGCGCAGGCTGCTGCGCAGAAAACATTTCTCGAAGAACGAGATCTACTTGACCTTCTACTTGAATATCCAGGACTCGCGCTGTCGCCGAACGAGCTGGTAAGTCACCTGCGCAATCTGCAACCGCGTCTTTACTCGATCGCATCCAGCCTCAAGGCGGTCCCCGGAGAGGTCCATCTCACCATCAGCATTGTCCGGTACCAGATTCGCAATCGATGGCGCAAAGGAGTTTGCTCTACCTTTTTGGCTGATCGGCTGCAGTCGGGAGGTTCGCTTCCTGTTTTCATTCATTGCTCGCCTGGGTTTCGCCTACCGGTTGACCCTACTCGCTCGATCATCATGATCGGACCCGGAACCGGCATTGCCCCTTTCCGAGCTTTCTTACAGGAACGGCAAGCAGTCGGAGCTTCTGGAGCGAACTGGTTGTTTTTCGGTGAACAGCGGACGGAGAGCGACTTCTATTACAAGGACGAGCTATCGCAAATGGTGAAAAACGGAGTCCTCACGCGCTTAGATACCGCCTTTTCCCGAGACCAGGACCAGAAAATCTACGTTCAACACCGCATGTTGGAAAATGCTGATCAGATCTGGGATTGGCTCCAGAACGGCGCGCACCTATACGTCTGTGGAGATGCCAAACGTATGGCCAAAGACGTCGATACTGCCCTGCGGGAGATTTGCCGAAGCGCAGGCGGCCTGTCGACTGATGAAACCGAAGAATACATGGGAGCGTTACGCCGCGATAAACGCTATCAGAGGGACGTGTACTAGCTGGTTGCGGGTTGCAAGTTGCGGGTTACAAGTTACGAGTTAACCTGCAACGTGTAACCTCTAACCCGCAACTCGTAACCTCTTAACGTCTACCCCCCGAGAGGAGCTGCTTGGAAAAGTGGAACCAATCTCAAATCCGACGGAGCATTCTCGCCTGCAGCGGGTTTACTGATCTGGGAATGTTCCAAGACGCAGTGCAGGAGCTCGAAGCACTGCCAGAGTCGATTCGCGAGTCGACACCCATCTTGATCGCGTGGCTCGAATTGTACCAAGGGTGGCAGAAATGGTCCGAGGCGATTGCGGTGGCAGAGCATCTGGTCGATCGCGAACCCGGAGATCCCAATTGGCCTGTCGCCCTCGCCTATGCCACACGCCGCGGAATTAGCTTGAAAGCGGCCCTAAGAATTCTGCAAGAAGCGGTTCTTTCATTTCCAAATTGTGCAGCGATTCATTTTAATTTGGCTTGTTACCATGCGCAGCTGCACCAACTGGAGGAGGCTAACCTCTACCTGCAGCAAGCCTGCAAGCTCGACCCCTCCTTCCGGGTAACCGCACAGACCGATCCCGATCTGACCGTACTGAGACAGACCAATCTGTCGTGAAAAGCAGGCGCAAAAAGCGCCAACGATAGTGGACGCACCTTCCAGGTGCGAAATGCTTCACGGACAGGAAAAGTGTCCGGTCGGGACCCTTCCTAAGCGAAATCATCGATATCGGTGATCACTGTGAAACTCCCGTTCAGCACATGGAAGGTGCGCCTAGTGCGCCCTTTACTTCGTTTCCGCTCTACGCCACCGTTCCAAACTTATGGAAATCGACTTTCAGGCAATTCGAACGGACGAACTCAAGTCTCGCATCGGCGAGCTGCGGAGGTATCTTTGACTACCCCAAGCTCCAAGCACGCTTAACCGAGTTGGAGAACCGGATGGCCGCCGCCGATTTCTGGAGCAACAAGGAACAGGCGCAGAAAGTCATCGACGAGACCGGTTTGATCCGAGCGAAAGTGCAGCCGCTTGCCGGCCTCATCCGGAAAACGGATGATTTGGAGATCCTTCGTTCGCTGGCCGAAGAAGAAACCGACCCGGGGGCTCAAGTCACCGCCTATCGCGAAGTTCAACAGGAATACGAGTCGGTTCAGCGGGAGCTCGAACATTTCGAACTGAAGATGCTCTTGTCTGGTGAATTCGACAAAAACAACGCCTTTTTGACGATCCACGCCGGAGCCGGTGGTACCGAGTCCTGTGACTGGGCCGATATGCTTCTGCGGATGTATCAGCGTTGGATCGAGCGCAATGACTTCTCCAGCCAAATCGTTGATATCCAGCAAGGAGACGAGGCGGGCATCAAGTCGGTTACGGTTCGGGTAGCCGGCGAGTACAGCTACGGTTACTTGCAGACGGAGCGTGGCGTACACCGACTGGTGCGCATTTCGCCATTTGATGCGAACAAGCGACGACATACGTCTTTTGCCAGCGTCGACCTGGTTCCAGAGCTTGCAGAGAACGTCAACGTTGAGGTTAACGAGAGCGACCTTTTGGTTGATACGTTTCGAAGCGGAGGTAAGGGCGGCCAAAACGTGAACAAGGTTGAGACAGCGGTTCGGATCACGCACGTGCCAACCGGCATCGTCGTCGCCTGCCAGGCAGAACGCAGTCAGGGGCGAAATCGGCAAATGGCATTGAACATGTTAAAAGCCAAGCTTTACCAAATCGAACAGGACAAAAAACGGGCCGAGTTGGACCGGCAATACGGCGAGAAGGGTGATATCGCTTGGGGAAGTCAGATCCGCTCTTACGTCTTTCAACCGTATCAAATGGTCAAAGACCATCGAACCGGCGTCGAGACAAGCAACGTGCAGGCGGTAATGGATGGCGACCTGGATGCCTTTATCGAAGGCAAGCTACGAGGGCTGACGAACAAAAAAGGCGGCGTTGATGAAGAGGTCTGAGTAGTATCCCCGGAGCCGGCCCAAAGATCACTGACCAGCTGCTTCCTTCCGCTTTCCCAACTTGCTGCTCGAGTTGATCAAAGTCTCCGTTGCAGCGCGGGCACGGACCTCGATTTCTCGTTCTGTTGGCGCCGCGCGCACACGCATTAACAGCCGGATCAGGAGATCTCCCCAGAGCACGACGAGATAGCGGACTGCCAGAACTGCTGGATCGCCAGCAAGGACCAACCCCCGTGCTTGAGCTTTTCTGAGCAGTTCGGTGAGCGCTTTTTGGTTAGCCTCACGGCCGCTGCTATCGAGTGTTCGAGCGATCTCGGGGACGCGATCGGATTCTGCAATCGCGAGCCGAAAAACGGTTAGCACTTCTGGGTGGCACACCGTCTTCAAGATTGATACGCCGAGCTCAACGAGCAATATGTGGCGAGTGCATCCCGGGTCGGTGGCACCGGAGTTGTTGTGTCCAAGGGCCGGCGCATCTGTTGGGCGCGTGCGCTGATGCATGCCGCTAATACTGCGTGTTTGTTATTGAATAGCGCGTAGAGGTCACGTTTAGACACTCGGGCACGGGTGACAATATCCAGCATGCTGGTGCTGGAAAAGCCGCATTCACGAAAGAGGGTAAAGCCCGCTTTGAGTACGCGCTCGCGGATGGGGCTAGAGACGTGCTTGGACTGAGCATGGGACAAGGGTGAGTGACGCTTAGGTTTCTTGATTTCCGACATTTTCACTTGCTTTCGGTACGATTTCGTACCAGTTAGTGCCCGTGCTTTTGGTACGATACCGTACCGCAAACGAAAATGCTACTCCTCTTCTCTTGCTATGATTAATCCAAAAATTCTGGTAACCGGCGCAACCGGAAAGACCGGTGGCGCCGTAGTCACAGAGCTGTTGGCCAAAGGTTGGCCCGTACGAGCCGCCGTCCGCGTGCGGGACGCGCGCAGTATTCTGCTCCAGCGTCGCGGCGCCGAGGTCGTGGTTGCGGACATTTTCGATCCCGGTCAGCTGATGGACGCTATGCGCGGCGTGCAGCGAGCTTACTATTGCCCGCCCTATCATCCCTTCGTGATCCAGAGTGCGTCGGCATTTGCGGCCGCTGCGCGTGACACGGGCCTCGAACAGATCGTCGGGCTTTCGCAATGGCTCGCTGGGCCCAACCACCCGGCGCTTATGTCGCGCCAGCTTTGGCTTATCGATCGGATGTTCGCCGCGCTTCCGAGCATCGCGCACACCGTCGTCAATCCCGGTTTCTTCGCTGACAGCCCCTACATGGAGATGATGCCGTTCGCGGCGCATCTCGGGGTCTTTCCGCTGCCAGTCGCGGGAGAGAGCCGTAACGCCCCGCCCTCGGTCGACGATATCGCCCGCGTTTCGGTCGCCGCGCTCCTCGATCCAGCGCGCCACGCGGGCAAGAGCTACCGGCCGACTGGGCCGAAACTCCTCACCGTTACCGAAATGGCCACGGTCATCGGCCACGTCGTAGGCCACAAAGTGCGGCATGTGAGGACGCCGCTCTGGATGTTCTACAAGGCAGCCAAGGCGCAAGGCAATAAGCCTATTCTGCTCAGTGGCCTGAGGCATTACTTCCAAGACCATGACCGCGGCGCGTTCGCGGTCGGCGCGCCCAACGATACGATACGCGAACTCACCGGAAAAGACGCCGAGGACTTCGAAACGATCGCACGGCGTCACGCGGCATTGCCACAATCGCGCCAGAGCTTCGGCGCGCGGTTCGCTGCCTTCGCGCGCTTCATAGCGGTGCCGATTCTCCCGGGGATCGATCCCGTGACCTACGACAGGGCGCAAGAGCACCCCGTGCCGCCGACGCCGCATCTGGCGCTCGACGACGCCGACTGGACGGCGAGCCATCGCGCAGAGGACCCAGTTATGGTGGGCAGTACGCTGAAGAAAGCAGTTGCATAACCGATGCCCTGCTCATCGCCGGGCTGACGGCGATCGTTGCGAACTTGGAGATGGCTAAATCCATCACCAAAAGCAGATAGCAAATAGATCGAATACGGAAGCGTCGATTGCTTCAACAACTTCACCGCTGATTACGTTTTACTGATGATCAGTAATCACCAGTCACCTCTTACCCGCCTACGGCGCAACAGGCCTTCTCACCTCTCACCGCTTCCACTCTACCCACCTCTCCTCCAGCCATGGTCGGAGCCGTTCCCAGGTCAACTGGGCGAAGAAAAGTCCAACCATTCCGCCGACAATCACGTCGGAGAAGTAGTGGACGTTGAGATAAATTCGAGACCAGCCGATCGCTACTCCGAAAAGGAGAAAGCCCCAACTCCATCGTCGAAACGCGAATCCAAGCACACCAAAGTAGGCCAAGGCAGAACCGGTGTGGCCGGAAGGAAAGGAATGGTATTTATATTTATCAAATAGCCATTTGCCTTGGTGGGAGACTCCGTACCATCCAGGTGCGACTTCAGTATTATTGGGCCGAGCTCGGCCAGACAAAAGCCGGACGCTGTTTACAGCGGCTCCCGCCAGCGTCGCTGCAATCATCATACAAAGGATAATAATCACTAAACGCCGGTTACGCCGCGCAACCAACAGCGCGGCTGCCGCCAAAATCATCAACTCCGGCCAGTCTCCGACCTTTGAAAGAAACCCGGCAAAGCTCTTGAGGGTCTTATTGGAATGCTCGGCCACGATTTGTCCAACGATCGGATCCAACCAGAACCCGACAACGGCTGCGGCAATCAGAAGCATCAACCAGAGAATTTCCGTCTTCCGAGCAGACCAGAACGATCGTTTATTCTGTTCTGGTTGCTTCTGATGTTCCATTGTCGACCATTGCTACCGAAATGCGGCCGCTTCTATTCCTTTTTTTTGCTGTCCTTATACTAGAATCGCTGGGCAATAACACGTTACCGCTGATCGATCGAGACGAACCACGGTTTGCCGAAGCGTCTCGCGAGATGGGACAAAGTGGCGATTTCATAATTCCACGGGTGAATGGGGAATATCGATTCGATAAACCGCCATTGATTTACTGGTGTCAGGTCGCCAGCAGCAGGGTCTTCGGCGAAAGTGATTTTTCGGTCCGATTCCCTTCCGCCATCTTCGCAGCGGCGACAGTCGTACTGACCGCAGCATGGGCTTCACGCGTATATGGTGCGTCAGTCGGTTTCTGGTCCGGAATGGTCCTGGGGACTTGCCTTCAATTTTTCATTCATGGCCGTGCCGCGGTTGCCGACATGCCGATGATTTTCTTCTTCACCGCCGCTACATGGGCAGCATGGGAAAGGAGCCAAGGACAACGATCATTCCTACTTTGGCTTTGTTTCTACTTGGCGCTCGCCGCCGGATTCCTGGCCAAGGGACCGGTTGCCCTCCTCCCGATTATCGCGCCGTTCCTCTTTGGCCTTTGGACGCGTACCCCGATATGCTTTCGGCTGCGTTCGGCCGTTGGCGGCGGATTATTGGTGCTGATCATCATCGGGTTCTGGGGAATACCGGCACTCATTCTTACCCATGGCGAATTTTTTCAAGTAGGCATCGGCAAGCATGTCGTAATGCGTTCGGTCGCACCCTTGCAAAGCCATGGCGCGTCCGGGATCGGCGGTTATTTTCTGTTGCTGCCTTTTTACTTGGTGACACTGCTCTTTAGCCTTTTCCCTTGGTCTCTGTTTCTGCCCGGTGCTGTCCAGCGATGGCGGTTGGGGCTGGACTCTTTCGAACGTTATGCGCTCTGCTCAATCGGGGTTGTCTTTATCGTGTTCAGTCTGCTTCAGACGAAGTTGCCGCACTATACTCTTCCCGCATTTCCCCTGATCGCGATCTTGGTCGGTCGCACCATCCATGAAAGCCGGCTCAGGAAGATTGTAGCGATATCGGCGATTGTAGTGTACTTGGGCATCGCCTTCGTGGGTTTCCCCTGGCTCGCTCCCTATTTTCCTTCGAAGAGTATTTTTCAACAGGTCGCCGAGCATCTCTCAACCTCGACCCGTACGGCTTCGATCGGTTACGACGAACCAAGCCTGATCTGGTATTTGCGGTATCGGACCCGAGCTTTTCACCAAAGTCTGGCGCCAAGCGAACTAAGCAAATTCATGCGCCAAGCCGGCCCTGCCGTATGCGTGATTTCCTCGGATCAGGCCGTCGAAATCGATCCCTTGTGGGAAAGGACATCTGTGACCGGTTACGATTTTTCTCGGTGGAAGCTACGAACCGCAGAGTTCTTCGGTCGCAAAATCAATTTCCTGTTGCCGCAACCAGTTAATCTGGCCGCCTACACCAAGAGGAGCTAGGAGCTAAAAAGTCGACCGGTGCGTACCCGGTGTCGTCGAAGCGACCCAAAAACCGCGGAACTCAGCAGTAACGGATTCGGTCCTCTCGATTCTTACTGCTAACTTCAGGCGCCCGGCTTTCTCGCTTCCGGCCGAGCCTTTTCCGTTGCGAAGCCTCCTTGAATACTCGATTTTCGTCGCGCTCAGCTTTAGCTACTTTGTCACCATGGGATCACTGGTTTGGCTGTTTATTGGGATGTTTTTGGCAACCTCGCTTCAAGCCGAGGAGAAGTTTTCCATCGCGACAACGCCAGGCAAGCTTCCCAAAGACATTGTCCCACGCGCTTATCTTATTCGCTTGGAACCGGATAGCGACAATTTGACAACCGCCGGTTCGGAATCCGTTGAAATAGAAGTACTCAAGCCTACCGATCGGATTGTTATCAATAGCGTTGACACGGAGATCTCACAGGCAAGACTGAGCGGTCCACATACCTCGGAGGAGTTAATTCCACAGATCGATCCGAACGCGGAGACGGTCACTTTTCAAATCAGGACCACCCTGCAGCCAGGCTCTTATCAGCTCTCACTGAGGTTCCAGAGCAAAATCACCGAGCAACCACACGGTTTATTCATTCAATATTTTCGGATCAGCGATCAGCTTGAACGGTTGCTTACGACTCAAATGGAACCGACCGACGCTCGGCGATTATTCCCTTGTTGGGATGAGCCGGCTTTTCGAGCGATCTATCAATTAAGCGTAAGAGCGAAGAGAGAAGACACCGTCATGTCGAACATGCCGGTTGCGAGCGAGCAACCGCTCGGCACAGACGAAAAGCTGGTCACCTTTGCTCGTACGCCCGCGATGGCCAGCTATCTTTTTGTTTTGGCATGCGGAAAACTGGAATGGCTGGAAGACGAAGTCGCTGGAGTGAAAATTCGCATTCTTACCACTCCGGGTAAGCAACAACTGGGCAGATACGCGCTGGAAGTCACCAGAGAAATCCTGCCGTACTACAACGAGTATTTCGGAGTCCCTTATCCGTTACCCAAGCTGGACCAGATCGCTTTGCCATCAGGGTTTGGCGGCGCCATGGAAAACTGGGGCGGGATCACCTACAACGAAGATCTTCTTCTGTTCAACCCACAGGCAAGTTCCGATCTGGCGAAGCAACGCATCTTCCAGACAATGGCCCACGAGATTGCTCATCAGTGGTTTGGCGATCTGGTGACGATGGCTTGGTGGGACAACATTTGGCTCAATGAAGGATTCGCGAGCTGGATGGAGAAAAAGGCGGCGGACCATTTCAATCCGGATTGGAAGGTTTGGGTACACGCGAACAACGACAAGCAACGGGCGATGGCTTTTGACGCTCGCAAGACCAGCCATCCAATTCAGCAACCGATTATCGATGAAGCCCAAGCGAACAGCGCCTTCGACGAGATCACCTACCAGAAAGGGCTATCCTTTATTCGGATGCTCGAGAACTATCTAGGCGAAGAGACTTTTCGTTCAGGTATTCGATCCTATATGGCGCAACACAGGTATTCAAACACTACCACGGCAGACCTGTGGGAAGCGCTTGAGATCGCGGCCGGCAAACCGGTCAGGAATGTCGCCGCCAGTTGGACCGAACAACCGGGATTTCCACTCATTAAAATCAAGACCCAGTGCGTCAACGGACGACAGACCGTTCACCTGGAACAGACGCGGTTTTTGATTGCTGAATCAGATACCACCCCGCTGCGATGGAGTGTACCGGTTAGCATCATGAGCGTCAGGGCGCCTGACCAAACCGAGCACATTCTCTTAGATAAGCTGTCGAGCGATTTTGATTTTTCCCGCTGCGAACCAATTAAAGCAAATGCGGGAGATGTCGGATTTTTCCGCGTTTCCTACGAGCCCGCGCTTTTCAGCAAACTGAAAAGAAACGCGTCACAGCTACCGGAAAGCGATCGGGTCAATCTAGTGACCGATACCTGGGCGACAGTGGAATCGGGTGATAACCCGGCTTCCACGTTTTTCGAGCTACTCGAAGGTCTCAGTCAAGACGATAGCTACGCAGTCTGGCAGAGCCTCATCGGATTTGAGCGGACGATTGGTCCATTGAAGCTGATGAGTCGATTGGAACAAGATCAACCGGGTAAGACAAAATACGAAAACTATGTTTGCACTTTGTTGGGCCAAAAGTTAGCCGAGCTTACCTGGGACGAGAAACCAGGCGAACCGATCGAGAGACGGCTCCTTCGACCTTTACTGATCGAAACCCTGGGAATGTTTGGAGACCAACCGGTGATCGAAGAGGCTTCTCGTCGCTTCGCGAG
This sequence comes from Chthoniobacterales bacterium, assembly GCA_035710445.1. Classification (GTDB taxonomy): domain Bacteria; phylum Verrucomicrobiota; class Verrucomicrobiia; order Chthoniobacterales; family JAFAMB01; genus DASTDH01. The sequence goes on from DASTDH010000236.1 coordinate 19,647, forward strand.
TTTTCGCGAGAATCCAGCATCGCTCAACCCCAATTTACGACCTGCCGTGATTCGCATCGTCGGTCGTTACAGTTCGCCCACCGACTACGGCCTATTGCTTAGACTGGCCGAAGAGTCGCCAACCAGCGAGGAAAGAAGAATGTATCTGCATGCTCTTAGCGCAGTTCTCGACCCCGAACTTGCGCGGCGAGGCGTGGAGTTCTTTACGTCAAAACATGTTGCTCCCGGCGACGGTGGACGCGCGTTAGAAGAGGAAGCTTGGGAGCACCCGGAGATCGTCTGGACATACGCAACGACTCATCTCAAACAGTTGCAACAACGTTTCGGCTTCTTCCGATGGAATCGTCTGCTAGCCAACCTGGCCACGGGATTCATTGATAGTGAGCGGGCAGACGAACTGGTCCGATTCGCGAAGCAAAACTTGCCGGCTCAGGGACAGCGCGAGGCGGATAATGCAGCCAACCTGATTCGATTCCGCTCCGGCCTGAAGAAACGTGAATTGCCAAAGATAGATCAGTGGATCGCTACCAGAATTGCCCAAGCGTGGCCGTAAGAGTGAACTCTTGGATCACAACTGCTGGCGCCGGGTAATCCATTGACCAGACTAAACTCTATGAGAAACGGTATCTGCTTTTCCGCCTTGATGCTTGGTTGGGTAACAATCGCGCAAGGAGATTTTGTGTTGAAACAGACTGTTGAGAACTTCGGACAACGCCAGCAGGTGACCATCAAGTTGAAGGGATCGAAGTGCCGGATTGATACCAGTGCCGACACCAGCGCGCTGATCGATCCTCAAACCGGCACCGTTATTTTGCTGCACCAACCGAAGATGTTCATGCCAATCAGCTCAGAACAGCTCAGCGCACAAGCCGAAGCGATCAAGAAAATGCTGGCCGGCACAGTCAATTCCAACGAAACCACCGATTTCCAGGCCACCGGAAAGACCGATAGCATCAGCGGCTTTGCCACTGAGGAATACACCGCCAAGATTGACGGGCTCCCGATCACTCTCGACGTGACCAAGAATTTTCCCAAATACCGGGAACTGTTGACACAGCTTTATGCGGTACAGGATGCACCAGGACTCAGTCCTTTTCATACGTTGTCCGTCGCTCCGGACAAGTATCCGGGTTTACCGGTGCGTACCACGATCGAAATGCTCGGACAAAAAATCGTGACCACTCTCGATACAGTGGAAGAGACGACCCTGGCGGATTCGGACTTTGTCGTCCCGGCTGACTATCAAGAGTTGCGAGCAAAGTCGCAGCCCCAAAGCAGTCCGCAATCTTCGCCCCAGTGAAAAGATTCATTCTTGCTTCCGGTTCGCCGCAACGCATTCAACTGTTACGCGAAGCTCGCTATGATTTTGTCGCGCAGACGGCCTCCACCACGGAACTGGTTGTCGATTTCCTGACACCTGCTGAACTGACTTTGCTCAATGCATGTCGGAAAACGTTTGCGGTAGCTCGTATCCAACCAGAAGCCGTGGTTCTGGGCGCTGACACTCTCGTTGCCCTGGGAACATCGATATTTGGTAAACCAGCCGACCTTGACGAAGCCCGCCGTATGTTAATGCAGCTTTCCGGCAAAACCCATGAGGTACTCACCGGTATCGCGATCAGTAACCTCTCTGAACGACGGACGTTATCGGCGGTGGTCGAATCCGAAGTCCGCTTTCGCAAGTTAGACGCCGATCTGATCAGCCGTTATCTGTCTCAGATTAATCCGCTGCAGAAAGCCGGAGCTTATGCCGCCCAAATCGATCCGGAAACGGTCATCGAGCGCGTCGATGGATCCTTCACCAATGTTGTCGGTTTACCGATGGAAACGGTTTCTCAACTATTAGCAGAATTCGGAATCCGACCCGGCAACGCCGCTGGCTAAGGCAGTCGCCGCTGCCAATCGGCGATTGGCATTTGCGGTCGGCGATCTGAACAGGCGTCGCTACATCCGCAAACTAAACGATGGCGACTGAACCGATTGGCGCGGACCGCTTCTTCCTCACGCTTAGGATTCCTCGGCGGCGGACGCTTATAGCTTCCGTGGGGACAGTCGCCGCGACCCTTCACCATTCGGTGTCAGCCGAATGGCTAAATCTGCGGTCCGATGCCAAGCTGCCGGAGTTTCGCTCGCATGTCGTCCTGCTCCTTGGGATCTTTCGATAATTCGAGCGCCTTCTGAATCTGAGCGGCGCCAGTGCGAACGTCCCCCTTCTTTGCAATCACGAAGCCTTTTCCGGCAAGCGCGGCGGGATTGTTCGGATCTTTCTCGAGGGCCTTATCAAAATCAGCGGCCGCTTGATCGAACTTTTCGAGCTGCGCATAGAGATTCCCGCGCCTGATATAAAGGCTCAGATCGTCGGGCTTTAGTCCAATCAGATGAGTAAAATCATCAATCGCCTTATCCGCTTGATTTGCCGCTATATAGAGAAAGGAACGAGCGGTGTAATATTCCCCTTCATTTGGCGCCAGCGAAATAGCCTTATTGAAATCGGCTAAGGCCGCTTGTTTGTCATTCTTCTTCAACTCCGCATAGCCTTTGCCGGCATAGGCAGCAGGGTCATTTGGTTTTGTCTGGATCACAGCGGCGTAATCGGCAATCGCCTTATCGAATTGGCCTTCTTCGCGATAAAGATCGGCTCGACGCAAAAGAGCATCGGGATCATTCGGTTTGATTGCCACCAAAGATGTAAGGTCGTCCAAGGATTTCGCGCGATCGTTCAGCCGAATGTAGGCGTTGGCGCGGCCGTTGAGCGCATCAACGTTTTTGGCGTCGATCTCCAGCACCTTACTGTAATCGGCGATAGCTTCCTGCCACTTGGCCCCAGCAGCATAAATCCGCGCTCGAGAGAGATAAAGCTTGGTATCGGTCGGGTTATTCTCGATTAATTTCGTGACCTCATCGGCCGCTTGACCGGTGTCCTTCTTTGCGGCCAACACGTAGGCCTGATATTTCAGCGCTCGCTGATCATCCGGTTTCTTGGCCAGCACAGCAGCAAAATCCTTCTGCGCTTCATCGAATTTCTTAGCTTCGGTGTAGGCAATTCCGCGATTCAACTGGGAGTTCAAGTCGTCCGGTTGCAAAGACAGAACTTGACTGTAATCGCCGGCTGCGTGCTCCCAATCTTTCATTCGCGAATAGAGTGCAGCCCGGTTTCGATAGAACATGGGATTCTTGGAATCGGCCTCGATCGCCTTGGTGAACTCCTCCAGAGCCTCCTTGTCTTTACCTTCTTTGACTAACTCAACGGCACGGGCCGTGTGCTGATCTGCCGTCGGTTCGGAGGCATAAACCAGGCTACCCAAAGCGATCCAAAGCCCCCCGATTAGAACCACCCCGATATTTCTGAACATGTCTATCCAATTGCCAAAGAATCGTTCTGAATCAAGATGCGATCGAATAGTTTTGATTCCCAGCGCTCCGGACAAAGAAAAAATAAGTAAACAAAAAACGGCCATGCGCCGTCTAAACCAACAGTTTTGCCGAACTGGCACATCCACTATGGTCCTTCGTACAAAGCTCTCTTTCTGTCTGATCGCGCTCCTATCCAGCTGTGCCTCCTACGATCAGTCCGGACGAACAACATTCAGCGGCGGCCTGAGAGTACCAGCAACCATGCGCCGAACCTCAGGCTCCGGTTCACCTGAGGGTAGTCCAACGCAAAACGCCGTCATGAGCGGTGTGACGACCGGCGAATTCGCCAAACGCATCGTGGGCGGCGAGTTGATCCGGGCGGAGAACGGTACCCTGGTAGTTCGAGCAACCACCGCGAAAGACAATCTTCAGCCGGTCGGTCTCGCGACCGACGCAATCATTACGTCTTCGGTACTAAACAGGCTGGGGACCCAACCCCGCCTGAAAGCAGACGGCTTCGAGGTAAGCTCTACCAACGGGGTCGTTTCCATTCACGCTCGAAACGACTCGATTGATGATGCTGTCGCAGCGATTAATTTGGCCTTGAGCGTCCCGGAGGTGCGACAGGTGATTTACGCGATTCCGACTCGGGTTTGAAACGGCGCGAAGCGAAGCATGAGTCTATTGGCAGCCGGTCTTATTCGATAACGGGCGAGGGTGGTCCCGCAAGCGGACAGATGAAAGTGGCCCAGCACTTCGTGCTGGGCCACTCTCATTCTATCTCTAGCGGGATGAGCTCTCAATGTTGGGCCGCTAGCACAGCTCAAGACACTGCATTGCTTTGATTGCCGTTTTCAGGACTTTTAATCGCGCGTACCATTTAAAATTCGCTTCGATAACAGTCCAGGGCGCAAAAGGTGTTGAGGTTTCCTCAAACATGTCCTGCGCCGCCTCATTGTGTTCGTCCCATTTTCGGCGGTTGCGCCAATCTTCCTCCGTGATCTTCCAATGCTTGAGCGGATCAGCTTCACGGCGCTTGAAACGTTCCAGCTGTTCTTCTTTCGAGATGTGCAAGTACAGCTTTACGATCAGCGTGCCGTCATCGACCAGAAGCCGCTCGAATTCGTTGATCTCGCGATAAGCACGCTTCCATTCCGCGCCGGTGGCGAAGCCTTCCACGCGCTCGACCAACACGCGACCATACCAAGAACGGTCAAATATAGCGATCTCGCCATAACTCGGGAGCTTGTTCCAAAAACGCCGGAGGTAGTGGTGCTTATATTCTTCCTGAGTCGGTTTTACGATCGAATAGACGCGGTAGGTACGCGGGTCGAGTTTTTCAACCAATCTCCTGATGGCACCGCCTTTGCCGGCAGCGTCCGGGCCCTCGACCACAACGATCACACTGTGCTTGGTATCCATCAGAGCACGCTGGAGGGTCAGCAGCTCCAGTTGATATTCTTTGATTCTCTCTTTGTACTCTTCCTGGTCGATCGACCGATTCTGGTCAAGTTCGTCAAGAACCACGGCTTTGCGGGAGGATTTTTCCAGTTTGGCCATTGAAGTGTCCAACGATTTTGGCAGGTCAAAGGCCTCGTTCGGTAGTAACACCGGCAGACCGTCGCGAACCGGATAACACAACTTCGCCGAATCGCAAATAAGAGATTGCTGCAATTCGCCCTGCGCCTCTGAGTGGCCCTGATCCTGACTCTGCTTGGCCCGAATCTCAGCATTAATGCAGTTCAGCTCGGACACAGTCGCTAGGCGCAGCCGGCCTCCGGTCCGCGGACAACGCAACAAGGAGAGGAATTCGGAATCCATGCTTATGCTGCGGATAGCCAATCGCCAATAATCGATTGCCGATAGTCGGGCCTCTGGGCGCTTTGCAAAGCCTCATCCAATAGGTCCAGAAGCTGAAATTGGTTGCCGATCATTTCATCGGCTATTGGCTATCGGCTATCCTGGGGCATGAGCGGCTAGTACTTTGGCACGCTCGGATCGACCTGTTCAGACCAGGCAGTAATCCCGCCTTCTAGGTTATACAGCTTACGAAAACCCGCTTCCTGCAGGATGTGAAGAGCGCGCGCGCTGCGACTCCCACCCTTACATTGAAGCACGATTTCATCGGCACTATCTAACTCGCTGAGCCGGCTCGGCAACTCGCCCAACGGAATGAGGCGAGAGCCGGGAATACTGCAGATCTCGTATTCATACGGTTCGCGAACGTCGACCAATACAAACGGATCTTTCCGCTCGATCTTTGCTTTGAGATCAAGCGCGGTGATTCCAGGCACAGCCAATTCCTTTTCCGCTTCAGCGTCAGCCTGGGGCAAGCCACAAAACTGCTCGTAATCGATCAATTCATGAATCGTCGGATGCTCGCCACAGATTGGACAGTTCGGATCCTTGCGTACCTTGAATTCGCGAAATCGCATCTTTAATGCATCGAAACTGATCAGCCGTCCGATGAGCGGTTCACCGGCACCGAGAATCAGCTTGACCGCTTCGATCGCCTGCATCACGCCGATCATTCCCGGCAATACCCCAAGCACGCCACCCTCAGCGCAGCTGGGAACCATTCCGGGTGGAGGCGGCTCAGGAAACATACACCGATAACAGGGACCACCCAGGTGTGGAGCAAAAACGGTGCACTGCCCGTCGAAACGGAAGATCGATCCGTAAATGTTCGGCTTCTTCGTCAGCACACAGACGTCATTGGAAAGATACCTCGTCGGAAAATTATCAGTCCCGTCGATAACCAAGTCATAATCCTTAACCAAATCCATCGCGTTATCGCTACTGAATATACAATCGTACAAGTCGACCTGTACGTTAGGGTTAACCGCTTTGATTCGATCTTTCGCCGAATTCAGTTTCTTTCGGCCAACATCGGTTGTGCCGTGGAGGATCTGACGCTGCAGATTCGAGAAGTCGACCACGTCCGGGTCTACCAATCCCATTCTTCCGATTCCGGCGGCCGCCAGATAAAGCGCGATCGGGGAGCCGAGTCCTCCAGAACCGATACACAAGATGGAGGCAGCCTTGAGCCGTTTCTGACCCTCAAGGGTTACCTCCGGCATGATGAGATGCCGGGAATAGCGAGCGATCTCGTCGTTGCTGAATTGAATGTTCGTTGATCTCTCTTCCGAAATGATACTGGCAACCATATGCAGGGAAGAAAACAGTAGACCGGGATCGAAGATGTGCAAACTCGGGAGTCTGGAGCTGGAAGCCAGAAGCTTACGCCGGCCGCAATAAGAGATTCGGCAGCAAAAACCTGCGACTGGGACAGGAAACTATTCTGGCTTCCGGCTTCTGGATTAGCTTCCCTTGTTCTCCGGCGCATACCACCACCTGTGCTGGTCGCGCGCCATCAATTCGTCGGCCGCAGCCGGACCCCACGTTCCAGCGGCATAGTTAGGAAAGTCCTTCGGCGGATTGTTTCCCCAGGTATCAAGAATCGGTTGGGCTGCTTCCCAGGCTGCTTGGACCATGTCTGACCGATGAAACAGAGTCGAGTCACCGACCATGCAATCGTACAACAGTTTTTCGTATCCGGTGGTGGGAGGTCTTTCGCCAAATTGAGCGTAATCAAAATCAAGATGCACCGGCTGCGTCGTAATCGCCGGGCCGGGCACTTTTGCCCTCACTTGGAACGTGATTCCTTCTTCTGGTTGGATATGGAAAATCAGGTAGTTCGGTGCGACTGGGTCTTTCCCGCCCGAGCCAAAGATCGAAAGCGGCGGAGTTTTGAAGCGGACGACGATCTTGGTGGTGCGTCGTGCGAGTCTCTTACCTGAACGCAGATAAAACGGCACTCCCGCCCAACGCCAGTTATCGATCAACAATTTAACCGCAGCGTAGGTTTCGACATTTGATTTCGGGTTTACATTGGGCTCATCCCGATAAGCAGGAACTAGCTTCCCGTCCACCGTGCCGGCGCCATACTGGCCGCGTACCGTATTGATCAATACGTCTTCGGGATCCCAACGCCGAATCGCGCCCAAGAGTTTTACTTTTTCGTTTCGGACAGCCTCGCCTTCCAACGAGGTCGGAGGCTCCATGGCGATGAGCGCTAGCAACATGAACATGTGATTCTGCATCACATCCCGAAAAGCACCCGCTGTTTCGTAAAAAGCGCCTCGCAATTCCACGCCAATCGACTCGGCAACCGTCAGCTGTACATGATCAATATAACGACGATTCCAGATCGGCTCGAACACCGCATTGCCTAAGCGAAAAACGAGCAGATTCTGTGCGGTTTCCTTGCCGAGATAATGATCGATCCGATAGATCTGACGCTCTTGCAGAACCGAGGTCAGCTTGGAGTTGAGCTCGCGAGCGGAGGAAAGGTCGCGGCCAAACGGCTTCTCGACAATTACACGGCGCCAGCAGCCTTCCTCTCTAGTCAATCCCCGGTCGGATAGCATTTTCGGAATAAGCGAGAAGAAATCGGGTCGCACCGACAGGTAGAACAGAGCATTCCCGGCAGTTCCGAATCTCTTGGCCGACTCGGCCAGGCGCGCTTCCAGGCATTCATAGGTCTTCGGATCATCGAAGCTGCCTGGGCAGTACATCATTCGCTCTCGAAACTCGGCCCAGATCTTGGGATTCACCGGCTGGGTGCCGAGCTCGGCGAGATCTTTACCGAGTTGATTGGCAAATCCGTCGTCATCCCATTCGGTCCGAGATATTCCGATGATGCTGAAGTTTGTCGGCAACAGCCCGTACGAACACAAATTGTAGAGTGAAGGAATCAGTTTTCGCTTCGTGAGATCGCCGGAGGCCCCAAAGATCACGATCGCGCAGGGGTCACCGGCTCGGGGAGTTGGTTGGCAAGGGTTCATAGGCAAAGATTCATTTATTCGATTGGTAGAGATTCAACGTGGCCGCCAAACTTGTTACGCATCGCGGAGAGCACTTTTTCCGCAAACGTATGCTCTTTTCGTGAACGAAAGCGAGTAAAGAGGGAAGCGCTTAGTACTTCAGCTGGAACCGCTTCATCGATCGCCGCCTGGATCGTCCACCTTCCCTCGCCCGAGTCCTGAACAAACCCAGTGAATTGATCAAGGTTCGGATCTTCGGCCAACGCAATCGCGGTCAGGTCGAGAAGCCACGAGCCTACTACGCTCCCCCGTCGCCAAAGTTCAGCGATGTCCGGCAAATTGAATTCGTAGCGATAGCCATCGGGCAGAGCATCCAACGAAGCTCCCCGCAGAATATCGAATCCTTCGGCATAAGCCTGCATGAGCCCATACTCGATTCCATTGTGGATCATCTTCACGAAATGTCCGGCCCCGGAAGGTCCGCAATAGAGGTAACCTTTTTCTGCCGTGCTTTGGAACTTTTCTCGGCCCGGTGAAGGTGGAGTATCGCCTTGCCCGGGAGCAAGCGTCGCAAAGATCGGTTCGAGCCGTTCCACCGTCTCCCGATCTCCCCCGATCATTAGACAGTAGCCGCGGTCGATTCCCCAAACTCCGCCGCTAGTGCCGGCATCGAGATAATGGATCCCTTTCTCCTTGAGGATCCGACTGCGACGAATGTCATCTTTGAAATAAGAATTTCCTCCGTCGATGATGGCATCGCCGGGCTCGAGCAACGGCTTCAGAGCTTCAACGGAATCTTCCGTCGGACGACCGGCCGGAACCATCAACCAGACAGCCCTCGGGGCGTGCAGCTGCTTGACCAATTCCGAGTAGTCCCTCGCCCCGCTAGCTCCTTCCTTCTCCAAGACGCGGATTGCTTCAGCGCTGCGGTCGTAGACGACAACTTCGTGCTTCCGTCGCATCAAGCGACGAGCCATGTTTCCGCCCATTCTCCCAAGTCCAACGATTCCAAGCTGCATAGGTGTTTCGTATTGTTATAGCTTCAAGGCCGCTCTGGATTGGTGATCGTGCCACGGTCGACGGCTCACCATCCATCCCTTGCACACTCTGCAGAGAACGACAGAGAAAGCCAGTCGGAAGCGATCGAGACAGGAGTCAGGAGCACGCTGCAGCGATTTCTCGATTCCGGCTTCTGGATTCTGGATTCCGAGTTGCAGGTTCGATTGTTGGGATGTGCAATCCGGAACCTGTATGGATTTTGTCGACTCCGAGAGGTGAATTGTTCTTTCATCTCCGATCATGCTCAATCTGGTCTGGGTGGCGCTTCTATTGACCGGTGTGGTTTGTGCCGCATTCACCGGTCGGTTTGATGCTTTGAATCAAGGCGCACTGAATGCCGCAAAATCAGCAGTGATGGAAATCGCTCTTCCCCTGATCGGAGTAATGGCCCTTTGGCTGGGTATGATGCGTCTGGCGGAAAGCGCCGGGCTCATTCAACTACTCGGCCGCTTGATCCGGCCGATCATGTCTCGCCTTTTCCCGGAAATTCCGGCTAATCATCCAGCAATGGGGGCAATGATGATGAACATCGCTGCAAACATGTTGGGCGTCAGCAATGCCGCAACCCCGTTGGGATTGAAAGCGATGGCGCACCTGAATGACCTGAACCCAAAAAAGGGCGTCGCCACCAATGCGATGTGCACATTCTTAGCGCTCAACACCAGCTCCATTCAATTGGTTCCGGCCACCGCGATTAACATTCTGGCGATCAACGGAAGTAAGAATCCAACCGCAATCGTCGCTTCAACTCTGATCGCCACCGGAGTCGCGACGGTCGCAGCGATATTCTTTGTCAAAGTGCTTGAACGGACCGGACCTTTTCGCTGGGAGTCCCAACCCGACGTCGTTTCGGCTCAGGACGCGCCGGGTGAAAGTAGTAAAGACAGCTCAGCTCCGGGACTCGCTACACCTCGGCTGCGACCATGGGCAATCTTGGTCATCGGAACCTTGGTGGCTCTCTTCGCCGTCACATTGGTGGTCCGCGCTTTTCCCTATGTCCTCGACGACTGGTTCCCCATTCCGCATCCATCCGCGGGTTGGCCGGCCGGGTTTTTGGACGCCGTCGCCATGTTTTTGCGTGCGCTGTCTCCGCTAGCGATTCCTTTCCTTTTAGCCTTCTTCCCGCTCTACGCGCTGGGAAAAGGAATTTCGGTCTATTCCGAGTTCGTGGAGGGAGCCAAAGAAGGGTTCCAGATCGCAATTCGTATCGTTCCTTATCTGGTCGGAATGTTGGTAGCTATCGCGGTATTTCGTGAGTCTGGAGCGCTCGATTTACTGAAGAGCGGATTGGCTCCGCTACTCAATGCGGCTCAAATTCCGACTGATTTGTTGCCTATGATCGTGATGCGGCCGCTGAGTGGCAGTGGCTCCATCGCTATCTTAGGAGACCTGGTGAAGCAGTTTGGGCCAGACCATCTGCTGAGCTATATGGCAGCAACCATTTATGGGAGCGCTGAGACCACATTCTATGTGGTAGCGGTTTATTTCGGCTCGGTCGGCATCACCAGGACCCGGCATTCCATTCCGGCCGGTCTGCTGGCTGACCTGGTCGGAGTTATCGCCGCAGTGGCGGTCTGTCGCTGGCTGTTCGGGTAGCAACGGAAGCATTGTTAAATCGGTAAGGCGAAGCCGGATCGGATTGAGCCATGCGCGACTCACTGCAACGGTATCCAAGCATGCGGTTGCGAAAGCGAATTATTTGATCCCGTAAGGGGAAAACGTGGTCGTGGCTCAAGCCGATTCCGCTTGGGACCGAATCAGGCTTTCGCCCTACCGATTTGACAATACTTCCGCCGCTAAGGCCTGATAAATGCCTTGCCAACCGATGGATCCATTACCAGATAACCGCTTTGAATTCCGCGAACGACTACGCGATTATGCGGATAGTAAGGACTAATCACTACGGACGGATCCTTGGTTTTTTCAGCGGTTGGATACGCAGTCGGCGGCACCAAATAAATGATGTCTTTGTCGACCAGGTGCACGATAAACTCACCGGATGCGGTCGCGGCAAAGAGCCCACAAAACGCAAACACCGCCAAAGTGGCAGCTGTCAATCTTTTCATGGCAGACTCCAGTTCTAAGAATCGGCAACCCCCGTCGCCTCGCCTTAGTGCGGCCGCCATCGCCGTCATAGCTTGAGGCAAAAGGCTGCGGTTTACCGAATCCGCTTGACACAAGTAACAAGCTATGTCGCAAAAGGCCAGACAAATTGACGAACCAAAAGAAAAAGCTTTTCGGCATCATTTAGTCGATACTTGCGCCCAAAGACTTTGAATTGGTCTTTCTCGATCTTCCGCAATAACGCAGAGTAGATTTCGCGCATTCCTTCTGCCGCTACCATCGAACCACGATCTTCTCGGGGCAGCGCGGCCTTTGCTTGGGCAAAAAAATCCTTGGCTCTGGCTGCTTGAAATCTCATCAGCTTAATAAAGCGCTCGTCGTATTCCCGATGCTCCAACGCGTTCGGGGAGTAGCCGAACTGCTTCATTTCGTCCAGGGGTAGATAGATACGGCCACCGTTCTCTAAATCGGTTTCTACATCCCGAATGATATTGGTGAGTTGTAACGCCATGCCAAGCTGATGGGCGTAGTCGCGACAACGGGCGTTTCGATAACCAAAAATCTCAATGCTGACTAATCCAACCGCACTGGCCACCCGATAACAGTACTCCGAAAGTTCGGTAAAGCGCGGATATCGGACCGGCTCAAGGTCCGACTCTACACCGGTCACAATGTCCTCAAACAGCTTGAGAGGGATCCGGTATTTGGCAATGAGTGCGCGCACTTCTCCCGCAAAGGTTGGTTCATCGGAGGTTTTTTCTCGAAGCCACCGGCGGCAGTTCTGAAGCCACTGCCTTCTCTGGTCGAGAGCAATCCCAGGATCATCCGCCGCATCGTCAACCCGCCGGCAAAAGGCATAGAAAGTGGTGATATCACGCCTCTTCTCCGCGGGAAGAGCAAGAAAGGCGAACGCAAGATTAGAGCGGCTTTTCTTAGTGATTTGGTCGGCTGAACTCATCCGCTTCGATCCTGTCCCACGGATTCTTTCAGTTTTCCACGTTCGAATTCCAGTATTACATCGTCGACATGGGCCTGGGCATGGGGAGCACACGTGGCAATCACGGCGATCCCAAGATGTTCCGGAATTCTGCGGATGGCTCGCTGCAAAAGATCAGTTGATGCGGGGTCGAGGTTCTGGCCCAGCTCTTCCACGATCAGCAGCCGGGGATGATGTACAATGGCACGGGCGAGCGCCGTCAGTGCTTGTTCCAGCGGCGGCAAATCCGCCGGCTTGAGCTCGACAATTGCCATTATTCCGACCAGGTCGAGAATCTCTTCGGTGATTCGCTGCGCCTCTCGCGCATCCACTTGAGCTATCTTAAATAGTGGCATTGCAACGTTCTCCAAAACGCTGAATGCCGGCAAGAGAAAGGGCGCCGCGAACAGAAACCCAAATTTTTGATTCCGAATTTCGCTAACGACCTCGCTGTCCAACCCGGTCACTGGCTGTCCTTCAAGTCTGAGCTCACCTGCTTCCGGTTGCAATCTCAGGCCCAAAAGTTGCAATGCCAGATGCTTACCTCCGGTCTCGTCGCCGGTCAGCTTGTAGAACCGAGCGGCCTGGAACCGATAGGTAAATTCGAGTGAACCGGTCCCGGCTTCGGTCGATCTTCGGGTGATTCCCAAGGCCGCTAAAAGCTCATCCGCCATAAGGTCTCGTCACCAAAAATAGCAAATAACAGATAGCGAATAGCAAATCCATCGGCTATTGGCTATCGGCTATCGGTTATTTAAAACCGGATCTCTTTGCGTTGTCTTCGTGCATTTCGATAAAGGCAAACCCAGGCGGCTAAAAACCAGGCGGCACATATCGCTTTGGCGCCGCTGAGCAGAAATAGGCCAAGCAAATAAGGAACGGATCCATCTTTGTAGCCGCCCAGCCAGCCGGCTCCAGCCCAGCAGACCACGAAGAGATGCATACCAGCGACAACCAGGAACCAGAGCACCCGATACCAATATTGGCGCATGAACGCTGCATGTTCGGTGATTGCTTGCCGAAACGACTCGTTGTGGAGAATCAGTGAGATCTGCATCGAACAAAACAAGAGTAAGGCGATGGCGATCAATGGCCGGGCAGTCTGCTCCACATACTGAACGGCGGCGCTGGTAAAATCCGTGAATTGGCCAATCCAGAGATAGCTCGCCAGCAGCGGCAAATGAATCCCCAACGCGCTGACGAGCAGAATCAGTCCGGCCCATTTCGCCAAATGAGCCATCCGCTTGAGCGCGAAGATGAACACGCGTTCCGGCGGCGAATCGATGCCCCGGATCCAAACAAAAGCTAGTAGAATCAGATAGACCTGGATCACCAGACCAAACAGGTATTCGAAGGCAAAGGAGAGCGAATCGAGTACCGCTCCAAGTCGCAGCAGAAAAATGCCGTCGAGATATTGATTAAGCCAACGAATTCCTAAGCCAAATATCGGCTTCAGAAGCGCGCCGAACGCGCAAATTACCAATCCAAGATAGATTGGGATCCACCATCGACCCAAGCGAGCGCGCATCTCCTGAACCAGCGCAAAATGAGAGTTGCCCCAATTGAGCAGGAACAACAGAGCAGCCATCGCGGAGAGCGGAAAACTGACCACCACCTGATTGAACAAGCCGGACAGCAATTCCAAGGCTGGTAACCAAGCTCGACTGGCAGCCAGGGCCCAGTTCCACGCTCGCGGGGCCGGCCAGTAGACCAGATCGTAGAGAGAGAATTTGATGTCTCCCAGTTCCCAAGCTTCCGCCAATTGGAAAAACCAGTAAGCGAAGCTCATACCGGCTAACCAAAGCCAGATCCGGGGGTAGCGCCTCAATACCCGAAGTCCATCCCGAAAAAATGGAAGAGCAGGGTTACCGAAGATGACGAAGGCATAAGCCAGAATGCCGATCCCGATCTCGGCAATCCACCTGGTGTCTAATCCCTCAGTTACTAATAGGCTCACCGGCTAGGAGCCTGCCGGACTTGGAACTCAAACTAAAGGCGAATTTGCGAATTTGGAGGCAAAACCCCGATCGCGAACCGCGCAGTTGACCATTTATGAGTCACTGGGGATTTTCACGGTAGGGCGCGTCGCTCCGCGACCGCAAGATAATAGGCAACATCGAATCCCGTTAGGCCAAAAAGCTGCCTAAGAATTACGCATTGGCTCATCATCCGGCCTACCCGGGCCAACGGCTCGTCCGGAGTTCGGCGGTCCGGGACGGACGCGCCCTACCGTGCAAATCCCCAGTGGGTCGTAAACGGCCAATAAACGAAGAGGCCTTTTCCTACCACGTTCCTTTCGGGGACAAAGCCCCAATATCTGCTGTCCAGACTATTGGCGCTGTTATCCCCCAGCGCAAAATAGGTGTGTGGTTCGACTCTGACGCTTGATCCCGGATCACCTAGATAG
>DASTDH010000237.1:0-3273 GCA_035710445.1 Chthoniobacterales bacterium
GGGACGACAATTCGTAACCAGGCGACGCGCTTGACCGCGAAGTTATTCACAATCTGGTGTCGCTCACGCTCCAAAGCTAGAAAATGGGCTTTGGCCCCCAGATTGCTGAATAACTTCGGAGCTACCATAAGGGACGATCGAGTTTCGTTGCCTCCCATCAAGAAATGTGCCCACATTCGATCTTTTCCATCGTCCCTAACGGGACGGATCGTCTTTTCCGACGCTTACCCAGCAATAAATTGCTGGGCTATTCTCATCAGATCCCTCCAGGACCGGCGAAACTCAAGTTCCACGACAAGTCCTTATTTGAGGACGCGCCCTACCTCACGCAATCCCAGCACGCTCCAAAGCTTGTGGCATAATTTCGCTGTTTTTCTCCAGAAAACCGGGCGACGACTTGTAAAGATGGAATTTCCCCGGAACGCGAATCCGCTACCGCGCGTCTGGGACGCATTCGTTTCCTGGCATACTACCGTCGATTCGCCGCAGCCGGAAATCGCACAGGGCTTACGGATGGCAGTTGGGATATTTGTCCCGATCGTGATCGGCTGGACTCACGATCATATTGCCTGGGGCGTGTTCGTTGCGCTAACCACTTCTTGGGTTCTGCTGTGCGATACCGGCGGCACTTATCGAGACAAAGCCATGTCGATGGCAGTCTCCTCGCTTGCGATTGTCGCCGCGTTTGTGCTCGGGGCTTGGACATCCCAATCGAGCATAACCCACATTTTGGGGATATTTGCCTGGCTCTCGGTGGCGGGCTTTCTTGGCGTGCTCGGAAGTACGGCTGCTCAAGCAGGTTTGATGAGCTCGACGACGTACATCGTAAGCGTCGCTTTGTACCTGCCAGGCGAATTCTGGATCCGGACTGAGCTCTGCTGTCTGGGCGCACTCTGGGCGATGGCGCTTTCATTGGCTCTGTGGCCTCTCCAGGCTTCCTCCCCGGTCTTTGAGGCTCTGGAAACAAGTTATCTAAAACTTGCGACGCTTCTGGAAGCATTCTGGTCGGGTACGGCGGCAGGCGACAGACCGATCAATAATATCGGCTTCGCCTTGGCATTCGACTCATTCGTTACCCAGCTTGAAAACACTCGAACGATTTGGGGGGCGATTCGCGCCCGCCGGGCCGGGCCGAGTGCCCGCAGCATCCAGCTTCTTCGCCTGATCGAATTGCTCGATCGAATCGGCGGATCGGTGGCGGCGCTGCGCCAGCTGGTAAGTCTGCTCGAGAATGGCCCACGTCGGGCAGAGATCATGCGAGAATTGCATTCGCTCACCGCCGATCTGGTCACGATCGTTCGCAACCTGGCTCGCTGCATCCCCAAACGAGGCCGTCCTTTGGATTCAGAGCAGGTCGACGCAATACTCAACAGGGCGCATGAAAGATTAGAGCAGGTGTTTGGGAGCCGAGCCGATGAACAGGCCAGATCTTATTCAAACCCGGAACTGGAAAGCACCGCACGAAATCTGGTCAAACAGATCCGACAAGCAAAAAAGCTTATCGCCAGCCTGGAGTCAGATCAGGACGAACAGGAGACCCCTTTAGACAGCGGCGCTGAACCGGAAACTGAACCGCTTCGTGTTTGGAGAACAATCCGAAGCAACCTATCGTTCGAATCCGATGGTTTCCGTCACGCTTTGCGACTCGGGCTCATCGCTGCATTGGGTCAGGCTATCGCCGGTTTTCTGCAGCTGCCCCGTGGGTATTGGATCCCCGTGACGATCTTGTTTATCCTGAAACCCAATTTCGGCGGAACGTTACAACGGGCGGCATTGCGACTCACTGGAACTGTTCTCGGGGGCCTGATCGCCGCCGCTCTTTCTTTAACGGTTCGAGAAGACGTCATCTTGATTGGCATTCTTCCAGTGCTCGCCTTCATAGCGCTTTCCGTGCGCCCGATTAATTATGGCCTGTATACCCTCGCTCTCACTCCGATGATTATGGTCATGCTGGACGTTGGCCACACGGCCAACTGGGAGACCAGCTTTTTGCGCGTACTCCACACCTCGATCGGCGGAATCCTGGCCGTCGTCGGCGGGTATCTCCTTTTCCCGATCTGGGAACAGCAAAAGCTACCGGGCGAACTGGCAGCGGTATTTAAGACAAATGCGGCTTTTCTTCGAGCGATCCTCAGCCAATCCCCAGCGGAAGACCAGGAAGAGGGAACATGGCGACAGTTGCAGCGAAAAGCAGGGTTAGCGCTTGCTAACGCCGCCACCGTCGGTCAACGCGTACTGAGCGAACCGACTCGTTTGGGGAGCGAAGTCGAATCATCGCTTGCCGTGATCACCGACATGCGAGATTTCTTTCACATCGTTTCGGCAATCAAGGAAAGCCAGGCATCGGCATCGCTATCCGATAACCTCCGCGGACTGGGAATGGATCTAGCCGACTATCTTGATGAGTTAGCGGTAGATATCGCTCGGCAAGAATCCCTTCGCCGACCGCATCTGACCAGGTGGAAGGACCGATTGAGTCAAAAGAGAATTCAATATCCGGCTTCGACCTCTTCCGATGCCGACACCGCCAGACAGGAATGGCTCACTACGCAATTTGAGACCTTGATCGACACTATCCAGACACTCCATTCTGCCCTCTCGCGAGCGCGTGATGAAGAAGCGAACGACAACCAACGCCAGCGAACGACAACCAACGACAATGCTCACCAACGAACGCCAGCAATCGTCAGCGAACGTCAGTAAAGATCAGCGAGCGTCAGCGAACGACAGCAAACGGCAGTGAGCAACGCTGGAGCTGGATCTTTTCCACTCGGGTTTGGATCGAACGCTTGCGTCTTCAAACCTTGTACGCGCAAGAGTCCAAATCATTCGAAAGTCGCCGGAAATTGCGGAGGAAGGATTAGGACTCAGGAGTAGCTGTTGCCCGTTCGGTTGTGGCTTTTGGCTGCGGCCCTTTTCCACCGTCGACCGGTGCATCCTTGGAAGCCTCAACGGATTGAACGGCTACCTTGGCGAAAGCGAGATCATTACCCGGCCAGGTGACCCGTTTGCTGTGATCATCAAGCACGATGGGCTGCTTGAAACCCCGGATCTTTCCATTACGAATGGTTACATTTTGTTGATGATCAACCAGAATCCCAATCGACTGATTGTCTACCGTCGTATCTTCCAATACACAACCATTCAGATCCAGATCGACGTTGGATGCGAGAACCATAATGGCACTCCCGTCCTTTCCTTCGAAGGTAAGGTTCTTAGCAAGCCGGTATTTTGTCGGAAACAGAATAAAGAATGGCAACGAATAAATCGGCG
>DASTDH010000238.1:0-4775 GCA_035710445.1 Chthoniobacterales bacterium
CCAACATCTTTGTAGAACCGACGCTGGCGGCGCCTGCTGAGCTTGAAGCGATGGTCACAAAAGCGAAAGAGCTCGCGGTTGCGACGGCGAAAGCTTGGTAGAGCTGCGAAAAAACCTTTACCACTTCGAACTTTTCCTGGCCGCTTGGTCCCTTGGTCCGTCGCGCTGCCGCCCAACGGATACATTACCATGGATACCATAGACGATGGGTGCACCCTGAATTGGGGCGCGCTGGATTTACGCGGCAATAACAAGAACGGTAGTATCAATTACATACCGTAGACCGTGGATTTCACATTCCGCGATCCGCAATCCGTATTTCGCGTTTCATGTTCGCGTCGGTGAGTTTTGCACGGGCTTCCCCAAACCGCCCGAGCGCTCCGGCCAAATCATCTACCCGTGTCGGCTTGCTCAGATAGTCATCCATTCCCGCGGCGAGACATTTTTCGCGGTCACCTTGCATGGCATTGGCGGTCAAGGCGATGATGTGGATTGTGAAAGTTGTTTGACCACTTTGAGTCTCGCGCTCGCGAATCAGTCGCGTGGTTTCATACCCACCCAACTCGGGCATATGGCAGTCCATCAAGATCACGTCGTAGTGGGTTCGTTCCAGCGCGCTAAGAACCTCTTTGCCGCTGGCAACGATGTCGGCTTCGTAGCCAAGCTTTCGGAGTTGGAAGAGCACCACCTTTTGATTGACCGGATTGTCTTCGGCCAAAAGTATTCGCAGCCGGCCATAGATGGGAATGAGAGAAGGCGGCGGAACACGCACTTCTTTTGCTGGAGCCAGGGTTGTCGCGGCTCCGGAGGCGTCGCCAAATTGGCGAATCAAAGAATCAAATAGCTTAGCTTCCTTGACCGGTTTGAACAGACATTCGGAGATGCCGGCTTCTCGCATGACGCGAGTGTCGAGGCGGAGCCCTAGCGAGGTGAGCATGATTTTTCTGGTGCCCGCCAGCGCTGGATCAGATTGCATCGCGCGGGCGAGCGCCAGACCGTCCGTGCCGGGCATTTGCATATCCAGGATGGCCAAATCGTAGGGTGCACTTGAGGCTACCGCGGTACGGAGCATTTCCAACGCTTTCTCCGCAGTAGACGCATATTCATTACGCATGTTCAACGCGGCTAGCTGATAGTGCAGCACCCGTCCATTCGTTGGGTTATCGTCCACGATTAGCACTTTCACCCCAGCCAGATTTTCGGTCCGCCGCCGCTTCAGGCTGATTGGGGCAAGCGAAAACTTCAGCCGAACCGTGAACCAGAACAAAGAGCCGCGGCCCAGTTCGCTTTCTACGCCAATTTCTCCGTCCATCATGTGCACCAGACGCTTACAAATAGCCAAGCCAAGTCCGGTCCCGCCGTATTTACGGGTGGTTGATCCGTCAGCCTGAGTGAACGCCTGAAAGAGGCGTGTCTGGGTTTCGGGAGCGATACCGATGCCGGTGTCCAGGACCTGGAACCGCATGGTTACTCGATCGGCATCCCTGTACTCTTCAGAGACATCAACCACGACTTCGCCGCTATCGGTAAACTTGACGGCGTTCCCAATCAAATTGGTCAACACCTGGCGAATTCGTCCCGCGTCCCCGCGAAGGTGAGTAGGAGCGCCGGGTGGGAGAAGTCCTGCTAGTTCTAGACCCTTCGTGTGAGCGTTCTCCGCCAGTAGCTCCAGGGTATCTTCCATAATCTGACGAAGATCGAAATCCTCCTCCACCAGCGAGAGTTTCCCCGCCTCGATTTTCGAAAAATCAAGGATGTCATTAAGGATAGTCAGTAACGATTCAGCGCTGCTGCTGACCGCACGAGCGAACTCACGCTGTTCGGCCGTCAGCCCAGTGTCGAGCAACAAATCGGTCATACCAATGACGGCGTTCATTGGCGTCCGGATTTCGTGACTCATGTTGGCGAGGAACTCGGACTTAAGTTGTGCCGATTCCAGTGCGGCGTCCCGTGCTCGAGCCAGTTCCTCTTCCACCCGTTTGCGTTCGGTTATATCCTCTGCGGTTCCAACGTAACCGACGAATTCATTCGGCGCGGTATGCATCGCCTTAGCTCGCGCATGTACCCAGCGGAGTTGGCGATCCGGGGCGATCACGCGGTACTCGTGATCGAAATCGCTCCCGAATTGAGCGCCGATTCGCCATTGCCGCAGCACATCCTCGCGATCATCCGGATGCAGGGCGTTGACCCATCCTTCGCCGAGACTTTGTTCAAAGGACAATCCCGATATGTCGTTCCAGCACTGGTTTACGTAAATCCAGTGGCCCCGGTTATCGCTCTGATAGATCCCAATTGGCGCGGTGGCACTCAGTTGTCGGAACTTTTCCTCGCTCGCAGCCAATTCAGCAGTACGCAGGACAACGTTGGACTCTATAGCCGCGTTAACGGTTTCGAGTTCGGCCTGATGGGCAGCGACATGGCGCATTTCGCGGAGACTCTGGCGAACGGCGAGAAAGAGGAAAAAATCTTCGAATAGAACCCACCCGGCATGCTCAAGCGCCCGCTCGAACCCGGCGGTATGAACCCCAAACACTGATTCGGGCCAAAAGGCGCCTCGCAGTAGATGATCGATTACGACAACCATTGAGCCGGTCACCAACACCCGCCAGTCCCGGTAAAACGCTAAAAACGCGAGGGAACCGAAGACATGGAAATGGGTCTCGATCCGGCCGCCGGTAAGATGAATGAGCAATGCCGAGGTGAACATCTGCGCTATCGCGACGGCATGGCGCGTCAGAACGCGGCCCGGCATCTTCCAGATCAGCAGCACTGGACAGGAGCTGATCAGTCCGCCCAGCAAAACCGCCGCCCACACGTGCGGGTGAATCTCACTTGTGGTCCCGATCCAGGTGCGCGGGGAAATCCAAAGCGCTATTGCGATGCAGGCGAACCATTGGAGCACGAGCAAGCGGGCAAAGAGAGCATCGGTATGACGGTAAATGCTGTCCTGCTGCGAGACGAAGTACTCCTGCGTCCGCAGTGTGGTAGCATCGTTCGATGTCATGGTACCCGGGATGTGGATTCGCTAAAGAGGGGGCATCCAAAGGCCGGTGTTCGAGAAAGAGGGATCGTACCGGTGTTGGCGTAGTACTCGATTGCGGAGCAGCCGGCATTATCCCCGATATGTCCGCGTGCGACGGTTATGCCGCCGTGAAATCTCAAATAGCCGGAAACATCGTAGACTAGTGTTTCGCCGGAAACTGCGGCTCGAAAGAGTTTTGTCTCCCGACTATCAAGATCGCTAATGATCTCAGTTCCTGGTAATTGGGAGGCCGCATGCCATAAATCGGTGTGAACCCAGGAGTCCGCTTCGCCGGGTGGTTGGAGGAAAATGACCTTTGCGCAAAGGCGTCCGCCCGAGTGGGCTAGAAGAGCGGCCAGTTCGCCGATACTTGCTCGCGAGCACGGGCACTTCGGATGCACAAACATGAGGAGCGTCGACGCTCCGGCCCTGCGTTGCAACCTCGAGGGGGTAGGCCACCGAACCGGCGCCTCGCCGTCCTTTCCCGGCGCGGTGCTGTATAACCAGAGAGCGGCCATACCGGTACAGACCAGGGACAACCACAATATGAAAACTACCGCTAGAGCCTTTGGTCCCGCCCTTTTCTGCTTAGCGAGCACCGCGACTTGCATGGTTAACCTATCGACGTCGGCCACGGCTGATTTAGAATTTTCATATTTACTATGAGCTATTAGCTGCGCGGATTCAACGACGCAAGCTCAACGCTCACATTCAGATACGTCCGTCGCGCTCCACGGCATCGGCCGATCGGCGGTGCGGATCGACCGCTGAGCGACCTCAAACGGTACTCGCAGTGGGAACGGGAGGAAAGGCGCTAACGCGGATCCGTCCCCGGACCGACCGCAGTGTTTTCGGTACAAGCGGCGACTGTCCCTTCAGGACCCCTGGGCGGTGCTGGCCAAATCGATGGAACGAAGACATTGTTATGGCTGTCCTAAGAGCGCAGTCGCCATCGCTTGCACCTGTGGCGCGCCGTCCCGGCCAACGACGCTAAGGCGACTACGCTCTGAGGCTGGCGTGAACGAGTTGCTCCGGTTCGAGTCTATGAGTTTATCGGTATGAGGCGGCTTCGGTGGACAGTCGCCGCTACCGGAAACAGCTCGCCATCGGTCCAGAGCGAACCGCTCTACGTGTTGCCGTTCCAAAGCCGACTGGGATGCCGGCTAGCTCAACATGGTTCTCACTGAGAACGAACCGGCCTCAGTGGATGACCTCTAAAGCCTCGTGCAAAAGCAAGATCAGTCTCTGGCCCTCGTCTAGATCGAGCGAAATTTCTTCCGCGCCCTGTCGGATAAGGATCTCGTGGTCGCGCTCCCGCACCAGTACAGTTGGAAAATTATTGCTCACTTACAGTACCTTTTATCGACCGCAGCATGCTGATGTTTAGATCAAAGCAGCACTCGCAGAGGCCAGCGGTTGCCGTTAGTTACAGAATTTATTGATTATACTTTTCTGGTTGCGTCGAATCGCCGGCAGTCGTTATCCCGACACGTCGATGCAGTTGTATCATTCGAGGATTCGCACCGTGCAGCGCTGCAAGGCTGGACGATTACAGATGATCGAGCGAAAGAATACTCTTATGAGTACTCCTCTTACTCGACGACTGGGTGCGCAGGAAATTCCGGCTATCGGAATGGGCTGTTGGGCGATCGGTGGCCCTTTTTGGTTCGGTAGCCAGCCACTTGGCTGGGGCGAAGTGGACGATAAGGAGTCCGTCGCCGCGATTCACAAGGCGCTCGATCACGGAATTAAG
>DASTDH010000239.1:0-21768 GCA_035710445.1 Chthoniobacterales bacterium
TTCGCGACCTCCAAGTTTTGGAAGAAACTTGGGGCCAAGTGCGATGATAATACTCGACATAGGGAGGCTTCCCTACTGTTGCCTAGGGTCAGGGGATTCCCGAATAAATTGCCTGCCTCTGCGTCTGTATCGGTATGGGAAAGGTATTTGTGGCTCTTGCTTTACTCGGACCGGTGGTCGGCACTTTGCTGACGGCATCGGGCGGTGGAGTCACCATCGAAAAGCAGCACTAACATGAGTCCGCTTATCATCATTACTCCAGCCAGCATCTACATGGATATTCTGGCAACCTGCGGCGGCGCGTTTTGCGTGGTTCGGCCAAATACGGAACTCAACAACCGGGAACTCACCCATAAAGAGGTCGCATTTGCGCATCGTTACATCACCGCAGAGGGTTGGGTGGAGTATGCAAATGGCAGTTGGGAGCCAGATCCGGAGCTGAGCGCATTTAGGAATGAAATGATCGAGGTCCGCACGTGAAAGCAACATCGTTTCAATGTTTGCCGGGTTGGCGTGCCGGACTACTTCGGTAAAAGCTTTTCTCCGATCGCCTGATACCCATTCACGAGTCTAGCGGATCCAGCCCCGGAATTTCTCGTCGCTCACCGCAGATGCGCTCATTATCTTTGCATGACTCCGACCGATCTTGCCTTCAACTTTATGAACTATGGCAGATGAAACAGGACTCATTCATAAGGCACACCAACTGGTGGAGCATATCGAACCGGACGCTAAGCCGCTTTTGGCAGCTCTTCTGATCGCTGATGCAATCCGCGCTGCGGGTAACCAGATCGCTAAAGCAATTGGCGATAGACGGTAGACGATGTTCACTTCCGGGTTGCCAGGCGGTCTCGTGTGAATTTGGACTGCCGTTGGACGGATCACCGTCTCGTCTCGCCCTTCTGTCGATCAGTAGATAGAATGCCGGGAAATAAATTTCTATGAAACCAGAAGACGCCCCAGACTCTATCGGCAAGACGCTAGCCAGCCAGAACGACCTGCTCGTGACCGAGCATGAAAAGGCGCACGCAGAAGCCAACGTAGCGTATTATGTGCAGAAGATAGACGGGCTGGAAGCTGAGCTTGAACGGCTGCAGGAGCTGCTGGAAAAGGCATAATCCGAGAATTTGCTCGATCATGCCTTTTCGCGGGATTTGCCCGCGTGATAGAGGACTTTGTCTGTCATCCGATCACGAAAAAGGACACACAACGCGGCAGCAGTAAAGATAAGCGCGGTAAAGAGCTCAGGAGACGTCCATAAGAGGTGGGAGCGCGAGCGGGCTGCGAGGGAAGCGTGATCCAGAGTATCCCACTCAGCAGCAGCATAACACCTGCGGCCAGCCAGAAGACCGTGTGCCACGAGAGCCGGCTCGCGATAAATCCGCTTACAGTCCGCGACAGCAGGATGCCGATGAGCAATCCACTCATGACGAACCCAACTACTTTTCCGCGCCGGGGGCCGGCAGCTAACCCGGCGGCGTACGGTACCACCAGCTGCGGAGTGACGGAAGTCGCTCCGACGGCAAAGCTTGAGAGCAACAAAACAGGCAAGTTTGTTGAAAAGGGAACCGCGATCAGCACTCCTGAGGACAACAGTGTGGTGAATGCAATGAGTCCCTTTCGGTCCACGCCGTCCCCGATCGGGAGCACGAACAGGAGACCTGCAGCGTAGCCAAGCTGTGTAGCGGTCGAAACCCAGGCAACTGCGGACGAACGGATGCTTAGCGACCCGGCGATGGCATTGAGGATCGGCTGATTGTAATAGATATTCATCACCACCAAGCCGGCAGTAGCGCCGAGTAGAACAATTAGTGGCCAGGATGGGCCATGGTCACAGGCGATGGAGGCGCTATCTTTGGTGGAACGGGGGGAATCGACGGTCGACGTCAACGCTGAATGCATCAGTGACGCCGCCGGACAACTTTGGATGATGTCTGGAATACATAGCGGCGGGCGGATTGCAACAGGTTCGTATGTCGCGCCAAATCGCCCAGCATATGTTTGTTTAGTCTGACAGAGAGTGCCGGCCCTATTTGCATCTTGACTATCTAGTTAATTCTCCTCTCTGGAATTTGGGTGTAGTCTTCGAAAAAGCAATATAAAAGTGTACTGGAAGGTCAAGTGCTGCGGATGCGACGAGGTTGTGCTACCGATAAGGTCAGAAGGCTGACAGTCGGGCAGCGTTGTCCAAAAATGAATCCTTCGGCGAAATTCACCGGCAAAAGTCATCAGGCAGAACCTCCGCAATGGATCTATCGAAGCCGGTGGCATAGGCAATGGCGCCGTTTTGCCCTACGAAACTGCGCGACATCAGTTATCCTGGGCCTTGTCGCTCTGCTGCCGGCGAAAGGTTTCGGCACCGACTCGGTGGATGAGCGCGTAAACGCTCTCCTGAGCCGAATGACCCTTGACGAGAAGCTCTCGTACCTTGGAGGGATCCATGCCATGTCGATCAGGCCAATCCCGCGACTCGGGATACCTGAGATTCGAATGAGTGATGGCCCGGTGGGAGTTCGCCAGGATCGTCCCAGCACGCGTTATCCCGCTGGGATCGCCTTGGCCGCAAGCTGGAATCCATTGCTCGCGGCGAAAGAGGGGATCTCGATGGGACGCGATTGTCGGGCGCGCGGCATCCACATCCTGCTGGCTCCGGGATTGAATATCAATCGGGTCCCTGTTTGCGGCAGAAACTTCGAATATCTTTCCGGCGAAGACCCGTATCTCGGCAGTCAAATGGTCGTACCGTTTGTTCGCGGGGTGCAAAGCCAAGGAGTGGTGGCGACGGTCAAACATTTTGCGGCGAATAACCAGGAATTCAATCGGATGGAGATCAGTGCCGTCGTAGCGGAGCGAGCTCTGCGAGAGATCTATTTGCCGGCATTTGAAGCCGCGGTCAAAGACGGTAAAGCCGGGGCAGTGATGGACGCTTATAACCAGGTGAACGGCTCTTTCTGTACCGAAAACCGGTTTCTCAATCTGCAGGTGCTGAAGACCGAGTGGGGCTTCTCTGGTGTGTTGATGTCGGATTGGGGCGCTACTCACAGTGCCTTGGCCGCGGCCACCGGCGGACTTGATTTAGAGATGCCATCGGGGACCTACTTCAATTCGGAAGCTCTCTCGGCACTGGTGAACAAATACCAACTCTCCGAGAACCAAATTGACGACAAGGTCCGCAGAATTCTCCAACTCATCGTTCGCAACGGTTTTCTTGATCGTCCGCAGCTGGATTCGGCGATTCCGGAGAATGATCCAACCAGCGCGGCGACCGCACTGGCGGTCGCGCAGGAAGGGACCGTGCTGCTTAAGAATGAGGGCAAGCTCTTGCCGTTTGATCGCAAAAAGATTCGCAGCGTCGCCGTGTTAGGTCCGGATGCGGGTCCCGGAGTTCCGACTGGTTGGGGAAGTTCGTTCGTCCGCCCGATCAACTCGACAGGACTGGTCGATGGTTTGCGCGAATTGCTCGGTTCTGAAGTAAAGGTAGACTATCTTGAGAGCGGGGTTGGTTCGTTCGAGTCGGCTCAGTTTCTTCATCCGGGCGACGACGGAAACCTGGAGCCGGGACTCAAGGCCGAATTCTTCGATAATCCGACCCTCTCCGGACGGCCGATTCTTACTCGAGTCGATTCACATATCAATTTTGATTGGCCGACCGGCAGGCCGCTACCTCAGCTATCGTCTGATCGGTTCTCAGTTCGCTGGGTGGGAAAGATTCGCGCCTCGGATTCCGGTCCACATGCTTTTCGAGCGCGATCGGACGATGGTATCCGCGTCTTCCTGAACGACGAATTGATCATCGACGATTGGCAGGATCACTCGCCTCGGACCGTGACGGCGATTCGTCCGCTGGAGGCCGGCAAGACCTATTCACTCCGTGTCGATTATCACAACCGTGGCGGCGGTTCGGCACTTGCTCAGGTTGCTTGGGCTTCATTCGCTGTTCCCGAGGCGATTCGTGACTATGACGTCGCAATTGTCGGGGCTGGATTCGATGACGGCACTGAGGGAGAAGGCAACGATCGCACGTTCGCGTTGCCCAACCTGCAGGATATGCTGATCCGAAATGTGGCCCAAAAAAATCCACGAACCGCAGTGATCTTATTCTGCGGCGGAAATCTCGATATGGATTCCTGGTTGGATAAAGTCCCGGCGTTGCTGCACGCCTGGTATCCTGGCCAGGAAGGAGGACGCGCCTTGGCGACACTTTTGTTCGGCGACATCAATCCGTCGGGCAAGTTGCCGGTTACCTTCGAAAAGGCTTTCACCGATAACCCGGCCGCCGCCAACTACCCATCTCGAGATGGAGGTAAGACCGTAGATTATGCGGAAGGCATTTTTGTCGGCTACCGAGGCTACGATCGTGCGGGGATCGAGCCCCGTTTTCCGTTTGGATTCGGCCTGTCGTACACCGATTTTGAGTATTCGGATCTGCAGATCAATTCATCGAGCCCGGTGGTTGGGCAACCAATTCATGTGGAATGCGAGATTAAGAATATCGGCGCTCGGCCGGGAGCGGAAGTTGCGCAATTGTACATTCATCCGCTGGAGCCACGGGTGGAGCGGCCGCTGCGCGAACTCAAAGCTTTTACCAAGGTTTGGTTGGAGCCGGGCGAAAGGAAGAGTGTGACCTTTGTTCTGGATCCGCGCGCGTTCCAGTACTTCGACTCGGCCGCTCATCAATTCAAGACGGACATCGGGCGCTACGGGCTTGAGGTAGGTGCCTCGTCGCGAGATATTCGACTGACCCAGCAAATCGAGCTGAAGCAAGAAAGGCGGCACTCCGATGCTGCTCACTGAGCAAGAAACTTTACGACGCGTTTTGGATGGAACTGAGCGGCTTGCCACCGAGGAAGTACCTGTTGTGGAGGCGGGGGATCGCGTTCTGGCCAAAACGCTGTTTGCCGAGGTCGCATTGCCAGCATTCAACAATTCTTCCATGGATGGTTATGCGGTGATTTCGGGCGAAGCCCGGCCGGGAGCGAAACTATCCGTTGTGGGCGAACAATCGGCCGGCCCGGACCGGCAGCTTCGAGTGCAATCCGGTACCGCAGTCCGAATTTTCACGGGAGCACCGCTGCCGGAAGGTGCTGACGCCGTGCTGATGCAGGAAGACGCGGAGCGCGTCGGTGACGAAATTATCGTCCATACCGAGCTGCATCCGGCTGAAAACGTTCGAATGCGCGGGGGCGATCTGTGCGAGGGTCAAAAGATAGGGCAACCCGGTATGCGTTTGAGTCCCCAACGTCTGGCATTGCTGGCTTCGCAGGGATCGAGTCGGGTTACGGTTTATCGTCGTCCGGACGTCAGCGTCGTCGTAACTGGAAGCGAATTACGTAAGCCGGGCGGATTGTTGGGACCCGGAGAAATCTATGAGTCTAACGGAGTCATGCTTTCCGAATTGGTTCGCAAAAGCGGCGGGATACCGGTTCATTTTGATCCGATTCCCGACGACGAAGAGGCCCACATCCGCGCTCTAAGCAAAGCCCTGGAGTCCGACGTAGCCCTCATTGCCGGTGGAGTTTCGGTTGGAGAGAAAGATTTGGTCAAACCGGTCCTCCGGAAATTAGGAGTAGAGCTTGCGCTGTGGCGGGTTGCAATTCGCCCGGGAAAACCGTTCTTATTTGGCCGGCTCGGTCATAAATTAATTTTCGGTCTACCCGGAAACCCGGTTTCCGCCTATGTGACCTTTGTCGTCTTTGTCCGACCTGCCCTGTTGCGGCTGCAAGGTTGGGTCGGGGAATCAAGCGAACGGACAAAGGTGAGAGCGGCCCAGCGGTTGCGGAACCCGGGTGAGCGTCCGCACTATTTGCGTGGAACTCTGAGGAGCGACGGTTTTGCGTTGGTCGGTCCACAAGAATCGCACGCGCTTTTTGCGCTCTCCCAGGCAGACGCACTTGTACGCCTCGAGGCGAACCAGGAAGCAGCGGAGGGAGAAATGCTGGAAGCACTGCTGATCACCTGACATCAATGGCGGAAGCGCTATGGTAAAAACGGCACGAAAGAGCAAATCGTTGGAATAATCTCCGCGAGGGAGAGGTAATTTTTCCGAGGCAAGGGGGCAGCTTCAGGAAAACGATATTGAACGCCCAGGGGTCGATATCTATTATAGTCATTATTAAATTCATTACATGGTTGCGTTAAAAGAAGGCTACG
This sequence comes from Chthoniobacterales bacterium, assembly GCA_035710445.1. Lineage (GTDB taxonomy): Bacteria > Verrucomicrobiota > Verrucomicrobiia > Chthoniobacterales > JAFAMB01 > DASTDH01. The sequence goes on from DASTDH010000239.1 coordinate 6,151, forward strand.
ACCTAGCCTCCGAGGTCAGAAGGCTGAAGATCGAACGGAGAGCTGTTATTCTCGCGCATAACTATCAGGTGCCTGAAATTCAGGACGTCGCCGACTTTGTCGGTGATTCGCTTGGCCTGAGCTATCGAGCGAAGGAGGCCGATGCCGATGTCATCGTGTTTTGCGGTGTGCATTTCATGGCGGAGACGGCGAAGATCATCAATCCCACTAAGAAAGTGATCTTGCCCGATTTGGAGGCTGGTTGTTCGCTGGCCGATTCGTGTCCGGCCGACCAGCTCGAAGCTTTTTTGCAAAAGCATTCGAGTGAGAACTACTACGTCATCGCGTACATCAATTGTAGTGCCGGGGTAAAGGCGCTTTCGGATATCATTTGTACGAGCGGTAACGCCGTGAAAGTCGTTGAGAATGCTCCTGCCGATCGCAAAATTCTGTTTGTGCCGGATCAAAACCTTGGCTCCTGGGTCATGGAGAAGACCGGCCGAAAAATGGATCTGTGGCGAGGGGCTTGCTACGTGCACGTCGAGTTTACTCAAAACAGTATCAACGCGATCCGCGAAGTATATCCGGGTGCTCCGGTTGTCGCGCATCCGGAATGCACCTATGCGGTTCGAATGTTGGCGGACGAAGTTTGCTCCACCGAGAAGATGGTAAGTTTCTGCCGGTCTTCGACTGCTGACACCTTCATCATCGTCACGGAGGCCGGGATGCTCCATCGCCTCAAAAAAGAAGTTCCTCATAAAACGTTTATTCCGGGTCCGACCGACAACTGCTCTTGCGCCAACTGCCGGTACATGAAACGGAATACCCTGGAAAAGCTTCGGGATGCTCTTGATTATCTCCAACCGGAAATCGAAGTGGCGGAGACGATCCGACGGCGGGCTGTCCTACCAATCGAACGAATGCTGGACCTGAGTCGGTGAATCAGCACGGAGCGTTGGTGATCGGGGCTGGTCCAGCCGGTCTACGAGCAGCTGAGATTTTGGCAACTGCCGGGATTGAGACGCGTATCTTTGAACAGAAGCCTTCGCTTGGGCGTAAGTTCCTGGTAGCAGGCCGGGGCGGTCTCAATATCACCCATTCGGAAGGATACGATCTCTTTGTCACCCGCTATGACTCGCCCGCGCGCTGGAAGCGTATTCTTCAATCGTTCCCTCCGGAAGAGCTTCGAAACTGGTTCGAAAAACTCGGTGTTCCAACCTTTGTCGGTACTAGTGGGCGAGTATTTCCGAAATCACAGAGAGCGCCGGAGATTCTCGAACGCTGGTTGGAACGGCTCTATAAGCTCGGTTGCGATATCCGGACCGGCTACAAATTTCATCATCTTTTGGGTCAGAGCCCGTTCGATGTAGTCTTTCAGAGAGGCTCTGAATTTGCGTTTGAGACCGGCGGTGTGGTCGTATTCGCGTGCGGGGGCGCTTCCTGGCCTCAGACTGGCTCCGACGGAGCGTGGGTCGAGCAGTTTACCTCGATGGGAATTGAGGTTATTCCCTTCACTCCATCGAATGTGGGTTGGGAATGTCCATGGTCCCCAGAGTTCCTGGCAATTGCGGATGGCAAGCCACTCAAGAACGTGGCCGGGACGTGTTGCGCAAGAACCGTCCGAGGCGAGCTGTTAATCACCAAGTATGGGTTGGAGGGTGGAGTTATCTACCAGCTCACTCGCGAATTGCGGCACGATCACAACATCACTATCGACCTGAAACCCGATTTAGACCAAGCGGAACTCCGCCGGCGATGGCGAGAAGGCGAGTCACTCAAAGAGTCCGCCGCAAAAAGTTGGCGTTTGAGCACGGCGGCGATCGCTCTGTTGGAAGAACGAGGATTTTTCTCCGATTTTTCTGCGCTCCTAACCGGTATAAAAAAATGTGACCTGAAGCTAGTGGCGCCCCGGCCAGTGGAGGAAGCGATATCCTCGGCCGGAGGGGTCGCTTGGAACGAGCTCGATGATGATCTGATGCTTAAAAAATATCCCGGAATGTTTTGTTCCGGTGAAATGATTGATTGGGATGCTCCGACCGGAGGATATTTGTTACAGGGCTGCTTCGCCACCGGAACCATTGCCGGACAAGGCGCAGCGAAGTGGATTGCGCAGGACTGATAAGCGTGACAGCTTCCTTTCCGTTTATGGAACTTCAGATTGGTGATCCAGCCCCGAATTTTCAAGCAGTTGCGGTCGGAGGCATTTATGGTGCCGGCCAGCCGGTGAAGTTGGCCGATTTCAAGGGATCGACGTTGGTCCTCTATTTCTATCCCAAGGACGATACGCCTGGATGCACTCAGCAGGCGTGTGACATTCGCGATACCTGGTCCGATATCCAGTCGCGAGCGGAATTGTTTGGTGTGAGCGTCGACACCGTCGAGGCCCACCGAAAATTCATTACCAAAAATGGCCTTCCTTTTCCTCTCTTGAGCGACGCCGACAAAGCTCTGGTGCAGGCGTACCATGTCTGGGTGGAGAAAAGCATGTACGGCAAAAAGTACTTCGGATCGGAGAGGACTACGTTCATCATTGGGCCCGACCAGCGCATTGTGCAGATTTTGAAGAAGGTCAAACCTTCCGCGCATATCAAAGCACTTCGCCAGGCATTGTTTGTCGGCGAAGCGGTGTGAAGCATTTTGCAACGAACGACAGTGCGCGTTTGGCGTTCCCGCTGGTCGGCAACCGCGAAGCGGTTCCAGGACTCAGCCCAGGGTTTTAACCCTGGAAAACAGGTCCAATAAACGGGTCGCCCTGAAAAGGCGAAAGATTTACGATCCATAAACGGTTTGCCACTGCTTTAGCCCACCGCTCCGCGTAAATTCAGGTAAATCCAAGCGATGAATCAGCAGACGTTGCTCGGCATTTATGAGAAGATCGAAGCGCTGATTGCCCGGCTGCCCGGTCCTCTGCAAAAAGCGATCCTGCAGGAGTTGCGACCGATCAAGCAGATCTTTTTGGCACAGCGTCCGGCTCGCCTGGCGTTGCTGGGCGATGCGAATGCGAGTGCCTCGTCTGTAATATCAGCGCTTCTTGGTTCGGAATTGACTTTGATCGCGCCCCAGGCCGATCCAGGCTGGATCAACTATGAGCAGCGACTCAAAGGGGCGTTTCGGGTACTTGACGCTCGCCGTCTCAACCAGACCTCGCTGTCCTGGAATGATCTGGCAAGGGCCTTGTCGGAAGAGGATCCAGACGTCGTTCTGTTTTTGGTTGGTGGGACCTCTCCCACCGATCTTGGTTTCGAATGTGAGCAAGCGACCAGGGTGCTCGACTTCCTCCATCAGCGATTCCAAAAACGGGTGCCCCTGATCGGCGTGGTCGATCTCCCCGCGGCTACGAATCCCGAGATTGCGGAAAGGCGTCGGACGGAATTGCAGGGTTGGCTGAGCAGCCAGCCGGCATTGGCCTCGCATTTCGTACGCGCAATCGCCATCTCCTCGTTCGTGCGATTTCGATTGGACGGTTCCCTCGACCTGGAACGGGACGAACGACGCAACATTCGCGAGTTGGCGGAATTGATGACTCGTGAGCTTCCTGATGACGCCCAGGTCGAGATGGCTCGACTCTTCGGCGCGAAAGAGGTGCAGAAAGAGCTCAGCAATCGGTTGATTCGTGCGGTGACGGCGATGTCTGCCGCGATTGGAGCCCAACCTATTCCGCTGGCTGATTTCCCAATTTTGACCACGCTTCAGTTCATGATGGTGGCCGGAGTCATGCATATCAGTGGTCGAGAGTTAAGCGTGAAGGCCGCCGGCGAATTTCTGGGCGCGCTTGGAATGAATATCGGCGTTGGGATGGTCTTTCGCGAGGGTGCACGAGCGGCAGTCAAACTCCTTCCCGGCTGGGGAAATGCCATCTCCGGAGGCGTAGCTGCGGCTGGAACTTATGGGATCGGTCGCGCCGCGAGCGCTTACTTCGTCGAAGGAATTTCCTTGGGAGAGGTCCGTAAATTGTTCCGGCGAAAACGGCCAAAGGAGATCCGGCAACTGAATCGCGAAAAAAAAAGTCAAGCTGATTCCGGCAAGTAAAGGCTGTGAATAACTTGTTTAAAACTGCGGGTTTGCGGAGAAAAACCTGCTAGCAAGTGACGCTTGCAGCGCGCTTGGCTCATGAGCATCAGAACCATAATGTCAACCTTGGAGCAGCTGGGAGCGTCTCCGCGTAAGTCGTTTGGGCAGAACTTTTTACATGACAAAAACATGGCCAGATGGATCGTGGATCAACTCGCTGTTGAGGCCGGCGATCACATCGTTGAAATCGGTCCCGGATTGGGGGCGCTAACGACAAATTTTAGCCAATCGGGGGTGTCGGCAACTCTGCTGGAAAAAGACAAGCTATTTGCGGAATTCGTAGAGAACACTTTCTCGGATGACCAAATTCGGGTGGTGAAGGGAGACGCGCTGGAATGTGACGTCCGAGAGTTCTTCCCGCTCGGTAGAGTGAAAGTGATCGGCAATCTGCCGTACTACGCTTCCACGCCGATCCTGTTCCATTTCACCGCCGATCCTTCGCCTTTTGAGCGTCTGGTCTTTACGGTGCAACGGGAAGTGGCAGATCGCCTGGTTGCCACTCCGGGGACGAAAGAATACGGAGCGATCAGCGTATTGTTGCAAGCAAGGTGGAATATCGTCCGCCTTCGGGTCCTTGCTCCGACACTTTTTTTCCCGCGTCCTCAGGTAGATTCGGCGGTTATTCGATTCCTGCGCAAAACCGGGCGAGAGATGCCGGAAGTAGATTGGTCGCAATTCAGCCGACTAGTGAAAACCGGGTTCGGAGAACGAAGAAAACAGCTGCGGAAGAATCTAAGCAAACTGTTTCCGGTCGACACGCTAGAAAATGCGTTTCACGCGATCGGATTGAGTTTGTCTTGTCGAGCCGAGGAGCTCTCCGGGAAAAAATGGTTTGAGTTAGCCGATCAATTGATCCCATCGTCCGGAGAAGGCTCTCACCCGGCAGAAAAGCTGGTCCTGGTTGACGACTTTGACCGGCCGATCGGAGCTGCTGACCGCCAAGTGATCCATGAGCAAGGTTTGCGCCATCGTGCTGTGCATCTGTTTATTCTCAATCGAAACGGCGAGTTATTCTTGCAAAAACGGTCGTGGCGAAAAGATCAATATCCTCATCGTTGGGATTCGAGCGCGGCCGGCCACGTTGATGCTGGAGAAGCGTATGATGACTGCGCGTGCCGGGAATTGTCCGAAGAGCTAGGTATCTCTGCTGTTCTCGATCGAATCGGGGCCATCCCTGCATCGAACAAAACCGGACATGAGTTCATTTCGGTCTATCGGGGAAACTATGGTGGTCCGATTCGGTACAATGCCTTGGAGATCGAAACGGCAGGCTTTTTCAGACTGGCAATGATCGATGTCTGGACAGAACGGCGACCGGACGATTTCGCGCCGGGATTCCTCGAGTGCTATCGCGCGGTGCGTTCGAAACTATAGGTAGGGCGGTTCGTCCCGAACGGGCGGTCCGGGACGGACCACCCTACCTGCAGCTGAACGGACGTTCGCTGACAACCTTAGCGGCCGTTACCCACGATCGAGGCGTTCTGGGCGAACCTTGCGCGGTTCTGGGCTAAACGAATCCAATCGGATTTCAATAGACTGTAGACCTCAAGATCGACAAATTTGTCTCCGAGCCATTCCGCCTCGCGAAGGATTCCTTCATGGCGGAACTGCAATCGCAGGCATACCGCGCGACTAGCCTGGTTTTCCGGCGCGATGCGGATCTCAATCCGGTTGAGGTTGAGAAACTCGAAACCTAATTGGATCAAGGCGCGAACTGCTCCGGTCATGTAACCGTTCCCGGTATGGGTCTGTGCTAACCAATAACCGACCGTACTGCTCCGATGAAAATGATCGATTGCATTAAACGCGATCACACCAATGATTTCCTTCCGAAGGGTGATGGCACAATGGACTGCCCGCAGCGACGCCTGTTCCTCAATTGTGTGCCGGACAAACAAGGAGGAATCATTCGGCGTACGAGTCGCTTCAACCCATGGCAGCCACCGCAGAAGATGCGCGCGATTCCGGTCGGTCAAAGCAAAGAGCTCTGCCGCATCCTCTTCTTGAAGAGGGCGAAGCCCGAGATCGGGGAACTCGGTCGGATACGGCCATACTCCGGAAGGGACATTTGATTCAGGTGTCACAATGAGGTGAAGGAGCCAGAAAAGATGGACTCTTTTTGACGGAAGCAAAGGATTTCCGTCGGGGCTATTGGCTTTTGGGCAATTCTGGAACGACAATCCCGAAATGTGTTCTCAGGGCCGTCTTTCCGTTCCCGGTGATTGTCACAACTCGAGAACCAACTTCTCGCTTGATCCACTCTCGCTTGCGAAAGAGATCGAGCAGCGCCGCCCCCGCAATTCCAGCGAGATGGAACCTCCGTTCGGTCCAGTCGAGGCACTTGCGCACAAGCGGCCGTTTACGGTTGGCCCGCAAACTATTCAAATCGATTCCCAAATCCTGAAACCAACGCTCTCCTCGGGCGGTGAGACGAAACGTGTCGTCGACCGGCGCCAGGAACTTGCGTTCTTGCAACGATTCGCAGACCTGCACCGCTACTTTGCCGGCGAGATGATCGTAGCATGTCCGAGCGATACGGATGGGGGCGGTTGAACCGTCTGCCGGAGCTTGGATCGGTCGAAGCGCATTACACAATGTCCCCATGACCTCGATGGCAGTCGCGACGTCGTGACCGGCCAGCTTATAGTAACGGTGTCGTCCAAAACGAGTCATGGTAACCAGCCGGCCGGCCAAAAGCTTGCCCAGATGCATGCTCGCTGCTTGAGCTGAGACTTTAGCCGTCAAAGCGAGCTCCGAGGCGGGGAGGCTGCGACCATCCAGCAAAGCCACCAGCATTGCGCTTCTAGCTGGATCGGCGAACAAAGAAGCAGTTTCAGCGATTGGGTATTTGCCATCCATATTTCAACCAAAGCTGAAATATGGATCATTGCCAACCAATTGCAACCGTTTGATGTTGAATGATGAACACGACGCGAACACCGCAGGTGTCGATCTCTGAGCGGATCTCTCCCAAGATTCTCTATTTTGGGACACCGGTCGCTCTAATCACATCGCTGAACGAGAATGGCGCTGCCAACATTGGTCCCGTCTCTTCTGCCTGGGCGCTGGGTTGGACGCTGGTGCTCGGGTTAGAAACCACGGCAAAAACAACCGCAAATCTACGCCGGAATCGCCAATGCGTAGTCAATCTCGTGTCCGAGGAGCTTCACGAGAAAGTGGAAAGCCTTGCGCCGCTCACGGGTAACAATCCGGTACCGAAACACAAGGCGGAGAAATTCCGGTATGAACCAGATAAGTTCACGGCCGCCGGGCTTACCGCCTTAAAATCCGAGAGAGTCGAGGTGCCGCGAATCGGTGAATGCCCGATCCAACTTGAAGCGGTTGTGCGCAACTTCTTCGCAATCGGCTGCCAGGATGAACGTGTAATCGGGGCTGTGGCGGTTGAAGTGCAGGTTGTCCAAGTGCATGTGGCCAAAGAACTGATTCTCAGCGAACACCACATCGATCCATCCCGATGGCGCCCCTTGATCTATAATTTTCGGCACTACTACGGGCTGGGAGCGTCCCTGGGCAAAACCTTTCGAGCCGAGGTCTAGTGGACCGTCATATATGCGACAGTGCACTAGTCGAAAAGGAACTCGATCCAATCACCGATGGAGTCGTAGCCGGTCTCGCCGGAGCGCCAGCCGAGGTGCATATAGAACTCGCACGCGTTCCGGTTGCGTTGCTGGCATTTCAACCTGGCCGGGCGACCGATCTGGGCCAACGCGTGATCGAGCAGCGCCTTGCCGATGCCGCGGCGATGCAGTTCCGGTAACACGTAGAGGTGGTGGATAAAATGCTCCGGGAACCAGATCCCGACGAATCCCACCACCCCGCGATTGGGTTCCTCTGCAACCGCCACGGACTCGCCTTTGATATCCGCTGAAAAGTCTCTCAACCGGAACCGCTTAGGATCGATCCAATAGAAAGCGGCCGATCGAGCAATCTGATAGATCTTTTGGCAGATCTCGAGATCCGAAGTTGGATCGAAACTGCGAATTTGGACCTGGGCTGGCCGGCGGGCACCCACATTGAGCTGACCAGAATCGCTCATGCCTGAGACCTATCGCTACTGGTCAACAAGACGCAAGAACAAGCGCTCGAAAGAAAAGCCGCAACCAGGAAATACAGTGGCGTCTATCCAGCAGAATCTGACCGTGAAAACGATCTCTGTTCGATTTTACCGCATCGCTTGGTGGCTAGTGATTGCGCTGTTCATTTCGTTTTTCCTCAGCGTCAGTATCAGCCGAAGCCTTGCCTGAATGCAGAATCCCGGTATCCGATGTCGCGAGATACCGGGCACGAACCGTTGAGTAAGGACGTGGTCCGCCGAAAACGAAACGATGCCGTATTAACCTGGCGGTCCGGGACGAACCGCCCACTGTCGTTCGTTGACGGTCGTTGAACTCAGCGCCGGGGACGACTGAAATTCTGCCGAGAACCCGAACGTGGCGCATCGGTTTTCGGCCTAGCTTCATTAACGGCAATATTGCGGCCGGCAAAATCCTTGCCATCGAGAGCGCTGATCGCCGCCTGCGCTTCGTTGGAGTTTCCCATGGTAACGAATGCGAATCCACGCGACCGGCCTGTGGCGCGATCGGTGACCAGGCCGACTTCGGCCACTGTACCGTACTGAGAGAATAGATCTTCGAGGTCGTTTTCTGTGGTGGAGAACGAGAGGTTTCCTACAAACAATTTCATAACAATTGAGAACGAATGTCAGGGTCAGAGCCGTACCCGGTCATCGGGCTTCAAAAATCACCACCGAGTTATCTCAACTGACGATCTTCCGTGCTACGAACAAAACAAACGCGAAGCACCTAATCGGAGAAAAACGGACTTGATGCAACGAAAAAGTCGGGATTGGCTTGGACGGACCGCACATTCTGGAAAAAGAATTGGAGCTGGGCTCGTATCGGTGAGGCGAAAACCGAGACATACGTTCGAAAGCCTTTGATTTGGTTGAGACCAGTGTCTAAGCGTGTCACTTCTCCTTCTTAACCAACTACTTGCGCTACATGGAAAATATTTTTGAATAGGACCGGGACGAAGCCTCGTCTCAATGCCTAATGACTATGAAAGCGAAATTCCTAGTTGCCGCCGGAGTCTTGAGTCTGAGTGGAATGGTAGCGGCTTTGGCAGATGACATCCAGTTCGTGACGTTGCCAGAGACGGTCAGAACCGCGGTGGTTCGGGAGACTCGGATCCCCGATGTCTCGCGAGTGACCCGGGTGGTGCGAGATGAGAACGGCTTGTATGAAGTCACTGTTCGTCGTGAATCCGATAACGACGTCGTTTACGTAGATCCTTACGGGCGGGTCGTGCGCCAGCAAACCGTCGCTTTCGGCCAACCGGTGAACCGGCAGGTTGTAACTGAAACAGTTACAGAAGATGATGCCTACCCAACCGTCGACACCTTTGTTCGTTCCCTGGATACGGCTCGATTCCAACTGATCGAGAAGAAGGAGAACAAAGAGGTCTATCTCGATCGCCGAACCGGAAAGAAGTGGAAGGTGAAGGTCGAAAGCGAGGATTAAGACAGAAAAAATTCCATAAAGTTTGGGCGGAGGCAGGCAAATTAGCCTGCCTCTTTTTTTGCGGGTTCAGGCGTTGGAGGATGGCAGGCGAAACGGCCGGGAGGATTGAGGCCGAGAAACCCAACGTCACAGGCCGGGTTGTGAGTTTTGGCGTTACCGGCCCACTGATTCACAAGTCGTCTCGCTGTCGCTCAATAGACCCGTATCACCCTGCCAATTCTAGGTTGCGCGTTTGAGCGCCCGTACGGAAGGTTAGCCATGTTCATCGTCCATGTTTTTGCGCAGGTGAAACCGGACTGTTTGGTAGCTTTTCGTGAAGCAACTATCGAAAATGCTCAGAATAGCATCAAGGAACCGGGTGTGGTGCGGTTCGATTTTATCCAGCAACGGGACGATCCCACCCAATTCGTACTGGTGGAAGTCTACCGAACCGAAGCCGATACCGCTTCCCATAAGCGCACCGCGCATTACGCGAAATGGCAGGCAACGGTCGAGGAGCTATTGGCGCAGCCGCGCTCGCGCATCTTTTATCAAAATATCTTTCCGGCAGACGAGAATTGGTGAACATGCAGTTCGAATTCGCGACTGGCGGCCGGATTGTATTTGGAGCAGGTGCTCTCCAGCGGGTGGGGGAGCTTCTCAGCGATTTCGGTCCCCGACTTCTGATAATTGAGGGGAAAGATGCCGGCCGCTCTAAACCGCTGACTGAACGGCTGGAGAAGCCAGGAATTGAGCTGATCGAGTTTCGAGTGACCGGGGAACCGACAGTCGAGTTAATTGATCGTGGAGTCCGTTTGGCCAGAAGTTCCGAGATAACCGGCGTCATTGGGTTCGGCGGTGGCAGCGTGATCGATTCGGCCAAGGCAATTGCCGGCTTGACCGCGAACCAGGGTCAAACCACCGATTACCTGGAAGTGATCGGTAAAGGAAAACCGCTCAAAACGCCGGCTCTACCGCTTTGCGCGATTCCGACGACGGCCGGGACAGGAGCAGAAGTAACTAAGAACGCTGTGCTTGGTTCGCCGGAACACGGAGCGAAGGCCAGTTTGCGCAGTCCCTTTCTGTTGCCGCGCGTGGTTTTGATCGATCCGGAGACGACTGTTCCACTGCCACCGGCGGTGACCGCCTCGACCGGCCTCGACACACTGACCCAGTTGATTGAGCCTTATGTTTCAATCCGGGCAAATCCGATCACTGACAGTTTCTGCGTATCAGGAATACCGCGGGTGGCGCGGGCGTTATTTCGGGCTTTTTCGGCCGGGCACGATCTCTCCGCTCGCAGCGACATGTCGTTGGCGAGTTTGTTTGGCGGCATGGCGCTGGCCAATGCGGGACTAGGTGCAGTCCACGGATTCGCCTCGCCGATTGGCGGTAGGTTTGATGCCCCGCATGGAGCGGTGTGCGCGGCCCTACTACCGCATGTGATGGACATGAACATCCGGGCTCTACGTCGACGTATGCCTGACAGTGTTGCTCTTCGCCGATACGATGCCTTGGGTCCTCTACTTTCAAGCAACCCGATGGCGAAAGCAGGTGATGCCGTGAAATCCGTGCGCGATCTTTGTCGAATATTGAATGTTCCGGCGTTAGGCACGTTCGGCATTCGAAGCGATCACATCTCTGGTCTGGTAGAAGAAGCTCAACGAGCAAGCAGCATGAAGGCGAACCCCATTTCGCTTGAACCGGACGAGTTGACGGAGATTCTTCGCTCAGCGCTTTGAGCCACGATCCGAAGTGTCAAGGTTTTCGCCCGGCGGCGGGTCACTGCAGCACGGTTGTCAGTATTGTCCGCGGGCCAAGCTCAACTGATAGGGCGCTACCGGAATATCTCACCAGCCGCGACGCCTTTTCGTTCATCGGACCACTCGAGTCGAATCCGCGCACGGTCGAAATTTTTCGTACCGGGACCATCCCATCAAATTCGATCTGAAGGGTTCGAGTTGATGATGTCAGATTGGCCAACGCGACGATCACAGTTTTTGAAGTTTGGAATGCGGCAGCGGTGAATCCAAAAAGGTTCTTGTCCGGACCCGTCACCCGCACATCTTTGGGTAATTGCTGGAGAAGGGATTGAAGAGCGTTTGCGACCGGCTTGCGTTGACCCGCCTCGTCCAGCAATCCGAACGCGTCATGCGACCAGGAAGGATCTTCTGCCTGCCAAAAAGAAACCTGGCTCGCGCCATCGGCGATTAGCTTCAATGCTTCACCTGCCACCGAGACGCCGAAATCGGCCGAGTTAGCGGCATTACTTTCAGTGCGGGCCTCGGGCCCGCCGTCGTACGGTGCTCTACCCCAGCGCGGACTTTCGCTGGTAAACTCGGTGATGACGATAGGTAATCCGTGAAATTGGCTTAATAAGTTGAGCGGAACGCCGGCGAAGCCGGCCGGTTCCGGACGCTTGGTTGTATCGTAGTCGTGCCAGGACAACTGTTGGAGGATCGAAATGTGTCCCGTCTTTTCCAGCTCTTGCAGATACGCCCCGGTGGTGAACCCGGTACTGACACCGGGACCTTCGATCCCGGTTTTGATACCGTGCTCCTCGAAGTTTGCGTTTACGCTACAGAGTAAAGAGTCATACTCTTCCGGAGTATAGTTGGTGCTGGAAGTTGCGTCCGGCTCGTTAATCAATTCGACCGCAGCTGGAGCGATTCCGAATCGCTTCAGGTAAAGCAGGTGGGCCACAATCCAATTCGAAAAATCCGGAATATGGCCGGGTTCGACGTGGATACGTTCCTTACCTTCGCTGCCATGAACCGAGACACACCACGGTGGCGGCATCTGCCAGAAAACCAGATGGCTCTGGACCTTGAGGCCGCTAAGCTCTTGTTGAAACTGTCGCACCATTTCGGTCTGCTGTTGATCTTCGTTTCTCGTAATGACACTAAGAATCTCGTTGACCGACATGTGATCTTTCAGTTGGTCTTCCGGAATTTCGGGCGTGATGCTGAACCGAACCCAGCTGACATTCAGATCGCGAATCAACGCATCCCGCTCCGATCGATGCTCCGTCTGTGGCCATAGTTGCAGCCCGAATCCGGTGAATTGGTGAAACGCTTTCAGGTTAAAGGTGATGCGATCCACCGCGAGCCCATTGATCGAACCACCCAGAAGATTCGCGAGAAACACCAAACTCAAAAAAATCGGCTGACGGATACAACACATGAGGAAGGCAAAGGTGCGCGAAAGATCAATATACACAAGCCTTGGCAGCCTGAATGGTAGACGCGCATGCGAAAGGTCTCTGAACAGCTCGCGGTGGAATCCCAGCTGGTTTACGAGCCGTTTTCCGGTGTTCCGGGGGAATCAATAAATGGCAGCTGCTGCCTTTTGAGACCGAGCTCCGCGTCGAGCAGGTTCCGCGATTGTTCCACGCTTTTTTTCAATGATTGATAGGTGGCGACAAGCGCAAATGCACCGGCGTGTCGCGCGTAATTGATATCAGCGGGAATACCGAGCGGCTGAGATGCTCGCATCGTCATATTATCTTCGATTCGATTATAATTTTGATACTGGTCGATCAAACGTTTGGCCAGCATGAAGGTTCGCACCAGACTAGTACGAAGTGATTCGCTTTCGATGAGGCCGATCTCGGCCGCATTAGCATCGAAGATGCTGAAGTAACTTTGGTAGCAGGGCCAATACGGAAGCAGCTTCTTCTTTGGATCGAGCGTTTCGATCGGTCGAGCAATGTCCTCGGCCATCATCAACCAAAGTTGAATCAGCTCTTCCCGGATGGCATGCAGGATACCGACGATCCGCTCTCGTTCGGCCGCGCGTTCTCGCAGACGATGAAGCTCTGCTTCTTCGAACTGGATTTTACTGGCGTTCCGATAAGCCCATCGTGCGGCCAGCAGGGCGCCGGTCACTGCGACTAACGCCGCAAACACAGAAGTCACCGAAAGAAGCCAGGCGGAAGGAGAAAACTGGGAACAAAAATCGGAGATGGCGTGCAGCAAATGTCTCAACAAAAAGCCTGGATCCATGGTGGTAAATCAAATTCGATCCTATTCATCTGATCCGAAACGTTCCCATCCAGTTAGCCGGATAGCGGGCCGCAGCCTGTCCATCTAATTAACTAAACGGACGCTGAGGACCAGTCTAAAGTTTCCGCTTCTATCGAATTTCCGACGCCGAGAGCGCCGAGATCGCCACCGGGGATACCGGAAGCGGACGAGTGTGGGTGACCCAGATAGGACACACGGGATCCATAGGACGTATACGACCTGCGCGTGACCGGGTATCCCCGGCGCTGACGGCGCCACCGGCGCTCCCCCTTCGCCGGCGTTATTCCCGGTTGAGTGACGCAGCGATCCGTGCATCATCTACCCATGCAAGGGAGCCAGGAGTTCAACGAAGACGATCTCAAATACCAACGTTCAATAAGGCGCAAGATTATCTGGCGGCTTATCGTTTACCTTGGCGGCGGTGCGCTCGTCCTTTTTTTGGCCGTACTTTTCGTTACCAATCCGGGAGTGCTCTCGGGTCCCATGGAATATCTGCAGTCGTTGAGCCAGGGAAAATCAGCGCAGTCGCCAGGGCAGGCAAACGCTTCGGCCAGTCCCGCCGAAAAGACTTTTAACACACCGGAAGACTACCTCGATCTGATGACGACCGATTCCTCACAGTTGTCCAAGGACCAATTTGAGTTGGTTCAGATTTTCAACGAAGCGCTGAATCGGTTGACAATGGTGGACAGAAGCGAAGCAAATGCCAAAGCCACAGCCGGCCCGATTATATTACAGAGTACTACTTCTGCGCAAAGCAAAGAGGACTTCGACAAAATCCGCGCGGCGATTGATTCCTTAAAAACCGCCGCGACCAGAGATTTGAACTCTCTGCAATCGTTCGAGAAAGATCTTACAGTTCCTCTGCAGGGCGCCGGTATTAAGCCTCCGATGGATGCGCAGGTCGCCAGCGCTCTCGCCACCCGGGCCAACCTCCCGGACAAGATCCAGAAAGCGAATAATGTAATTAAATTTGCCGACGCCTCCAACGCCTACTGCGATTTCCTCGAGAAGAACCGCGGAGATTGGTCATTCAAAGGACAGGGTCGCGCATTTAAGGACAGAAAAATCCTGGATGAGGCGATCGTGCTTGGAAAGCAGTTCACCCAATCCGCGGTCGATGCCGGATTCCAGTTCAGCGTCGCAGAAGGATCTGCTTCTCCCTCTCCCTCGGCAACGCCGTGAGTGTGGCGGAACGCGGGGAACGGTGAGCAGTGAGAAATGACTGGTGATTGGCGGGTGCTGATCCACCTGGGCTCGGTTCCTTATCGGTCGTATAGGTCTTCTACGACCTATAGGTCATATATGCCTGCGCGCCGGCACCACCTCACTCGCCGCTACCGATACGTACAGAACGCAGTACCGATGTCCTGACCCAACCTCACCAATCACTAATCACCACCACCAATAACCGGTCACTAATCACCTGTCACCCTCCTCCGCTCCGGGCGTTCCCGGCGCTCCTCATCTGTCCAGCCAAGCCGGCGCTTGATCCCACGGTTCAATGCGGTGACGTCCACGGATCTCCAGTTGGCTCTGCAGGTGCCACGGCACGTTCATGATCAAAATCCGATTCCGTCCCTTCAATAGCAACACGGTGCGAAGAATCGAGGCTCGCTGATTGTGCAAAAAGCTGTAGTACCAATGCGACTCGACCAGTTGAGGGACCAAAACGACGATCGAACTGTCCGGGTTTTCTCGTTCTAAGTTCCAAATATAATTCAAAGTTGGAGCGACTACTTTCCGGTAAGGCGACTTCAAAACTGCCACCTCGGGTGCCGGCAACCGGCTGCGCTTAATCGAGGGTTTTACATATTTGTCCCAATCGGCAGCAAAATCTTCGCCTTCGTCCTCATGTTCAACATGAACCACATGTACTTTTTTAGTAACGGCAAATGCGGCTTGCAGCGCTCGAGTTGATACGGTGTTGATATGATCAAGCGGTACCACCGCGATCAAAGGACTTGGCTCGCGTAGTGAGATTGGTCCCGAGATGGCAACCTCCTCCGCAACCTCACGGTAAT
>DASTDH010000240.1:0-4917 GCA_035710445.1 Chthoniobacterales bacterium
TCGGTGAAGAAGCAGTCCTGGTCGGATCTCAAGACGATGAGACGATCCTGGCTTCCGAGCTCGCCGCAAAAGCCGGTACAATTACCTGGGACATCTTTACCGGCATTACCAAGCGAGTGGAAAGGGTATATCGGTGAAGCAGAAAACGCGGAAAGCGAATTGCGGATTGTGGAATAAGCAGTGCTGAACCGAAAAATCGCTCCGCAATCCGCACTTCGCATTTCCGCCGCGTTTTCTGCTGGCTCACCGATATACCCTTTCCACTCGCTTGGTAATGCCGGTAAAGATGTCCCAGGTAATTGTACCGGCCTTTGCGGCGAGCTCGGAAGCCAGGATCGTCTCATCGTCTTGAGATCCGACCAGGACTGCTTCTTCACCGACGTTGACCGTGTCGAGATCGGAAACGTCGACCATAACCTGATCCATGGTTACTCGGCCGAGAAGCCGGCATCGCTTTCCACGAATAAGCACTTCGGTATTGCGGCCCGACAAATGTCGCTGATATCCGTCGCCGTAGCCAACAGCTAAGGTTGCGACCCGGCCAGGTCGATTGGTGATGAATGTCCGTCCGTAACTGATGCTGCGGCCCGCGCCCATGTTTCGGACCAGAATAACTCGCGTCTTCCAAGTCATTGCCTGGCGAAATCGAGATTGAAACTCCGGTAGAGGCGAGATCCCGTAGATGGTCAGCCCGGCGCGCACGATGTCACCTGGCCGAGCAAATGCAGCAAACTGCAGGATACCGGCGCTGTTCAGAACCGTCGTACTTTTCGGTGACAATTTTTCGATTTGGGCACGCGCCCGGCTCAGCTGTTGCAAGGTATAAGCGGGATCTTCATCCGCGACCGGTAAGTGGGTCGAGATCGCATCGACACGCAGGTTTTTCACGGTTTGAATCAACCGCAGCTCTGCGACTGCTTCTTCTTCCCACAATCCGATTCGGCCCATGCCGGTATCAATCACAAAATGGATTGGTAAAGGCGGGTCCTTGGTTGCTTCCGCATAACCGAAGGCCTCTTCCGCAGTGGAGACGGTTGGAATGAATCGGTGGCGGGCGATTTCCGCGCGTTCTTCCGGCAGCGCCGGACCAAGGATCATGATTGGGATCTGAGCACCGGCAGAACGCGTTCGTCTCGCCTCCGCCAAACTGGCAACGCCGAATAGATCGATCTGATCTGTCGCTCGTTGAGCGATGGCTTCCAGGCCATGCCCGTATCCGTCCGCCTTGATAACGGCGGCGATTTTTACGCCGGGCTCGAGGAACTGGCGCAATGATTCGATGTTGTCCCGCAAAGCGGCTGTCTCAATTTCTATCCAACAACGATCCGGTAAATTCATGCGGCGCGTGTTTCAGAAAATTCAAAGAGGTCGCGGCTGACGCCAGAGAAAAACCGTCATTCCAAGTAGTACGAGGTTACGAACGAGTGGCCAGAATGTACCAGTAGATTGCCAGAGCCGCCCAAAGCAACCACAATCTATGCTCAACCCGCGAAGCATTGCGCTTAAGAGAGCGAGGCTGAACACCACCAGCAAAACGGTAATCCAAGCCAGAGATCCCGGTGAAAATGAACGAGTAAGCAGGCCGATTCCAGCACAGATCTCCAGCCAGGGGAGCAACACCGCAAGGAGCGCGCATCCCCACCAGGGAATTAATTGGTATCGGTTTATTTCCGCGGCGAATGCCGCCGGGTCGAGAAGCTTCAGCCCGCCAGCCAGCACGAACAACAAAGCGAGTAAGACACGAAGCCCGAGAGCTATCCAACCGAGCACTCGAGGCCGCAGATTGGTGACCGAGCTGACCGCGTCCGCCGTCATCGCGTCGTTTTCCAAGCCTCCCATCCGCCCTTGAGGTAATAGACCGGATCCACACCGCTGCGGCGAAGACGATCGGCAATTTCTCGGCTGGTGTCGCAGCTGGCGGCGCTGCAATAGACCACTGCCTTCTCCGGCGGTCGCCATAAGTCAAGAAAACGGGGTAACTCCTCCGACCAATTGTCCGGGTTCAAGGATACGGCCCCTGGAATGTGCTCCATTTGGTAGTCCGCTTCCGACCTTGCATCGACCCACAACAAGGGCTCTTTCCAATTCTCCACTTCCTGCAAACTGATTTCCCCTGGGGCCGCGGCGCGATCTGGAAAGTTCGGCCTTTTCGGATGCATGGCGGCGGTTAGACCAGCCAACACGGCAGCGGCTAGGAAAACGACGAAAACCTGGCTACCCACCTTCATCTCTATTGTACCCGGACGTACTCGTAATAGGTTTGGGGGTTTTCCGGTGGGTAATCTGTTCTTATCAATAGGGTGGCACTCTGCGGGCGCTTGGTTTCATTAGGTGTTACGCTCACTTCCAGCTCTTTCCCTGGTGTAATCGAGTTCACCGCGAAATGGATGTCGGGATTATCCGACTCTATGCCGAGCAATTTGGCCGAGAACCCTTCTCCGATTGCGACCCGGAATTTTTTGGGTTCCACCGGCTCTCCAACTTTCCAAAAGACAAATTCGGGTTGAACCACGACCGCTTGAGGGACATCAACGACCAAGCGCAGATAGGTTGGTTGATTGGGCGAATCTGACGTGGTTACGGCAATGGTTTTCTCCTGGTGACCAGTATGGCTCCCAAATTGAAACCGGGCTTCAATGTCTCCTCCTTCGCCGGGAGCAAATTGATCCTTCGTTAACGCCGCGGTCGTGCACCCGCACGAGGTACGTACAGAGACGACCTTAATCGGCGACTGGCTGGTGTTGACGAAGTGAAACTTGGCTATTGCCTCTTTGTCTCCGGGCTTTGCTTTTTGAGCCTGCTCCAGGGCATCCCAATGCAATTGACCAAAAAGCGGGGGGCTGAACAGCAAACTGATGAGAAAGATTAATCGCATCACAGCAAATCGAGATTAAAGCGCAAAATCCCATAAATAGCCAATCGCCAAAGAAAATGCGGATTGCGAATCGCGGATTGCGGAATGACGATCTGGGGTTTCATGCTCCGGACTTCATTCCACAATCCGCAATTCGCGTTTTCTTTCGCTATTTCTGGAGTTACTATTTGGAGCGATTCGCATGTACCAGATCGTCTTCAACGAGATCAGCGCTTCGGAATTGGCTAAGATTCCGAAGGAAATACAGCTGGAGCTCCTGGCTGAATTTCAGTTCCTCCCCGATAATTTGGATCATCTGGACTCCAAAGCCTTTGGCGTGATCGAGCGCGAAGGGAAAAAGCTCTACCGTTATCGCGCCAATGATTATAGGATCTACTTTCAACGTAGCCCGGAAGGTATCGTGGTGCACCGAGTGCTCCATAAGAACACGATTCGCGATTTCCTGTTCCGATCAAAGCTCCCGATGGCTGAAGACGAGCAACTGGAGAATAGCACCGGCTTTTGGAAGTTGATCGAAGAGGGTGAGCGGACCAAACGTTAGGTAAGGCGTGTCCGCCCCCGCGGACGCGGATACGCGTCAACCTAAGGTCTTGTGACGGAAACTCCGGGTTTTGCTCGTCCCGGAGGGATCTAAAGAAAGTAGCCCAGCAATTTATTGCTGGGTCAATGTCGGAACAAGCCGACGTCCCGGGGACGATCGAAAGATAGCTCGTCGGCCCATTCTTTGGTGGGCGCAACGAAACTCGATCGTCCCTATCGGGACGGACGTGTTAAAAAACGCTAACCCAGCACTGAAGTGCCGGGCTACTTTCATCTGTCCCTCCGGGACGACTTTTCTTCCCCGGAAAGGCCGCGCGAATCGTTAAGTTGACGCACACGCGCGTCCGCGGGGGCGGACACACCCTACCCCTTGCTTTGCCCGGCTTTCGGTGTACCGCAAACTGATGGATTTCTTTGCTTCGGTTCTGGCCGACGAGTCGTTCCGCGCCAGCTACTTTCCCATTGTCAAAAACGGAATCTTTATGGCACATGCCGCAGTGACAGTTCTCCCGCAGGCGGTAGCGGAAGCAATCAGCAATTACGTTCGCAAATCAGCGGAAGAATTTCCCGATTTTACAGAGTCATTGAGGATTCTTAGGGAAACTCGGGAATCGGCGGCACGCTTGCTGCATGCTTCGCCGGAAGAGATCGCCCTCCTCGGTCCAACTTCACTGGGTCTGAGCCTGTTTGCTAACGGCATTGCATGGGAAGACGGGGACGAAGTAGTCTGCTATGGGGACGATTATCCGGCAAATGTTTACCCCTGGTTGAATCTCCGGCGGAGCGGTGTGACGGTGCGCTATCTGGAGCCGCCTCGGATTGGTGAAATCACGGCTGAAGTCGTGGAGCGCGCGCTCACCAGCAAAACACGGTTGGTAGCCTTAGCTTCATCCAATTTCGTTTCCGGTTATCGCATTGACCTTCCTGCAATCGGCGCAATGCTTCATGCGCGTGACATTCTGTTTTCCGTGGACGCAATCCAGACGCTGGGTGCATTCCCGACCACGGTCGAACATGTTGATTTCCTGAGCGCTGACTCCCACAAATGGTTGCTCGGGCCACTGGCCAGCGGTGTTGTATATGTCAAAAAGGAGCGTTTCGATTTGTGCCGTCCGACATTGCTGGGCTCATGGAATATTCGCGCTCCCGGATTCGTAGCGCAGGATGAAATCGAGTTTCTTGACACTGCCCAGCGCTATGAACCCGGAGCGATGAACCTTCCCGGAATCGTCGGGATGAAAGCGGCAATTGATCTTCTGCTGGAAGCCGGGATTGATCGGATTGCGAGCCGAATTCTTGTGCTTCGCGCTCGATTGATCGCCGGGTTGGAGCCGGCCGGTTATCGACTGCTCGGTAGCGCGGAGCCGGCAACCGGTTCCGGTATCGTGACATTTTCGCATCCAACTCGGGATCTGACGGAGGTTTTTCAGCGACTGACCCAGGAGCGTGTCTTCTGCTCGCAGCGCCACGATCGACAAGGCACTCACTCTCTTCGGTTCAGT
>DASTDH010000241.1:0-13689 GCA_035710445.1 Chthoniobacterales bacterium
TGTCCCTCCGGGACATGACTCGAACGGTTCGCCACACACACATCCGCAGTCGCGGAGCTACACGCCCTTCTACCGGAGAAAGAGGCCATTACCTGACCCTGGAAAACGGAAAAGCTATAGCCTTACCCCTACCTCATCCAAGTGAAGCAGCAGATCGGCCGGGTCCTGGTAGACTCGGTAAGCACCGGCGCGCTCCAGTTCCTCCGCTCCATATCCTCCGGAAAGCAGCCCCACCCCAAGCGCCCGCGCTCGTCGGGCAGCCAGCATGTCCCAAACGCTATCCCCCACGACCATCGAGTTTGTAATCGGAGCGTTTAGTTGAGCTGCCGCCTCCAGAAAAAGATGCGGATCAGGCTTGGCGTAACGGACCAGATCTCGCGTTACGACCGGAATTCCGGGAGCAAGATCGAGCAGTTCGAGCGTCGGTTCGGCCGTTTCCAGTCGCCCGCTGGTGGCAATAGCATACCGCACGTTCAACGAGGAAAGATGATGGAGCAGTTGGCGCGCACCAGGCAACGGGCGAACTTGTTTGCTCTGGCGGTTATAAGCATCCGCATGCAATTGACGCAGTTGTTCAGCTTCGTTGGATTTGATCTGTCTGCCGGTTTCACGCAGCAGCGCATTCACAAACAAGCCGCCGCTCATCCCGATTCGGCGATGGATTCGCCAAACCGAGAGCTCGATCCCAACCTGCTCCAGCGCCTCTCGCCAAGCGAGAACATGCTGATAAACGCTGTCCACGAGAGTGCCGTCCAGGTCGAATAGAAAAGCGGGAGCGAGCGACTCATTCGCGTAATCACCAGGCTTTCCAGCGGTACCGGGCAAATCCGCTTGGCCCGGTTCCATCTCAGCCTCTCTCCCTTCCCCTCGTCCACGACGGCGGATCACTGGCCGGGAAACTCTCCTCCAAACTCTCGTCTACCTCTTCTTCTGAGAACGGTTCCGGTTCTGCCTGCTTATCGGGTGCCTCGTCTTCTTCAGGATTGGTATTCATAGACTCCCTTGCTAGCTTCTTCTTTTGCCAATCTAACCGCTTCTCTTTTCATCGCGAGCGGTGAAACGGGTTTTCACGAATTTGTTACACCGGAACGAGCCTCACGCCAAGATGGGGAACGAAGCTCACGCCAAGACGCAAAGACGCAAAGGAAGAGGAGACAAGAAGGTCTGTCGGTAGAAACCGACGAGGAAACAAGATTGGCCTCTTGCGCGCGAAAGGGAAAAGCACTCACTCTTCCTTCCTTTGCGTCTTGGCATGAGATTTCTTCTTCGTCTTAGCGTGATTGGACCTCCTGCTTCGGCTCAAGAAAATCAATCAGACGGTCGAAGATCGCCTCTAACTGAACCTTCAGTTTTTCTTTTTCGGAGACGCCTTTCGGCATCTTCTCCCAACGTTTCTCGGCATCCGCTAAAGCTGCACTAAAGAATGCTTCTTTGGCTTGGTGCATGGAGTCGGCGCCGTTTGCCTTTTGAAATTTTTCTACATCCTGATTCCCAACCCAGAGTTGCCATTCACCCGTCTTCGCAAAATAAGCGACGGCCATGCCTTTCTGGCTTGTGCCAAGCGTCCGGGCCAATTCCTCGACAAAGTCGTGCGGAGTCTCAATCGATCCGCTCGGATGAAATTCCGCATAGAGGCGCGCAAAAATCTTTTCGCCGGTAAAGCGCTGGAAATTGCTCAGCTTGTGATCAAATCCCGTTGCTCTGTGCAAATCAACCGGTAAGAGATTCTCTGTATCCGTGAAATGGTCCACGACGGCACGAGGTTGTGCCAACGCCAATTTGAAAAAAGTTTCTGCATCCGCGCGGAAGGCTTTGGCGTCTGACCCGATCCGCAAGATGCGGACCTGCATCTGATCACCCGGTTGCAGCTTAGGCAGAACATCGAGCCCGCGAACGACGCGGCCAAAAACACTGTGCAGATAGTTCAATCGGCTTTCTTCATTTAAAGTAATAAAAAACTGCGATCCATTGGTATCGGGTCCACTATTGGCCATCGAGAGGATACCCGGACCATCGTGCCGCAACCCGGGCACGAATTCGTCGGCAAACTCATAGCCGGGCCCGCCGTCCCCGGTTCCGGAGGGATCTCCCCCCTGAATGACGAAACCAGGAACGACCCGATGGAAGGTCAGTCCGTTATAAAATGGCTTGTGTGGTTCGGGGCCAAGGGTTCCTTCCGCCAGACCAACGAAGTTGGTTACAGTCAGGGGGGCCCTTTCGTAAAACAACTGCGCAGTGATGACGCCGCGCGGCGTTGATATCTCGGCATACACACCGTCGGGAAGAGCTTCGTCGGCCAAAACGCCGCCCGCAAAAACTGAGTTGAACAGTAACAGCGCTAATAGAGGTGAACGTGAAGAGTCCATCGATGGGAGAGGGTACCTCGTCTACCGATCTTAAGCCGAGATATTCATTTCGATTTCGTTCGGAGGAGTCAACCGGCGGGGCTGGTAGCGAGCAGCCTATCGGGATCGGGGCCACAGCTCTAGTGTGGCTGGCTGTCGAGCGGGCCAAATTCTCGTGGCTATTCGGGCGCCTGCCAACCTCACTTCTCTCGTCTGAAAGCAGCTAATCGAACTTTAAACTCGACCTTGGAAACGAATTCGACGGAGTCAGGCAAAATGAGCAGATAATCTCTGGGTGCGCCGGCACGCGAACGGAGCCGCTCAAGGACGCTTGATCGTAGAATTGAACGTTGCCGGAAACGCGAGTCAGAGCGAACGCCATAATCGTTTGCGGACCGACTGCGTACTGCAAAATCGTGCCGGGTCTGAGCTGAAAGTTGCCGGTCCCCCCCGGGAATCGGTTAAACTGAATTCGACGGATTCCGGAGTGAGATTTGCTATCCATGGAGTGGCCAACGTATCCATGCCCAATGAAGCGCTTTGGACGGATAGCAGAACCAGGATCGACAGACCGAGTATTCGTGCGATAGCCAAATGTTCGCGAACTTAAGCAGAAGGCAACAACCTGGCAAAAACACGACTGGAAACGGCCATCGCACCGGTGTGCCCGCAGGGCGCAGACCGGAGCAGAAAAGAGCCTCGCTCTGCCATCACCGCTTAACCTGGTATCAGCGCGGTCTTAATGCCTTGGCGCTTCCAAGCCAGGTCGAGCGCTTTCCCCCAATCCTTGAGCGGGATTTCCTGAGTCACGATTTCGTTTACTTTAATCCTGCCGTTATCAAGATAATTGAGGGCTCGTTCGAATGAGTCAATCTGCGCAAACGAACCCTTAATTGTCAGTTCGTTTCGGAAGATATCGAACGGGTTGATGGAGATAGTGGCCTTATCCGGGTACACCCCGTAAATCAAGATTGTGCCGCGCCGCCGAACAAAATGAGGGGCTTCCTGGCAGATCGCCGGAGCACCGGTCGCTTCGATGACAGCGTCAAATCCTTTCGCGTTGATTTCGTGTAGCCGCTTCCGGTGGACTTCCGGGTCGTTACGATCGATGGCTACTACCTGATCGGCGGCCAACTTCGCAACCAACTCCAGTTTGGGACCGGGCGGTGCTGCGACGACGAGATTGGCGGCGCCGTTCAGCTTGAGAAGTTGGGCCATTACCTGTCCGGTCGGCCCGGCACCAAATAACAGGACGTCACTGCCGGGTTTCAAGTCGAGCACCTCAACGCCGTGCACGGCACACGAAGTTGGTTCCACCATGATTGCCTCACGAGCGGAAAGGTTCTTGACCGGAAAGATTCGATCTGCCTTGATCTTCAGATACTCCGCGAATCCACCGTTCAAAGTGACGCCATAGCTACTCATTTGCTCGCAAAGCAGATAGTCGCCGCGCATACAGTAAAAACATTCACCGCAGGCCATATTGCTATTGCCGACCACGCGCTGACCTTTCTTCAAACCGTCGGCATGCGTCCCGACATCCACAATTTCTCCGGTAAACTCGTGGCCCGGAATCAGCGGAAAACGAGGACCGAACTCACCTTCATGGATATGCAGATCGGTCCCGCAGAGTCCGCAAGCGTGTACCTTGATCAACACCTCATCGCTTTCCATTTTGGGATCAGGTACGTCGCAGTAAGCAAAATTTCTGGGAGAATCGTATACTATCGCTTTCATGTTGGGAGAACCTGGGAAGACGTTACTTTGCTACGTTAAAAGTTCAACTCTGGGCGAAGTCGCCGGCAACGCCCTCCGAACTTCATCCAAGCGAACGGGTTTCGAGCATGAATTTATTTGAATCTCAGCAAAAATCCTCCATAACCCTTTGATCGTCCGCAATTCCCCCCAATGAATCCCGAAGTGGCAGCCCCGCCTCATCCAGAAAAAGCTGTGCCGCAGCGAACGTTTCGGCTTCCCCGGGAAATCGGAATTCTTGGCGCGCTGGTGCTGATGATTCTCGTTCTGGCGATTTTCATCCCACAATTCCGCGACATCCAGAACATCACCAACATTACGAGGAATTTCTCTTTTGTCGGCATTGTCGCGATGGGAATGACCTGTGTCATCCTGACCGGTGGTATCGACCTGTCGGTTGGCTCTGTCTGGGGCATGACCGCAGTTATTGTGGCCTATCTTCTGACCCACGGGTGGCCGGTTCCTCTCGCGGTTTTTGTCAGTCTGCTGGCTGCCTGCGGTATCGGCCTCCTCAACGGGCTTTGCATCACTCGCTTAAAGATGTCTCCGTTTGTGCCGACCCTAGCTACTCTGGCCATTGCCAGAAGCTTTGCTCTGATCATCACTCATGGCCGGCCGATTTCGATATTTGGCGATGAATACCGGTCCTTTCTATGGTTGGGCGGCGGCGACATTTTTGGCATTCCCAACCCGTTCATTATCTTTTGTATTACCGCCCTCTTCTTTTGGATCCTTCTTTCGCGGACGGTCTGGGGGCGCTACGTGTACGCGGTTGGCGGGAACGAGCGAACGGCTCGGTTGACCGGTCTCCGCGTCGATCGACTGAAGATCATCGTTTACGTCTTGTCCGCGCTGGTCGCCGGCCTCGCCGGCCTGGTGCAATATAGCTACCTATCAAGTGTCACCGCCGATCTCGGCACTGGAGAAGAACTGGCGGTCATCGCCGCCACCGTGATCGGTGGTGCAAATCTGGCCGGCGGCGAGGGGACGATTCTTGGCACGGTTATCGGCGCGATTATCTTGGAAGTATTGCGAAACGGCTTGCTGCTCTTCGGCATCGACCCCTATTGGCAAGGTGTCTTCGTCGGAGCGGTAATTATTCTCGCCGTTTCGATCGACTATTTTCGGAAGCTCTTGCGCCATGATTGAGAGACTTTCGAAACCGGTAGTGCCGTCAGGCCAGAGGGAATTGGCGGCATTCACCAAAACCAGGTTGTTCCCCTAAATAATCCATATGAAAACCCATCCATTGCTTGTTTTCGCAGGCGTAGCGACTTGGTCGCTCGCACTGCTGACCGGCGCTTCTGCGGCCGGCAAACAGAAAACGTTCGCTATCATTCCGAAATCGATCAGTATCTCCTTCTACAACGATGTAGAAAAAGGCTGCAAAGAAGAAGGAACTAAACTCGGGGTCAATGTCATCTACACCGGCCCCGATACTGCCGACGCCGCCAAACAGGTTCAAGTCTTGCAAGACCTGGTCAGCCGCGGCGTAGATGGATTTGCCGTTGCGCCCATGGATGGAGATTCGGTGATTGGGGTGATCGAGTCTGCAATCAAAAAAGGGATTAAGGTGATCACTTTCGATGCGGATTCTCCCAAATCGCAGCGAGTCTGTTTCGTCGGTACCAACAACGAACAAGGAGGCTATGAAGCCGGAAAGGCATTTGCCGCGGCGTTGCCCAAGGGCAAGTTCGCGGTCATCACCGGCGGATTGGCTTCGGTCAATCATAATCAGCGCGGCGATGGCTTCCGCAAAGCGCTGAAGGAAGCAGGAGGCGAGTATACCGAAATTTCCGGCTCGCCCTTCCCGTGCAACGACGATGCTCCCAAATCAATTCAGATCATTCAGGATACCCTGACCCGGTACCCTGATCTGAATGGCTTCTTCTTCTCCGGTGGTTGGCCCCTCTTTGGCGCTCCGGAAGCATACCTTCGAGCTGTCAGCAAACATCTCGACGATATCAAGTCAAAGAAGTTTGTGGTTATCGCTTTCGATACGCTGCCGGAGGAACTCAAGATTTTGAAACAAGGAGCTTGCAATGGTCTGATTGGTCAGCGGCCGTACGCCATGGGCGTCAAAAGCGTCGACATATTGAACGACCTCACTGAAGGGAAAACTGTCCCGGCCGTCGTGGACACCGGAGTCGATGTGGTCACTTCCGGAAACGTCGATCAGTTTTTGAAGTAGACAGCGGCCCTTCAGGCCGAATGACAGATAGCCAATAGCACATAGCAGATACTTCCGGCCTCTCATTTTGCGATTTG
Source organism: Chthoniobacterales bacterium (assembly GCA_035710445.1). Classification (GTDB taxonomy): domain Bacteria; phylum Verrucomicrobiota; class Verrucomicrobiia; order Chthoniobacterales; family JAFAMB01; genus DASTDH01. The sequence goes on from DASTDH010000241.1 coordinate 6,369, forward strand.
CGATTTGCTGTTTGTCATATGGCCTGAAGGGCCAACCGCCATGCCCCCGATCCTAAAGATTAACGGAATCTCAAAGCATTTCCCTGGGGTTCAGGCTTTGCGGGAAGTCACTTTTGAGGTCGAGCCCAAGAGCATTCACGCGCTGATCGGTGAGAACGGTGCAGGAAAAAGCACGCTCATGCAGATTATTGCGGGCGTGCATCAGCCCGACGCGGGCTCGGTAGAATTCTCCGGAGAGATCGTCAAGTTCGCCGGCCCGTCCGACGCGCAGGCGAAAGGTATCGCCATCGTCTATCAAGAACTCAACTTAGCGCCTAATCTGTCAATCGCGGAAAACATTTTCCTGGGAATAGAGCCGAAGCGCTCCGGCGTGCTGCTGGACCGGGAAACACTGAAGAAAGAAACGCTGGCCGTCCTGCACCGGCTAGGGCTCCAACATCATCCCGACACCATCGTGAGCACGCTCACGGTCGCTCAACAACAACTCATCGAGATCTGCAAGAGTCTGGTCCGCAATCCGCGCCTCCTTATTCTGGATGAGCCAACCTCAAGTCTGTCCGAGACTGAGTCGGCCATCCTATTTCGCGTCATCGCCGATCTCAAGGCTCATGGCGTCACCATTCTCTACATTTCTCATCGGCTGCCCGAGGTCTTTTCGCTGTGCGACACGCTGACGGTACTGCGCGACGGCCGACATGTTCGTACCGTTTCAATCGAAGAGACCACTGAAGCCGAAGCCGTGCGGCTCATGGTTGGGCGCGAACTGCTCGCTTTCCACCGGCATCCGGTGGAACCGAACGGCGACATCGTGCTTCGGGTGCAGCATCTTTCGAAGAAAGATCAGTACGAAGATATCAGCTTCGAATTGCGCCGTGGAGAAATTGTGGCGATGGCCGGGCTCATCGGAGCAGGCCGCAGCGAAATGGCGCTGGGCATATTTGGTTCGCCGCCCGCCGATCGCGGTGAAATTTTCCTCAGAGGAAGCAAAGTGCATTTTCGACGACCGAAGGACGCCGTGATGGCGGGGATCGCCTTTGTGCCGGAAGACCGGGCCAATATGGGACTGGTGCTGGGCGCGGAAGTTGGCGCAAATATTTCAAGTGCGGCCCTGCGGCGAGTGGCTCGCGGTCCGTTCGTCGATCGTCCGGCCGAACACGAGTTGATTAAAAAGTACGTTTCGAGACTTCGAGTTCGTACACCGAGCTATCAACAAATGGCTCGGCTGCTGAGTGGCGGCAATCAACAAAAAGTGCTCCTGGCCAAGTGGCTCGCAGTTCAACCGACCGTGCTGATCGTCGATGAGCCAACGCGGGGCGTCGACATCGGGACCAAAGCGGAGATCTACGGCCTGTTCGACGAGTTAGTTCGAGAAGGGATCGCCATCCTGGTCATTTCCAGCGATTTACCCGAGGTCCTGGCATTGGCGGATCGAATCCTTATTATGCGGCATGGCAGATTGACCGGGGAACTCTCGCGAGAGAATGCCAACGAAGAAAAAGTGATGCATCTCGCGGCCTTGGGAACCTCGAGAGCAGCTGCAGCGTAGGACGGCGTTTGGCTCGAGGTAGGCGTGTCCGTGGTTCCGGCGATCTTTGGTAGCGGCGACTGTCCCATTACGACTCTGCGTTTGACAAAACCTGGAACCTCAGGGCAGCGCTGGTTGCGTTAAGGTCACCTCAAAGCGCAGTCGCCACTGCTCGCCATAACCCGGCAACGTGCTGCGGGCAGCGAACGACGCCAAGGCGACTGTGGGTTATGGGGGCGTGGTGAGCAAGCAGCTTCGGTCGAAATTTTCAGGTTGATTGAGACAAGACACTTCGCGGGGACGGTCGCCGCTACCAAAAATAGCGCCCGCACCCTCGCCGACTCCGCGCTCCTTGTGTTTGAACCATGTCGCCCTTACAATCTGCGGCCATGTTTCGCTGGACTCTTTTGCTCATGATATTCGCGGTGGCCCCGTCATTGTTCGCTGGAAGTGAGGACGCTGCAGGAAAGCCGAGCCAGTTTCTGTATGTCCTGCGTCTCGTGCCACGCTTACATGACGATCAAGCTTGGACTAAGGACGATGCTGCCGCAGTACAAAATCATTTCAATCGCTTGAAGGGAGCCACGGAAAACGGCCAGGTGATCTTCGCCGGGCGTACGAAAGAATCCGGCGACAAGACCTTCGGCCTCGTGATCTTTGAAGCGGCGGATGAGACCGCAGCCCTGCAATTTATGAGAGCCGATCCTGCAGTCACCGCGGGCATCATGACGGCGGAGCTGCATCCCTTCTCCGTTATCCTCCAGCGCAAGAATTCATGAATCGCGCCAAACGACGAATGTCGAAGCGCCCAGCGCCCAGCACCCAGAGTTCACCACCATCCGGCCGGCCGGAGTTTCTGGTTGCGGCTGGAATCATGCTGAGCCGGATTGCCGGCTTGATCCGGGATCGGTCGCTCGCCCATTTTCTCGGAAGCACAGATGCCGCCGACGCATTCCGGGCTGCTCTTCGCATTCCGAACATCCTGCAGAACCTCTTCGGCGAAGGGGTACTCTCTGCTTCTTTCATTCCAACCTATGCTCGGCTGCTGGGTAGCAACGAAGAAAAGGAAGCGGATCGAGTCGCCAGTGTGATCGGATCGCTGCTGGCAGTGGTGGTTTCCACCTGCGTAGTTCTGGGAATCCTGGCAACACCTCTTTTGATCGACCTGATTGCTCCCGGATTCGGCGGAGACAAACGCGATCTCACGATCAAACTGGTGCAGATCATGTTTCCGGGTGTGGGAGCACTGGTGATGTCGGCCTGGTGTCTTGGCATCTTGAATAGTCACGGCCGGTTCTTCCTTTCCTACACCGCACCGGTGGCTTGGAATTTGTGCATCATTGCGGGTCTTTTCATTTTTCGAAACACCGATTCGTTATCTCAACTGGTGATCTATGTCGCCTGGAGTTCAGTGGCCGGAAGTTTGGCTCAGCTGCTGGTTCAGGTGCCAACCGTACTGCGCGTAACCGACCGCTTGCGGTTCTCCTTGAAATTGAATTCTTCGCCGGTCCAGAGTGTTCTCAATAACTTCGTCCCGGTGTTTATCAGCCGCGGCGTGGTGCAACTGAGTGCCTATCTCGATTCGGTTTTGGCCAGCCTTCTGCCCGCCGGCTCGGTGGCATTACTCGGCTATGCGCAGAATATCGGATTACTACCAATCAGCTTGTTCGGTATGTCGATTTCCGCAGCCGAACTTCCGGCAATGTCGCGAGCCCTCGCCGGCGATGAGCAAAACGTAGGTTCCCAACTAGTTGACCGCCTCACTGCCGCTCTTCGACGGATGGCGTTCTTTGTCATCCCGTCGGCAATGGCTTTCATTGCTTTGGGTGATACGATTTCCGCTGTCCTCTATCAGACGGGACGGTTCACGCGAGAGGACACTCTCTACGTTTGGGCTTTATTGGCGGGCTCCGGAGTCGGATTGCTGGCGTCTACTTTCGGTCGCCTTTGTTCATCGGCCTTCTACGCCCTGCGCGATACGCGAACACCGCTGCGATTTGCGATTGTCCGCGTAGTGCTAACGGTGGGGCTCGGTTACCTCTTCGCTTTTCCGTTGCCGCGTTGGTTGCACGTCGACCCAAAGTGCGGTTTGCCCGGATTGACGGCATCAGCCGGAATTGCAGGTTGGGTGGAATTTCTTCTTCTCCGTAGTTCCCTTCAGCGCCGAATTGGATCGTTTGCGCTACCGGCCTCGATCGGTTTGCGCATCTGGGCAGCTGCGATTCTTGCCGCAGCGATTGTTTTTCCGCTCAAGCAATTCTGGGTCAGTCTCCATCCGCTGATTGCGGGGGCGATCTTTCTGCCTTTGTACGGTGTAATCTACGCCGGCGCTACGCTCATTCTGCGAGTCCCGGAAGCGCGCCTGCTCACGCGTTTCTGGAAACGGTGACCGCCATTCTCGCCCCGCGAGCGCGGGGCGAGAATGATGATCACCCTACCCGAATTCTTCGCGAAGCTTCGCCCAGTTCGTGCACGCGCGCGCGCACCTCATCGCGGAGATGTAGACCGTCAGCAAAATCGTGCCGAGTCGCGTATACGAATCGCGGGATGATGATGCTCCGGAAATCGAGCATCAGACTATTCGCCAATCCCATCACCGACATGTAGCTGGAGGAACCGCCGGCCGCGCACAAGAAACCGACCACTTTATTCTCCCAGGCGTCGCCAGTGAGCTCGACCAGGTTCTTGGCGGCCGCGTTTACATCGAAATTATAGATGGGCGTCGCAACAATAATCACCCGAGCTGAGTTCAAAAGGGTCTGGCAGACCTCAACATTGGGATGTCCGTAGGCGGCGTCGGCATCGCAGAAAGGAAGCTCAATCTGACGTAAGTCTAACAACTGGCTGTTCAGTTTCGCCGTTCGATAGTAAGCAACGAGCTCGTTGGCCAGAACCCGGCTTAAGCTTGCCTCACGAAGGGACGCTGAAACCACAACATACTCTGCCGGTGTATCCATCGCCGCACCGTAAGTCGGATCCGGCTCCTCCTCTAGACGAAATCGCTGTGAGATGCCCGCGTTCGGGCGAGCCTTAACTCTTTTCGGGAAAAAGGAATTTTAGCACTTGCTATTCACATTAGGCATGGCTAAATCTTTGAGATAGGACTAATTTTCGCGATGCCCGGGGGAACTACCAACCAATCTGTCAATACCATCCAACCGGTTGCGCCAGAAAGTGGCTGGCGCTTTCAGCGAGCCGGTCCTTCCCTGCCCGAAGTCTATCGTTCGGTCAGAATACCCAGCGTCAGCCACAATTGGTGGGGACTTTTCCGCAAATTGCTCGCCTTCTCCGGACCTGGTTATCTGGTCGCGGTCGGCTACATGGATCCAGGTAACTGGGCCACCGACCTCGCCGGCGGATCACAGTTCAACTACGCTCTCCTGTCGGTAGTCGTTATTTCCAGCCTGATGGCCATCTTCCTGCAGCACCTCGCCCTGAAACTCGGGGTCGCAACTGGACGCGATCTCGCCCAGGCTTGCCGAGACCACTTCCATCCGATCATCAACTTTGTTCTCTGGATCGGCTGCGAAATCGCCATCGCCGCCTGCGATCTTGCCGAAGTCATCGGTTCGGCGATCGCCCTGAATCTTCTCTTTGGGTTGCCTCTAATCTGGGGCGTTTGTCTGACCGCCTGTGACGTACTCGCTGTGCTCTACCTGCAACATCGAGGGTTCCGCATCATTGAAGCGCTGGTACTCGCCCTCATTGGTGTGATCGCAGTCAGTTTCGGGATCCAGATCTTCCTTTCGAAGCCGGATTTTGGCGCAATCGCGCTGGGTTGCGTGCCTTCCCTTCACATACTGCACAACCACGCGATGTTCTATGTGGCGATCGGTATTCTCGGAGCAACGGTGATGCCGCATAACCTTTATTTGCACTCCTCTATCGCGCAAACCCGCCACTACGAGCTGTCATCAAAGGGAAAGCGGGAAGCTATTTTATTCGGTACCATTGACTCCACGGTCGCTCTCTTTTTCGCGCTGTTTATTAATGCCGCGATTCTGATCGTAGCGGCCGCGACCTTTTATCGAAACGGGCATCATGAGGTCGCTGAGATTCAGGATGCCTACAAGCTGCTTAGCCCCCTGCTGGGGGTTGGCATCGCCAGTACGCTGTTTGCCATCGCTCTCCTGGCCTCCGGCCAAAACTCAACGTTGACCGGAACTCTGGCTGGTCAAATCGTGATGGAGGGATTCTTGCGCCTGCGGCTACCGCCGGTTCTGCGTCGCCTCGTCACTCGGTTGATTGCCATCATCCCAGCCGTGATCGTGACCGCTTTTCTGGGAGAGAACGGTACAGCTCAGCTTCTGATCCTGAGCCAAGTCATTCTAAGCATGCAGCTTAGCTTCGCCGTCATTCCGCTGGTGATGTTCACCAGTGACAAGACAAAAATGGGCGAATTCGTGAACTCTGGCTGGATCAAGATTTGCGCTTGGTCTCTCGCTATCGTCATCGCGATGCTGAACGCGTACCTTCTTTGGCAAAACTTCGCTGGTTCGCCTCCTCAATAGAAGGTGAAATCGTGATCCGCCGTTACCGGAACCCAAAGTTGCAGCGACCGTACTGATGAGATGCCACTTGTCTGCGAGTTTGCTAGTCTTCGCCGGCGCCATTGCTCTCCTATTTTCCGTTCATGGGTCCGATGGAGAACAACCCGATTCGGGCGAGCAAAGGGCCGACAAGAGCCAGTACAACCTCTTTAATCCGACGCCGTGCAGTCAACTCCGGGATTTTGCCCCCGATCGACCCGACCAGACGGAAGGGCCGTTCACGGTCGACGCGGGCCATCTTCAATTGGAAGTCGGTATTTTCCAGTACACCTACACGAATCAACCTCAAAGATTCTCCAACATCCGCACCGATAGCTATCAATGGTTCAACTCCGCGATTAAGTTGGGAGTTCTGAACAACCTGGATCTCGAATTATTTGTTCCAGTCTACAACGAGGTCGACGTAAAGCAGGGCAGCGCGAAGACCCGGATGAACGGTTTCGGCGATCTCGTGGTCCGCGCGAAACTCAATTTTTTCGGAAACGAAGGGGATCTCCCGGTCGCCTTAGGGTTCATACCATTTATGAAGATTCCAACTAATGAGGACGGGCTGGGCAATCGTGCGGTCGAAGGAGGTTTGATTCTTCCCATCAATTTCAAGTTGCCATTGGATTTTCAACTCTCCGCGATGACAGAAATGGATATCAACGAGGATGCCGCCAACACCGGCTACCATCTCGATTACATCCATTCCGTTTCCTTGCATCATTCGATCACCAGGAAGTTGGATAGTTATGTCGAGTTCTTTACCGACGTCAGCACTGAAAGACATACTGGATGGATCGGAACCGTTGACGGTGGACTAGCCTACTCGATCGGCGACAACGTCATTCTGGACGCTGGGGTTAATGCCGGAGTAACCAGAGCGGCCCAAGACTGGCAGCCTTTCGTTGGCATAAGTTTTCGATTCTGAAAAACGGCTGGCGAAGATTTTTGACCGAGAAAGGAATCCTGCGCAGCCACAACGGAAAAACGCCGCCGATCAGGTAATCCATTCCAGAGTTTGCGGCTTTAGTGGATTGAGAAATTGGGCTTCATTCTCTAACGCTAGTTGCCACGTCTTTTTAAGCTGAAAGTACCACCGAGCTTGGGTATCTGGATCTCCTAACAACATCAGTTTCGGATTATTGTGCAAACCTTTGCGGAGTTTCTTGTATATATCCAGGTCTTGTCCAATAAAGGTTTTGCCCAGACTTTTCAGAGGCCACCAGAAGTGCTTGGTAAACTGGAGGGAACTGTAGAAAAG
>DASTDH010000242.1:0-11927 GCA_035710445.1 Chthoniobacterales bacterium
AACGGTGCGCTCGGCGGCATCATGTCCGCTGCAGGCTGTATCGTCGGTGGTTATCTATCTGATTGCATTGACCGCAAAACCGCCTACGGCTTGTACGGATTGATCCAGGCACTGTGTGCCATTGCCATGGCTCTCGCGCCCAGAACCGAGTCCATGTACATCGCTTTCACCATGATCTACGCTTTTATTACCGGCCTTACCTACGCCGGATTTTCTGCCGTGGTATTCGAAGCGATCGGGCTAGGTGCCGCCGCCACCAAATACACACTATTTGCGTCGCTCTCGAACGTTCCGATCGGCTACATGACTTTTGTGGACGGATGGGTTGACACGGGTTGGGGTTCGGGCGGAATGCTGCATACCGAAGCCGCGATCTGCCTTGCCAGCTTACTCGCGTTCATGATTGTCGCGACAACTCTGCAGAAGCGGACAGCAGAGGTTTAGTGACTTCGTTTCCCGCCAGGAGGCCCAAGAAATTGCGCTCACTTCCAGACGCCAAAGTCGTAAAATGTATCCCCCGGCTTCTCGCTGGGAAACTTCCGTACCCTGGAAGGCGCCTGCGCGGGCTCGGGCGCGTCCGAAGACTTCAAAAACAGATTGGAATACCGGCCGCGGAGAAACGTTGCGCATGATCGGAGTGGGTCTACTATGCGAACTTCAATATTTGTCATCCGTCATTCGTCATCTGTCATTCGGCCTGAAGGGCACACGTGCCACGGTTGTGGTTCGGCCTGATCCGTGATTGATTGGTTCATGAGCCGATTCGATTTGCCGACCGATCTCCCCCGTCCTGTCGATGACGGCGCCTGTGCTCATCTCGCCGGTTTTCGTATTCCTTCCGTCGAACTTCCGGCAACCAACGGCGAACCAGTCGATCTATCCCGACTAGCCGGGCGCATCATTGTCTTCTGTTATCCGAGAACTGGACGTCCCGATGAACCGGTTCCGAAAAGCTGGGACGCGATTCCTGGCGCGCGCGGATGTACTCCGCAAGCCTGCAGTTTTCGTGATTCCTACCAGGCCTTGATTGATGCCGGTGCAGATCAGATCTTTGGCCTAAGCACGCAGGATAGCGATTACCAAAAGGAGGCAGCAGAGCGGCTCCATCTCCCCTATTCACTGCTTTCGGACAATAAGCTTCTCCTCAGTCGGGCCCTCCGATTGCCTACGTTTGATTTCGCCAATATGACACTGATTAAGCGAACCACGTTGATTATTGATAAGGCAGTTATCAGCAAACTCTTTTATCCCGTGTTTCCGCCGGACGAAAGTGCCAACGAAACTCTGGCCTGGCTGAAGGAGCATCCGGTGGCAGCGGTGTGAGCCACCACTCACATCGGAACGCGATCAAACAACCTTGACTAAAAGGGAACACTCAATTTCATATTCGGTCACTGACTTCGAGCGGATTATTCCTAATACCGCGCTCGAACCGCTCGACGTTCATGTCAGTTCCGTGGATGAAGAATCGCTGACTCTACGCATGCCGATTACCGACGCCAGCCGCCAACCATTCGGTCTTTTACATGGCGGCATCAGCTTATTGCTGGCGGAGAGTGCCGCCAGCATGCACTCCTGCTGGGGAATCGATCTTAATGCGGTCTTTCCAGTTGGAATCGAAATCAACGGATCCCACCTTCGATCGGCATCGTCCGGATTCGTAGTAGCAACCGCCCAGTTACTGCGGCGTTCCAAAACGCTCGCCGTGCACGAAGTTAAAATCATACACGAGGCAACAAACGAATTACTCTGCGCTTGCCGGGTCACGAATTATTATAAGCGGCGATCATCCTCGCCCAATGAAAATAGCCGATAGCAAATGAGCACGTGCTTTTGGCCATATCTTTCAGGTAGGGCGCGTCGCTCCGCGACCGCCGGACCTCTGCACGAGCCTGCAGTTCGGTACGACCATTGATTACTGAACGTGCAGTTGGAAATTTGCTATCTGCTATTTGCTATTTCATTCGAGCGAGAATGACCGGGCAGACACCTAACCGCCAGGAAGGTACCGAAAATGTAAATCACTCCGGACACAACCAGAGCGACGCGGAAACCGCCGACGAAATTGTGGCCAGACGAAACCAACGAGCCTAAAACTGCAACTCCAGCAGCTGCACCAACCTGGCGTCCGGCGTTCAGGGTTGCGGAAGCCAGACCAACTTGGAGTCGATCGACTGAGGCAAGTACCACCGACGTCACCGGCGGAAGGATAAGCGGCACTCCGGCTCCAATGCTCAATAATGGCCATAAGATAGCGGTGTAACTGGCCTCGGCATGCGCCGCAAATGCCAGCCAGAAGAACCCGGCTCCGCCAATGACAAGGCCCGTAACGATCGGGAATCGCACTCCTCGCTTCGCGGCCAACCGTCCAGCGTAAACGTTCATCACCGTTAGCAAACCTGTTACTGGCAGGAACGCGAGTCCGGTCTGCATGGGCGTATAGTGGCAAACCTGTTGGAAATAGAGGCTAAGCGTAAAGATCAACCCGTAGAACGGAAAACTCAGGAGCAGCCCGAGCGAGGTCGCAACTGAGAATTGCGGGGAACGAAAGAGCGCCAAAGGGAGCATCGGGTCCGGTTGCCGCGCTTCTATCCATACAAACAGGAGCGACAATAAAGCAAAGGCGACGCCCAAACCGATGATCGGTGGTGAGAGCCATCCCCAATTGGTCCCTTCGATCAGCACCGTGGTCAAAGCAGCCAGAGCAAACAGGCTGACTATCTGACCTCCCAAATCGATTCTTCGTCCAGGTAAAGGCTTTTCTTCTCGGATGTACCGGATGGTCAGCAAAAGAGCCGCTATTCCAATCGGAAGATTGACGAAAAAGATGCTCCGCCAGCCAAACCAGTTCACCAACAGTCCACCGATCAGTGGACCGCCGGCCACGGCAACGCCGCCGCTTCCCGCCCACCATCCGAACGCTTTCGCCCGTTGAGTCGCATCATCGAAAGCGTGATTTAGAAGCGTCAACGAACATGGAATTATCAGCGCCGCTCCTACTCCTTGAATGACCCGCGCGATAATCAAAACCGGCAGAGTGTTGGCGGTCCCGCAAAAAACGGATGCCAGCGTGAATAAGACAAAGCCGGCGCCAAATACCTGCTTATTGCCATAGCGATCGCCCGCAGTGCCGCCCGTGAGTAAGAAGCTGGCAAACGCCAAAGTGTAAGCATCAACGATCCATTGCAGGTCACTGACCCGGCCGCCGAGGCCGTTCGAAATCCGCTGCAAAGCAACGTTCACAATCGAGACATCGAGCAATACGACAACACAGCCCAGACAGACAATGAACGCAGTCAAATTTGCCTGCTTGCTTTCGAGTCCGCTGGCTTCGACGACGGTTTCGCAACTATCTGACATTATCGATGCCGGATCACTGCCTTAGAGAGCAGGCAAAACCGGAACATTCAATCCGGAGAGTAGCCTGAGCCGATTTCTCGTCCTTCATCCGCATCATATAAGTCGAAGAAAGTCTGAATATCATTCCGGTCCCTCAAACCGAGTTCAGTTTTCCAGCGGTTGAGCGATTCGGTGGCTTTGTCGCGCCATCCGCGCTTCCCCATAAACGAATTCCATATCATAATCTCTTCCTGAGCCGGCCGTCTTCCTGTTTCGTAAGCCCACTCCAAGACCTGTTCGTCGGAATGACCCGAACGTACTCGGCTCACGATTTCTGTATACCGCACGTGGAGGAATCGACAACAATTCCCATCAAACCAAGTTGGGACCTGGTCTCCAAGATTGTAGCCGGCAGGCAACTTGTTTTGATCGGCCAGACGGATCTTATCAAGCATCCGGCCAAAATAAACGAGCTCACCAACTTTCGCATAAGCGCTGCGCAATCCGTCCACCACTGCCATGACCGTCTTATGACAAAAGCTCGCGCCGCCCGCCTGTCAACGCCCGAAACCTCCATAAACCGCGAATGGACACAGAGAGAGGCAGAGGGAAGAACCGCGAATGGACACGAATAGACACGAATAAAAGAGTGCATTCCGTGTTCGGCCGCCCTAGCCGGCCGCGACTGCCCACAACAGCTCTCCCTGATTCGCGTTCATTCGCGGTTCTTCTTTTCTCGGCACCTCTCTATGTCCATTCGTGGTCAGGCCTTTTCGGTTTCATTCGCGGTTTGGGCGCCAGGGACTGGTCCGGGGTCTCCACCGAGGCACATTGGCACAAAAGGCGTCGTACTCAGCGCCAAAAGTCGTCCGCAGGGTTGGTTCCTCGTAAGCCAAAACAAAAACGTGACAAGCCAGCCAGACCAGCACGCCATAGCCAAAGAGAACGCCATTCCCAAGCATCAAGGCCTGACCGAAAATCAGGAGCACCACTGCTAAATACATAGGGTTTCGCACGTACCGATAGAACCCTTTCATCACGAGATGGCGCGTCGGAAAGACGGGGGCAGGCGTACCCAGACCTTGCAGCGCGAAACCCGCAAACGACCCCAGTAGAACCGGTAAGCCACCCAAAATCAGAAGAACACCAAGCGCACGAATGAAGGGAATTCTGAGGACCGATTCCTGGACAATCCATCTTGAGATCCACCATGGCACCAGAATTACCACGATGCCCGGTGCGATGACCAGGAACAGCGCGGAACCCAGCACGGCGAGCGCTCCACGCATCACTTGAGGATTGAAATTCAAGCTCATGATTTTTCCGGCAGTCTTATTCTCTCCTTAAGCTCTGGATCAAACAGCGAGCCATCAGCCCGCGAGCCCATTTGTCATTTCATTCAAGCCCCGCGCCGGGGGGCGAGAATGCGGGCCACTGGCCAGAGCGCCCTAGAGGGTGTTATACTTTAAATTGTGGATCCACCGAAGGCCATCGCAACCGAGGTTGATTCGCGCTCGCTTCCGCAAGAATCAGCGCGCGAAACTCCTATGCACCCGGGCCCCGGCGAATGGATTGAAGGGTTCCAGATCATCGGGCTTGCCCCCGATCAAGGTGCTGAAAGCGACCTCTATCTAGTCCGGGGACCGGAAAACCAGAAATGCGTGCTCAAATTGTATCGCTCCGGTTTGCAACCAGCGACCATCGTTAACCACCTGCAGCTACGCCATCCGCGGATTGCTTCACCGCTCTTTACCGGTGCTTGGAATGGGCGTCCGTACGAAGTCGCACCATTCTTTGAGTGCGGCAGTCTCGCGGACCTGATCCAACGGAACGGTCCATTCAAACTTTCAATTGCCCAACTAATCCTGCGGCAGTTAGTCGAGGGCTTAGCGGTTTTGCATCGTGCTGGTATTCAACATCGGGATCTCAAACCCTCCAACATTTTGATTAAAAGCGAAACTCCCTTTGAGGTCGTGCTAACCGATTTCGGTTCGTCCGCACTTGCAAGTATGACGCTTTTAACCCAGGTGCGAACTACTCTTGCTTACGCCGCTCCAGAGACCCTTACCGGTATGTATTCACGCGCGAGTGACTATTGGTCGCTCGGGATCATCCTGGTCGAAATCCTCACCGGCCAAAATCCGCTGCAGTGGTTCGGCGCATCTAAGGTGGTTGGTTACCAGATTGTTCAAGGCAAAGTTCCGATTCCTGACGCCTTGCCGTCAGGCTGGCAGCGCTTACTGAAAGGTCTATTAGAGCGCGACCATTATAAGCGCTGGGATGAAGCTCGCATCTTGCGCTGGTTAGTGGAGAACGAAACGGGCGCAGTGCAGAAGCCAGGCAATTGGTTGCGCCGAATCATTCTCATGGCAACCACCGCACTCATCATTGGCTCCACCGGCGCGGTTGGCACGGGAATCTGGCAAGTAACCCACGTAAGACATGAGTCCACTGCGCGGTCGGCACTGGAGAGTGGCCGTCCTATACAGCAGCCTTCCGCATCCATTGCAGCACCGCTGATCGACCAGCCGCTTGATTTAAAGATGTATTCCTGGTTGCGGATCGGGCTCGTGACGTTGGCCTGGATATTTGCAATCGGTCTGATGCTCGCGGGGTTCGGTCATTGTATTAGCGGAGTTCCCCACGGCTTTGCCCTCATTTGCGGAGGCGTTGCACTTGCAGTGGTCGCTGTCATTCTCGCCTGAGGCTCGAATGAAACGTGTGACAGCAAATAGCAAATAGTGCGCGGCGGTTTGGTCCGGCGGTTGCTCGACAAGTCGCCGCAATTCATTGCCAAGCAAAGCGTGAGTGAAAAGGAGTCTCTCTTTATCTGCGATTTGCTTTTTGCTATCTCCTATCCTTCTCCCGCTCTCTATGTCTCGCATAAATGAAATTAAGGCGCTCCTGTTCGATACTTTCGGAACAGTTGTCGATTGGCGGTCCAGTTTGATCGATGCCCTCTCCCGATTCGGTCAAAGCCGCCAACTTGATGTCGATTGGTCCAAGCTGGTAGACCAGTGGCGCTCCGCCTATTGGCCCAGCATGGATAAAGTCCGAAAAGGAAAGCTGGCCTGGGCTACGCTCGACGAGCTGCATCGAGCAGCTCTGGTCAACCTTCTGCCAGGTTTCAAACTGGAGCTTTCCGCCAACGATATTGACGATCTGAATACTCTTTGGCATCGGCTAGAGCCCTGGCCGGACGCCCGGCCCGGTTTGGCCCGGCTAAAAAGCCATTTTTTAATCGGACCACTCTCTAACGGAAATTTCGCTCTTATGGTTGAGCTGAACAAGTTCGCCTGTCTCGGTTGGGACTTCATTTTGGGTTCCGATATTTTCCATCATTACAAGCCCGATCCGGAAACCTATCTCGAAGCTTGTTCGCTGCTTGGCCTAAAGCCCGTTCAAGTAATGATGGTCGCCGCCCATAATTATGATCTCCACGCGGCCCGATCTTTCGGCCTGCGCACGGCGTTCGTTCCGCGACCGACCGAATACGGTCCATCGCAAACCAAGGATCTGCGTCCGGAAGGGCCTTGGGATATCGTTGCGACCGATCTCGAAGACCTCGCCATGCAGCTGATCGAGGACAGGTAGGGCGGTCTCTCGGGACCGCCGGTCCACCGTACTTGTCAGTCCTCAGGAAAACTAGCGCGATTAAGTTCCGACCGTTTTTCTGGTCTAGCGGAGTTCAAGGTTTACAACTCGACCTTCAAGAAGTACGAATCCGCCCGCGTATTTCGGCGGTCTCGGAGAGACGCGCCCTACCTTCCAGGTCGCCACCAGCACTAAACCCGCTCAAAGATCAACGCGATTCCCTGACCAACACCAATGCACATCGTACAGAGGGCAAATCGCCCTTGGGTGGAGCAGAGATGATTGAGGGCAGTCGTTACTAACCGAGCGCCGCTGGCACCTAACGGATGACCGATGGCAATTGCTCCACCGTTGGGATTGACGTGCTCAGCATCGTCCCCCAGACCGAGTTCTCTGATTACGGCCAAAGCCTGAGAAGCAAAAGCCTCATTTAACTCAATAACATCCATGTCGGACAAATTGTGGCCGGTTCTTGCCAAAACCTTCCGAGTGGCCGGGGCCGGAGCGAAACCCATAATGCGCGGAGCGACGCCCGCAGCGGCTGCGCCAAGGACACGCGCATTCGGCTGCAAACCAAAGCGGCGGACCATTCTCTCCGATGCCAAAAGGACAGCCGCAGCCCCATCGTTGATTCCGGCCGCATTGCCGGCGGTGATAGTCCCGCCCGATTTCACAACGGTCTTCAACCGGGCCAGTGCTTCCAAGCTGGTGTCAGGCCGTGGATGCTCATCAGTGGTCGCCACGGTCGGATCCCCTTTCTTTTGGGGAACTTGTACCGTGACTATTTCGTTCTGAAAGAAGCCTGCCGCGTCCGCTTTCGACCATCTTTGGTGGCTGCGAAACGCGAAGGCATCTTGATCGACTCGACTTACCTTGAATTGCTCAGCCACATTTTCGCCGGTCTCAGGCATCGAATCGACTCCGTAAAGCTTCTTCATGATCGGATTCACGAAACGCCAGCCGATTGTGGTGTCGTAAATTTCAGCGCTGCGGCTGAAGGCCGTCTCGGCCTTGCCTAAGACAAACGGCGCTCGCGACATACTTTCGACGCCGCCTGCGATAATCAGATCCGATTCACCCGACTTGATCGCTCGAGCAGCGATCGCGATGGCATCCAGGCTCGATCCGCACAGACGATTGATCGTCGTCCCCGGCACGACCTCGGGTAGTCCAGCCAGCAACAGAGCCATTCGTCCAACGTTGCGGTTGTCTTCTCCCGCCTGATTCGCACAACCTAAGATCACATCGTCGACCGCCGCCCAGTCGACTTGAGGATTTCGTTCGGTAATCGCTCGAATCGGAACCGCCGCCAAATCGTCGGCCCTGATCAAAGCTAACGCACCACCATACCGGCCGAATGGGGTACGGACCGCGTCGCAGATAAACACATCATTCATCTTTTTTTACCTGAGTTTAAAATTGTTCATCCTAAGAAAAAAAAGTCCGACTTCGTCCGCGTCCACCGTAGAGAACATTCCACATTATTGTTTTAAAGGCGATGCCAACTCCTTACTAATCTATTGCATAAGTGGAACATACTTTGTATGAAGCTCACATACCCCCGCTCCTCCTTCTCTTAGGAGGAAAACAAGATAAACCCTCACCGCAAGGAAGCGCCACTATGAATCCACGCAGGATCGCGACAATCGTTCTAGTACTCTCGGTCGTGAATGCAGTAGTTTGTGTTGCCGGATCACTCCCAGCCGGACCACCAAAGGTCATCATCGATACTGATTTCAATACGATCGGCGACGATGGGCAAGTGGGCGCGATGGCCGCACAGCTCGATTCTCAGGGCGTTATCGACCTCCTCGGGTTTACTATTCCGTCCGGCAATCAATGGCGAGATCAGAAGGTATCGGACTGCCTCAAAGCCGTTAAGCGTATGGGCATTGAAAACCGGGCAAAAGTATACGTTGGCTCTCAATATCCGCTGCTACACGATTACCGGGCTTACTTGTATGAGGCGCAGCTATTCGGCCAAGCCATCGATTACCTTGGTGCTTACGCAACACCCCAACCAGATCCTCATCATCTGGTTCCTCCGCCCGATGGATTCGCCGTTCACACGCGGCCAGCCAAAGAAGATGCGATCGATTTTATTATTCAATCGATTCATCGCTACCCCAACGACGTTTCAATTCTCGCAATCGGTCCTTTGACCAATATCGCGATCGCGGTGCGCAAGGATCCCAGTATCATTCCGTTGATCAAACAGATTGTGATTATGGGCGGACAGGTCTATGCACCGGGAAACGCTTACAACGATGCCGGAGAATTCAACTGGTGGTTTGATCCGGAAGCCGCCCAAGTAGTGCTGCGAACAACTGTTCCCAAATTCATTGTACCGTTGGATTGCACGAACTGTTCCTTTAACCAAAGAGACCTATCTGCAGATCGCCGCGTTCTCCCCCTTTAAACCCCTACTCGCCGTAAGGAACCCAGATATTTTTTACCTGGCTCGCCCGCCGCAGGTATTCGGTCCCACACCCCTGCCGATCGTCGAACCAATCGCGCGCCTTCCCGAAGTTAACCCACGTTGCTTTTAAGTTCCCGGCTGAATCTCTCTCGATTTGTTCGCTTAACTGCTTCGACCCAACACACCACACCGCCGCCACATCATCATGTTGAGCCAGCACCCGTCCGAGTTCATTCGGATCGCCGGTTACGAGATTGATAACGCCGCACGGCAAGTCGCTGGTATCCAGGATTTGGTAAAAATCGGTTACGATAAGGGGAAAGCTTTGGGAAGGAACGACCACCACCCGATTGCCCAGTGCCACGCCCGGAGCGATCAGTGAAATGAAACTCAGCAATGGATCCTCCGGCGGACAAACAACGCCCAGAACGCCCCACGGCTCAAGCATCGCTAAAGTAATGTTGCGAAACGGCACCGCATGCACGTGTCCGTCGTACTTGTCTGCCCATGCGGCATAGTAGAAGAGACGCTCGACCGATTTACTGACTTCGCGTTCGGCCCGGGCGGGCCCATGGTCCGGACTAGTCGCCAGTCTACATCCAAACTCTTGCGCTCGGGTAGCAAGATTCTCTGCCAAATAATAGAGAATCTGAGCGCGAAGATGAGCAGTGGAACGCGACCAACTCCCAGCTTTGTGGGCAGCTTCGACCGCGTTGCGAATGTCTTTCCGATTTCCTAGTCCGACTTCCCCTAAGTACTTTCCCGAACCGTCTTTCACTGCGAAACTGTACCCGCTGTCCGGCCTAACCTGCTTTCCGCCAATATAGAGTTTCGGACTTCGGTCTATCCCGACATCGAGAGAATGATGAGCTACGTCGTTGGTTGGTCCTCGAACCACCTCGACGTCGCTTGCGGCGCTCCCGGGGTTCGTCTCCTTCTCCCAGCTCGGAACCAAATATTCATACATCCCTTCTTTCCCTCCTTCGCGACCGAATCCGCTCTCTCGATAGCCTCCAAAACCGGAGGCAGCATCAAATAGGTTAGTCGAATTTATCCAAACCACCCCCGCCTTCAGTCTTGGAGCTACGTCCAGTGCCAAGTTCACGTTCTCGGTCCAGACGGATGCCGCCAAGCCATAAACCGTGTTGTTCGCCAACTCGATAGCCTCGGCCGGCGTCCGAAATGTGATACACACCAGGACCGGTCCAAAGATTTCAACCTGGGCGATCTGCGAGGATGGCTCGACGTTCGTAAATAGTGTAGGCGGATAAAAGCAACCGTTCTGCGGCACTGCCCAACTTGGCTGCCAACAGCTCGCTCCGTCGGCCTTTCCTTGCTCAACTAACTTCTCGATTCTTTGTAGTTGGACTGGGGCAACAATCGCGCCGATGTCGATCGCTTTATCAAGTGGATCCCCCACCCGCAAGGTTTCCATTCGAGCTCGCAGTTTCTGCTCGAGCCGCTCTCCAATACTCTCCTGCACCAACAAGCGGCTGCCGGCGCAACAAACCTGCCCTTGGTTAAACCAGATCGCATCGACTACCCCCTCCACTACGCTGTCCAGATCGGCGTCATCAAACACGATAAATGGCGATTTCCCCCCTAACTCGAGCGAAAGCTTCTTGCCGCTTCCGGCCGTCTCCTTTCGGATGATACGCCCAATCTCGGTTGAGCCGGTGAAAGCCAATTTCTGAATTCCCGCATGCTTAACCAGTAGTTCGCCGGTGGAACCGTCGCCGGTAATTATATTTACTACTCCCGGCGGTAAACCGACTTGCTGGAGAACTTCGGCAAACAGCAGAGCGGTCAACGAGGTGAATTCGGCGGGCTTCAATACCACGGTGTTACCAGCCGCTAACGCCGGCGCTATTTTCCAGGCCAACATTAATAAGGGAAAGTTCCACGGAATAATCTGGCCACAAACTCCGATTGGCTCGTATCCCGGAAAGTGCTCCGCCACCAATTGCGCCCACCCAGCGTGATGATAAAAATGGCGCGCGACCAATGGGATATCGATGTCGCGCGATTCGCGGATCGGTTTTCCGTTATCAAGGGTCTCCAAAACGGCGAACAGCCGGGAATGCTTTTGAATTTGCCGGGCGATGGCATAAAGATAACGCGCTCGCATGTGCCCGCTCAGCCTGGACCAGTCGGGAAAAGCGGCGGTGGCGGCGGCAACTGCTGCTTCGACTTCGGCCGGGCCACACTGAGTAAGTTTCGCGATCGGCCGTCCGTTACCCGGATCAATGCTGGTAAACGTCGGCGCCTCCGGCGCAGGCTGGAACCGGCCGTTAATGAACGGGCTAAAACTATGTTCGTGTTTCCGTAGCCATTCCTCCGCCAGGTCAGTCGCTTCTGGTGCAGGACCATATTCCATTGTCTCAAAAATCTCGCGTACTGTGCTCATAAGATAGCGGCGGGAACGCCGATAGCGCCGTGACCGACGGTGACTCCGTGATCGCCGGGTGCTTGGTCACTCCGTTTTTGACCGTGATTCGTGCCGACAGGGACGATGGATCATTTTCGATCTCCCGGAATCCGCTGAGCGCCCACATCTGAACGTTTCTATCGTCCC
>DASTDH010000243.1:0-4029 GCA_035710445.1 Chthoniobacterales bacterium
CAACGCCATCGTCAACGAGCCGATTGACCTCGCTACCTGATCCAATATCCTCGTTCGACCGGAGACTGCGCTAAACAAATTCCAACACAAATAGCGACGGCACCAGACTGAGACGGCTCGCATGGGACGTCTGGATTTTAACAAACGGCTATTGGAGAAGTGAAGAACGGTGGTCAGCGCGCGTGCTATTGGCGTCGATCATCGGCCTAAACCTCGGCTTGGTGGGGGTCAGCCTGCTGCAGAACTTGGCAAATGGGGCACTATTCACCGCGCTGCAGCAACAGAACGCTCCACGCTTTTATAACGCGCTTGTCATGTCATCTTGCTTGTCCTGTTCTACCTCGCGGTCGCGGTGTTGCGCACTTATCTGGATCAGGTGCTGCAGCTTCGCTGGCGGCGCTGGTTGACCGATCAATATGTCACGCGCTGGCTAGCCGAGCGGACTTTCTATCGAATGCGCTTTTCGGGGCGGGTCGACAATCCCGATCAACGGATCTCTGAGGACGTCCGCCTCTTTATCGAACGATCCGGCGCTTTGGGTCTCGGGTTCCTCAACTCGCTAGCGACACTCGGCTCCTTTGCTGCGCTACTTTGGTATCTTTCCGGCAGCATCACGCTGCCGATCGGCGATTTTGCGATCACAATCCCGGGCTACATGTTGTGGGTGGCCTTGCTTTACGCGGGGCTCGGATCGGTTGTCGCGCACCTGATCGGCCGGCGATTGATCAGCCTCAACAACCGGCAACAGGCGGTCGAAGCGGATTTCCGCTTCAACCTCCTTCATCTTCGGGAGGAAGCAGAGGGCATCGCATTCCATGGCGGCGAAACGCAGGAGCGCAGCACTGCGCTCGCGAGATTTCGAGCCCTGTACGAGAATTTCAGGCGCATCATCCTGCGCAACAACATCATCTGGGTATTCCAGCTGCTTTTCAGCCAGTTCACCTCGCTACTTGCGTTGCTGATCGCCTCGCCGGGATATTTTTCCGGCGCAATGGAGCTCGGTGTGCTGATCCAGACGGCGCATGCATTTGAGCGTGTCAACGAGGCGTTGTGCTGGTTCATCGCCAGCTACACCGTCTTCGCCCAGTGGCGGGCGGCCGTGGACCGATTGACCGAGTTCACAACCGAGATCAATTACCAGGCCGCAGCCGCCGTTTCTGGCACGCGCACGGAAACGGCAGTGCAACACACGATCGATTTGTATGATGTCGGCGTGTTTCTGCCTGATGGAGAGCCTCTCCTCTCCCCTATAACCCTGAGCTTCAAACCGCGCGAGGCCGTGTTGTTGAAGGGAACCTCGGGCAGCGGGAAAACCATGCTAGTCCGTGTCCTGGCTGGATTGTGGCCGTTCGCCAGCGGGCGCATCCACCTACCGGCCGGCGCCAAGAGGCTTTTCCTCCCGCAGCGGCCCTATATGCCAATTGGGACATTGCGCGAGGCGCTATGGTTTCCTACCCCACCGGCATCAGGCCGCGAGGCCGAGGCGTCTGCGGCGTTGGCCTCCGTCGGATTGTCCGCTTTGACCCAACGCCTGGACGAGGACTCGCATTGGGCCCAGAGGCTGTCACTTGGCGAGCAGCAACGGCTTGGGATCGCCCGCGCCCTGCTGATCAAGCCAGACTGGTTGTTCCTTGATGAGGCCACTTCAGCGATCGACGAGGCAGAGGAAGCGGCGCTCTATCGCATTGTCGCTGATGCCTTGCGATCAACGACGGTGATCAGCATCGGGCATCGGGCCTCGCTCGAGGCCTATCACCACCGGGTTATCACGCTCGACCGAACGATCGGGCGCCCCGGACGGCTAATCGAAATCGATCGAGGCTCGATCTTCTGTTCGCGTGGCCATGAAACAGGACCTGAAGCTGGTGGTTATTGCGTGACCCCGTCCTACGAATACGACACAATGTACAATGCGAGCTCCGTATTTTGACAAACACAAATCGACCGGGAAGATCGATGGATGTGGATCCGGTTCGCTTTCTTCTTCCTGCACCAAAACAAGTAAAAAAGCTTAAGGAACCCGCCGTACCCACCGACATGGGTATTGTATTCAAAAAGATCAACACCTGGGATCTGTTTTTTGATCTGCCGCGTGACCTCGGTCCGCAAGGATACGTATTGGATATTCGACGAGATGGCATCGAAGCCACTGCGACGACGGATCAAGGGCTGTTCTACGCATCACGGACATTTGAACAGCTAGCGCGATCCAGCGAAGTTCCCGCCATGCAGATCGTTGATTGGCCCAGCGTGCAGAACCGGATGGTTCTCTATGACTTGCGCGACAACTCCGTGCAGCTGCCATACATGAGACGCTGGATCGACATATTGAGCGGGTTTAAGGTCGGGCAGTTCATGCTGTATATGGAAGACGACTTTGCATACAGGTCGCATTCGTATTTGGGCAGGCCCCACACTTTCACGCATGAGAAAGCACGCGATCTTGTGGTGCATGCTAGAGAGCGGTTTTTGGAAATCGTCCCGCAGCTTGCATCGTTTGGACACGGATGGGGGCTGCTGAAGCACGAAGAGCTCAAAGAACTCCGTCATGCAGGGTCGGCAGAACAGTTCAGTCCGTGTTGTGAGAAGACCTATGAGGTGTTCCAAGCTCTTTATAAAGAGCTCATGGAAGCCTTTCCGCAACCCAAACCTTTCCATGTTGGCTTCGGCGAAGTCGGCGGATACGATCCGGGTCATTCGTGGAACTTCTCGCATGACCTGCGGTGTCGCCAAGCACTACATGCTTGGCGATGAGGGACTCTTCGGCTTGCACGCCGATCGCCTGAAGAGAATCGTCGACAGCCTCGGTCGAGAAATGATGATCTGGCACGACGAAATTTGGGACAAACCGGATCTTCGCCACAAGATCGACAAGGACATCCACCTGGTAATATGGATTTACGAGCGCTCGGAGGATTTCCAGGAGGTTCGGAAGTTCAAAGAGTGGAAATTCAAGAAAATCTGGGCGGCTCCTGCAGTGCACGGGTTCAATGACGTGTATCAGCAGATTCCCACCAGTTTTGGGAATATAGCCGGCTTCGTGCGCGCGGCCGTGGAGGAAAAGCTGCAAGGCGTGATTACGACGACTTGGGGCATGTGTCGAGGAGGCAATGCCGAAAACTACCTCTATGGATTGGCATATGCTGCGCATGTGATGTGGAATTCGGAGGCGACCGATATTGCTGATTTCAATCGGCGCTTTGCAGCCGCATGGTTCGGGATCACAAAAGCTGGCGCATCAGATCACATTGATCGGCTGTTCTGGTTTCCTTGGCGAGTGTCGGGGTGCGCTCGGTGGGATCACAAAGACATCGATGGTCGCTGGCAGCGGTTATGGGAGTCGCACCGCGTATTCTTTGGCCCGTTTGACGAGCTCGTCAAAGCGGTAGCTGATGAGACGAAATCCGAGCTCAAAATGGAACAAGTCGACGAACACGTGCAAGCGCGTATTGACGAGAAGTTGCACCAACACATTATCCAGGCCGCGCAACTGGTTCGTCACGCGGCAAAGGCGCGTAATTCGTTGCGGTGGCTACAAAGAGAAAGTCAGCGTAATGCAGTGACGCTTGAATCGATGGAATTGGTCCTCTGCGTCTATGAGCACCTCGCGAAGAAAACGATTGCAGTCTATGGCACAGCTGAGGCGTATCGCCGTGCCGTCAAGAGGGATCGGTATAACGGCAAAGAGCTCGAGCGCATTTTGGTTCGCGGCGTCGAGCAACTCGCCGCGTTGCGGTGCGATTTCAAAGCTTTCGAAGCGGGTTATGCTCGTGCGATTGCAACGCGAAATGGCGATCCGACCGATATACCTCGTATTCTGAAAGCAAAAGCGAGCTTGAAGAAACTCATCTACTCGCTTTCATTGGGCGCCGCCGAAATCAAGCATGGGAGTCCCGCTCCTCCCCCGGAACATGTCGGGTTTGGATTGTAAGTCCCCGGCCGCACATCCGCATCCCCACAGTTTACGCCGATGTGATCCGGACCCCAATCGCCGGCTGCAATCTGACCCAGCATGCGATCAGCAGTGTC
>DASTDH010000244.1:0-2314 GCA_035710445.1 Chthoniobacterales bacterium
ACATGGCGGCCAATTCACAAAGGAGAGCTGGCAGCCACAAGCGAAGCAGTTAGCGAGAGAGGGTTATCGGGTTTTGGCTTTTGACTTTCGCGGTTTCGGCAAGTCGCACGGGCCTGGCGATTCAGACATGGACACTGCGCCTATGCGCCTCGATGTGTTGGGAGCCGTCCAGTATCTCCGACGGAATGGCGTCAAAACGGTAGCAGTCATAGGTGGTAGTTTCGGTGGCGGTGCCGCTTTGGATGCATCGATTGCGTCCCGACCCGGCGAAATCAACGGATTGGTGCTGCTCGCGGCAGATTGGAATGGTCCTGCGGAACGAATTAAGGTACCCTTGCTAGTAATAGTTGCGCGGAATGACGCAAACGATGAAGGACTCCGGTTACCCCGGATACGAGCTTGGTTCGAGAAGGCTCCGCAGCCCAAGAAACTGCTCGTGCTCGAGGGTTCGGCTCATGCTCAGTTCTTATTTCAAACGGATCAATCAGATCGTAATGAGAGAAGTGCTCCAATTCCTTTCCGCAAACCAGAACAAGTGACAAGCGTTGATTGTCGTTAGCAGGCGTGCCTGTTGAAAAATCTCGGTTCACGACGCGCTCTGTCCCTGCCAGTCTCCTGATGATTCGCTTCTTTCGTTTCTTCAGGCCAGGTTCATGCAGTTGCGATCTGCGGGGTTGAGTTACGACTGAGGAATCGCACCAGCCGTTTTAAGTTCTGCGCCGTAGCCGCCAGATAGAACTGCTCGCGCACGAAGCGCATCCGGCGTAGCCTCAGTCGACGTAGTCCGATGTAATTCTTCAGCTCTGCAAACAGGGCCTCCACTTTTCGCCGAGCCCGTTGCGAGATTGCGAACTCCGGGGTCTCGGCCCGGGCCTTGGCACGCTGCCGTGCCTCTTCACAAGTGTGGATGGAGATCGTCCGATACTTGCCTCGCGTACAGCGGCTCTTCTGCGAGCACTCGCGACAGCGCTTGGGCGTCGAATAATAAAGATGGGTGTGGTTGCGCTTATTGATTCCGTTGTATTTCAGAACTTTGCCTTCCGGGCAGATGTACCAGTTCTCCTCCGGCACGTAGGTAAACTGGTCGATGCCATAGAGATCCTCCGGCTGCGCATTAGGATTTTCTTTCACTCGGATGTAACCTGCGATGCCGCGCTCATCGAGCCATTGCAGCAGTTCGCCGTTGCCGTAGGTGGTATCCGCGGCGAGAGTCTGGGGCAGGTACCCGTAACGTTCGCGATAGCGTTCGATCATGTCTCTCGCCGCTACGCTCTCGTGACTTATCCGTGCCTCCGTCGCTTGTACTCCAACGATGACGCAACTGGCGTTATCCACCAGATAATTGTCGTAGTAGCCCAGCCGCGCCGGACCGCCTTTGGTGGCATAGGTCGAGTCGGGATCCGTGGTGGAAACTTTGTCTTGCTGCTCCGGAGGCTCGACCGGATTCTCTCGCTCCAATTCGACTAAATACTCGCGCACCGTGTGGTTCACCTTCGCCACTTCCGCCAGTTGTTCGGCGGGAACGCGCCGGTGATGATCCGCATTGGCCGGAATGAAACTGCCGTCCACCGACATGTGCTTGCCCTTCACCAACCCCGCCGCCACGCAACGAGTGACGATCTCCTCAAACAGTTCCTGAAACAGATTCGATTCCTGAAATCGTCCATGCCGGTTTTTGGAAAACGTGGAGTGGTGTGGAATCTCCTGATCGAATCCCAGTCCCGTGAACCATCGCCACGCCAGATGCATGCGTAGCTCTTCTACCAGTTTCCTTTCGCTCGTAACCCCGTACAGATAGCCGATCAGCAGCATGCGCAACAGCAGCTCGGGATCGATCGATGGCCTTCCCGCATCGCTGTAGCGGTCCTTCAACTTGGTTCGAATAAATTCCAAATTGACGTGGCGATCGACCAGGCGTAGCAGATGATTTTCAGGAACCTGATCTTCTAAGCGGAAGTAGTAAAACAGCGACTCCTCGCGGGCTTGGCGTCCCATCATGAGCAGGCCTCCAACGGTAATCGTGAACCGCAGCATCGAGTACTCTGGCCTGCTTATAACCTGAACTTTGAGAACCGACAAGCATCAACTCAGGGACTTTTTCAACAGACACTCTCGATTTCACTCAAAATCCCTAAAGCTTGCGTAATTGCAGGCATCGAAATTCTGGGGGTGAAACTAGACGCCTTGGTGAGACAGAGAAGGCTGGAACCCAGTGCAGGTACGATTGGATGTGCGATATTGTGCTATCGAAAGGACCAATTTCGCCCCGGTGATCCGCGCCGGAGATTAAAATCCCACATCTCGCGACGAGAAA
>DASTDH010000245.1:0-4235 GCA_035710445.1 Chthoniobacterales bacterium
TCGTCCGAGTGGCAAGCGCGTTCTTATGGACGAACAGACCTGCTCCGCCGATAGACTGACGATATAGCACAAAAGGACCGATTTTATGCGCGAGCCTGCGTTGGTAGTACGCCACAGGACGGGAATGGATTCGGGTTACAAGATTTACCGCGGGCCTGTATCGAGAGACGGTCTTCAGGTTGAACGACGAAGCCACGGGATTCTTTAGCTCGGTTTGCGCGCCACGGAGCGTTCGTGTGATTTTCTTGAGTGCGGCATGAACATAGGAAACCACCCGCTCTTCATTTGCCGATACGTTGATTTCGACCGGATAGGGGAACAGACAAACCCCGAACAAGGGTCTTCTAAATTCGGTTATTACTCGCGTCAGGTCCGACTGAAAATCGCGCTTTGTCACTGCCTTCGGGTCAATCAAGGTTGCTTTCTCAACGGCCGCCTGATCGATTGCCTTTCCAGACTCGTGCATGGAGCTTGGAACCGACAAACGACTGAACTGCTCGCTGAGCAAAAGCAAAAGAGTGAAGAGCGACAGAAAGACGAAAGCGGGAAGATAAATCGAGCGGTTCACGCCTGGAGATTCGACTCCAAAATCACGAGCGACCCGGCCGGCGGCCATAGTTATCTTCGCTATCCCGCGCTTTCCTATGAAATCGCAGTTCCCGGGCTTCATCCAACCGATGATGGCTGTGGTCAAAGCGTTCGGAGGATTACGCCTATGCTGTGTCTTCCTAGTACTACGTCGCGCTGTGTAGAGTTTCTCTAAAGTGCTATCAATTTCTTCGGTTGCCGAACCATTCTGAATTTTTTGGAGTAATTCAGTTTGCGTCGATCTCTCGTCTTCGGAGGCTCCCTGGAGCCGCTCCGAGGCTTCCGTGGTGATCGGCGGGGAATTTTTCTCGCTCCACGCCAGCGATTGAAGAATCACCTCGTCTTCGTCGGCTCCGGTAACATGCCGCAGGAGTTGCTTCGAGTCCCTCGCGTAAATGAACGTCACAAACGTACCGCTGTCTCCGCTGCGCGATGCGTGCAACTCGACCACATGGTGGCCGTGATCAATACAGCATTGGAAGGACGGCGAGTTCCTCACGTCCTGAGCGTATCAGGCTGAGCCGTCAGGATGTCGAACTTTTACTCCATCACAGCATTCACCTTATCAACCAAATCTGCTGTTGATTATGACGAATATAGAAATTGTGAAGGCAGAAAGTCTAGCTGTGAAATCGCCTAAAGCCGCTCTTCACCAATAAATCACCGGTCGAAAATCCTCCCTAAGTTCCCGAGAAAATCCAATGGGTCCGGCCAAAGCTGGTTTGTGAAATAGCGTTCGCCGAATGGACCTTGGATGGAGAGCTCAGGCAGACGACTTTCCTGAGGTGGCGGGATGACAAAAAGCCGAAAGAAGTTACCCTATAAATTTGATCGACGGAGACAATAGCGAAATGATTCGCAGCCTAAAACTGGAAAAAGGCAAAGAATTACGGGTTCTTAAGTCGGGCTTTCTCCAATTCAATAATTAAGGCCCACCTCTGTTCTATCTCCGCTTCAAGAGTCTTAGTAAAGTTCGCCAACAGTTTCTCCTCAACCTCAGTACTTAGGCCAACAGCAGAACGGCCAGCAATTAGTTCTCGTTGCTTTGCAATCCGCTCTTCTAGTTTCATTATGTGATCATTCGATTCAGCAAAGTGCTCTTGTATCAGTTCATTCATAGGACTTTCGAACGCTTTGGAATAGTTCGTCCGATTGCCCGTTTATGGTCTGGCGTTCCCCAACAGATTTAAATCGGCCGTCCGACCTGCTCCGTCTCGGCCTCTTCGAGCACGCTGGGATCATTGTTTTCCGGTTTATTTATCCGCTTTGAGATCGATCTCGCGGTCATTTCCTTGGCAGGAAACGGTCGCAAGATTTCTTTCCCGGACTCTCCTGAAAGCCAAGCATCATGGTTTTCCGCCGGCAGAATGACAGGCATCCGAGGCTCTTCAACAAAATGAAGGTAGAAATTGATCCAGAAACCTGCTCACGAGATCTTGATGCTCGACCAATCAAGTGGATGAAACTGATCCAATGCTGCTCGACCGGGTTCCACCGAATGGGACGCGCAAAAGTCCCGGCCAAGTTGAGATAATCTCCCGACGTGGGCAGAGCCGGAAGTTTTCGCCCGGCCGGGGCTTGGAAAAGCGGCTGGGTAGTCGGTTCTACCAGGAAAATGCCAAAACCGAAAAGGGCAATGCCGTTAAGGGGAATGCCGTTCGGATCCGAAACGAAACGAGATTTAGTGCCATCACACAAATACCCGCCGACGCGGCTGGTATTTTTGCGTTTGACAAAGATGCCGTTTGCAATGGCAATAGGAGCGATTGCTTTAAGGGGGGTGAGCCCCAGCTTCTTCGTCCCGAAAACGCAGCAGCAACGCTCCAAGCTCATTAAGTGCCTCTTGCTCATCGGGTCCGACCGCCTCGAGGACGACGCGATCTCCGCAATTCAAATTGGCGGTAAGCACTCCCAGTATGCTGGCGGCCGAGAAATTCTCCTCACCTTTGTAAATCGTGATTGTGCTCTTGAAGCTGACCACGCACCGGACAAACTCCGCCGCCGGTCGTGCGTGCAACCCGAGCTCGTTGACAATTTCGAATTCCTTACGCATGGGTTCAAAGTGGTGTTTCGTGTCGTGCTATTTAGGCGTACGTAAGGAGTCCGGTAAGAGACACACAGATCATCGAGCGAATTAACTTCGATTCCCGGACCTATCCAAAAAAAATTCATAAGCGGTCTGGAAGCAAGTGACTCCCGATCCGGGAAGGGCGCGACTACGCGCGATGGGCCATCGAGATCGTGCAGAACGGTGTCACCGAGGCGGCGCGGCGCCAAGGCGGCAAGCAGCGCCGTGAGCCTTTCGACCGACATTACTGCAGTGTACGGTCGTTGATTGCGGGCGAGAGCGCCTTCAACGCGATGTCGACCAACTGGCGCATCCCGAAGGCCGCGTCCTGAAGCAACGTACGCTCGCCGCCCACGAGAACTGCTGCAATGAGGTGCTCTCCGAGCCACTCGGTATCCCGTGCACCAGCGATTGACGGTTATCAGCGAGACTCCAATTTCGGAAGCGATCTGTTCCTGTGGGTATCCATGACCGTCTAAACCGGGTACTGCCCTGGGCTAATTCCTGAAGCTCCTGTATCCGTCCAAGACTCAACTCTTACACTCTTACTTCGAATCCAGAGGATTCAAGGTACGTCCATTATACATGGATGAGAGACTCGGCATCCTTCCTGCGGAGCATTGACGACGACCACCATGTGATCGAGCTGCATGCGTGGCGAACCCCGGCAACCTGCACGTTTGCTGCCTTCATCTATGAGAAAGTCCCTAGGCGCCTCCTGCTCCATATCGCCGGCAGCGATGAGGACGCAGTGATCCTTAAAGCGCTGGAATGGTCCAAGAGACATTGACGGTTCAAGTTCCGCCGTGCGAGCGCATCACGCCATTCTTGAATCCCGCTACTTCTCCGGCTTCAATAGCTGACTTGAAGGATTGTAGTGTGTCGCGCATCCTGGATCTCTTTTGCGATCATCTCGTCCTTTTTGGGCGACACATCGGGCGCTGTGAGCAGCACGCCGCCGGCTCGCCGGGCCACATCCTCGAGTCGTTTGAGCGGCTCGAATAGAGCTGGGTTAAGCGTCGCCATATCAAGTGTTCTAGTGAACACATAATGCGCGCGCTGTGTTGTCGCAATCGGTTTACGCGAATCCGCTCGTAGTAGCAATCCTACGGTCTAGCTCGTCCCGATCTTCTTGATCGATGGCCCACTTTGTTTTGTCTATGCAATCCTGCTCTGAGATGTAGCTGCCGCATTTAAAAATCCCATTCGATAGGCACCACCAATAAACAAACTGATCATCTAATCCGTTCGTGCGGCCATGGAGCTCGACCTTGCGACCCTTATACTGAAAAGTGCTCATTAAAAATTGGTGAAAGATGAAAGACCTCTGGCAATTGGCTTGGTGATCCCGACTTGTCCGAGCGGTCTATTTTCGGGTGCTAATAACCATTTAGGAGGCTCTCCCCTTTCTATTTTTGAATTTATTGTTTCTTGGGTTCTTCTGTCTTGCTGGAACGAGGATGTTTTCCGACACCATGAGATACAGCAGCCGTTTTATTGCTCTCGGCATGAGGCTTCGGCGGTGAGCTTAGCCGACTCGCTTGGGTAGAATGCCCGCTGTGTACGTGGCTAACTGTGG
>DASTDH010000246.1:0-2325 GCA_035710445.1 Chthoniobacterales bacterium
GACCAGTTCGCCGCTGTGAATGATCGGAACCGCGCCAATGTTCCGTTCGACCATTGCGCGTACGGTCTCTAGAACGGTGTGGCCCAATTCCGCGTGATAGGTCTCCTGATCTTTGATCAGGTCCCAGATACGCATGTGATACCTCCCGGCTGACGGAAGTCCGAGGTGGCCTTGGCATCCAACGGGCCGTGAGTGTATGCCTGAGACGAGATATAAATAAACGAAAAAGGGTTGGGGAATCAAAAGTCTTGCGTAGCTGGAGCGGGAGAGACTAAACCCGCGTGTCGCCCTGCCCGCCCACGAAGACGAAATAAGACGAATTCCACAGAGCCGTGGGTATACTCCCGCGCCCTCGCGCGGTGATGACAATCTTGTATTCGTCCTCAGGCATGCGCCCGAGTTCTTCCAGACCACCGCCGGAACCTTCCGTCGCTGCAAAAGTGGCTGTCTGCGACCTAGAACCTGTCGGTTGAATCAACGCCAGCCATGCTAGGAATTCGTGGAGATTGCGGCTTCGCGGCCGTCCGGGAATCAGGAAAGAGACTTCTGCGTCCTGACTGGAAAAATGCGAGGCGAGCGATGCCGCGAGCTCTATCGCTTTCTCATAGGCACTCTCCGAGAGAAGCCCTTCTTCCGGATTGTCGAACGCAATACAGAGTTTGCGCTCATCTTCACGGGCGAACTCCCGGACTTTCAGAGAACCAGATTTCGCAGTAGCTTTCCAGTCCACGTGGCGGGCGGAGTCCTCTGGCATGTACTCGCGAATCCGGTAAAGATCGGAGCCGCGCCCGCGCACGAAGCTCTCCCACTCGCCACGAACCAGGGGGAGAATTTCGAAGATCTCATCGGTCGGCTCAACACGGGGATAGACCAGAATTTCGCGCTGCAGGGAAACGTGCCGCGTCTTGGTCAGGAACGCGAAAGGAAAGCGGGTAGCTAGCCCGAAACTGTCTTCCAGATAGCGTCCACGACGGTCAAACCTCAATTGCAGATCAGCCGTGGCCTCGCTCCTTGCCGGCAAGAACGGAAAGTAAGCCATTCCCTGGAAAATCCCCGGCGGAGGCGGTATCAGCGTAACTCTTCGCAGCCGCCGATCCGGCAAGCGTAGCCACTGCTTTCCTTGCGGCCGATTGAATGGGAAGGCGAACGTAGCAGTTTCCCACTCCCACCGTTTTGCAAGCTTTTGGTGCTTCTTTCGCCCGGAAACTACCCGGATCGAGAACGATGGCAACACGCTCCGTGCATTTCGCAGGACAATTCGCCCGAGAACCGGCCGCCCTGCGAAAACATGCTCCGGCAGGCGAATATCAAGCTCAAGATAACGCAGCACGACGGCCGAGACGTATCCGGAAATGATGATCGCAGCAAGCATCGCTGCTACGACGATGTACAGCAGGTTGTTGCCGGTGTTGAGGGCGGCGATACCAATAACCAGGGTTACCAGCACATAAATGATGCCCGCGCGGTTGACTTCATAATCGAAGGATTCCCGTAGCCTTTCGACCGCCACCCGCCGCGCCAGATATGGCACAGTCACAAGCCCCTCCAGCGTGGCCAGCACGAGCGAAATGGAAGCCAGGATTACGGTCGCCCAAAGATTCCCCGAGTCACGCGTGACCGTCGAAAACAGCGCCGCCGCAAACGCCAGTCCTAATCCTGCCAGGGCGAGCAGGAATTTGAGCCACACCTCGACGCCGGCCGATTGTAGCCACTGCACGATGCGGCCAGGCTCGGCAAACGAGGATCGACGCGGATTGGTAGCGGCAGAACCCACCGAATTCGAGGCTAACACCCCTCATCAGAACGAACAATCGGGAACAGGTTGCGGGCCAAGCGTTCGTAACCTCTCTAATTTTTGGATCTCCTTCCATACGACGTTTTCGCCTCCAGCAAACTCTTAAACGTATTGAACGCTAACAGTGTCTTCAGTCGGTTCGCCCATCTCACGACGTGATGGGGCGAAACCGGCATTGCAAGCCTGGGAGGAGGCTCGCTTGAGACATTAACAGTGCGCAGCGCGCGACTTCGGCATTCTCAACTTGCCCTATTCATTACCCGGGACCCTGTGCTAGGCTGCCACACACCCCAGGGCCCTACCGACAATTTGCACTTAGAAGGAGGTGTTCCTATGCCTATCGGTAAACGCGCAACGGCGGAATTCTTCGGAACATTCTGGCTGGTTTTCGGCGGATGCGGATCCGCAGTTTTGGCAGCGGCCTTCCCCGCCGTCGGCATTGGATTCGCGGGTGTAGCCTTGGCGTTCGGACTCACGGTCCTCACCATGGCTTTTGCTATCGGACATATCTCGGGCTGCCATCTGAATCC
>DASTDH010000247.1:0-4146 GCA_035710445.1 Chthoniobacterales bacterium
TAATGACCGTGAAGTTTTAGACCGGAGAGCTGCCGTAGAAATAATCAAACATGAGGCGACGTTGCGCTCTACGACATTGGTAGTTCTTGGCCGAAAAGAAATTTACGAAGCCTTCCGGCAGTCCGGGGCAAGCAGCAAGAATGAAATTGCTCAGTTGGTGTCTGAAAAGTTCCTTGAGGTCGCTTGGAAGCTGCCGCCCAAGCGCAAGAACTGGCAACCCGAGCATCACAACATGGCGATCTTCGATGCTATTTCATTGGGTCTGGCTTACCTCGCGAATGTCGATCGCGGTTCGACGGAGATAGAAAGAGCAAACCAAGAAATTAACTAAGCAATTCTTTCGTCGGCTCCCGCTCACGTATAGCCGAAATAAGCGGCCGTGAGGATCGTGGGGGCCGACGAAAGAATTCTCGTTATTCTTGCTTCAATCAAATATATTAACTTTCTTCCAAGATGGTCGGACCATTGCCTTATTTGGGCGGCAAAAACCGTCTCGCTCGAACAATCATCTCCCTGCTACCCGAACACACCACGTATGTAGAACCGTTTTGTGGTGGTGCGCAGGTGTTGTTTCACAAAGAACCATCGAACGTCGAAATCCTGAATGATTTGAACGATGAAATATTTAATTTCTTACGCATTTGCCAATTGCATTACGAGGAGCTTCTGCGACAGCTGAAATATTCCGTAGTGAGTCGACGTTGGTTTGAGCTTTTTGAGAGGACGCCTCTCGAGACACTAACCGACGTCCAACGGGCTGCCCGTTTTCTCTTTCTCCAAAAGAACTGTTATGGAGGCTTGATCGTGCGGCGGAATTTCACTGTCTCTATCGAGAATGGTTCGAATTACAATCCCAAGTCTTTGCCAAGCCTAATCAAACGAGCCCATGACCGACTCTCGAATGTTCAACTGGAGTGTTTGCCGTACGAAAAAATCCTTCAGAAGTGTGATCGAAGCACCACATTCTTTTATCTGGATCCGCCTTACTTCAATCGGCCGTATTACAGGTTCAATTTCGAAGAGAATGACTATGTACTCTTGGCTGTCAGATTGAAACGGCTAAAAGGACAATTCTTGCTGTCTCTCAATGACGCGCCAGAAATACGTCGTATATTTGCAGATTTCGAGATGAGACCATTGCGGATTTCGTATAGCGCACAGCGGCGATCTGGAAATCGATACCGTGAACTCCTTATCGCCAACTACGATTTACCGACAAGCATTGCTGTTACCTCGGCGTGAACTTGCCGGATTTGTGGGCACAACAGTGACAATCGCGTTTATCGCGGTACAGTGACAAGATTCATGGAAATCACAAAAATTCCACCCCATAGGGGAGACTTTGATGAATGGTGTGACGAGATGCGGTCCTCAGTCCCTGAGCCCTGAGGAATGGGCTCAATCGATTGAAGTTCCGGAAATTCGAGAGGCATGGGGAATAGGGGATGAAACGGGAGAGCAATTTGCAAAGATGTCCTACGCAGCCAAATGTCATTTTGTTTCCGGCGGTCCTGGCTACGTTGGAGACCCCTATTTTGTGTACGGTGATGCTTTGTCCGGCGATCCTTGATTTGTGCTCATCCGTGGAAAAGACGAACATCTAGAATTCCTGAACCAATCGTTAGAATCTCGTCATTCTCTCAAAGCTTACCTTAACAGGAACGCCGTCTGTCCAATCTGTGACAGTGGATATTAATTGTCAGACCTCTTCTTTATGTCCGCCCATGTCCTCTTTCATTGCGGCACTGATTCGCTTTCGAGCGGCGGGAGACAATCGCCGTTCTTTTTTTCCCCCTTGTTGCCGTTTATTCGACTCGGAATGCACGGCGAGAGCTGCACGCTGCAGTTTCAGTCGGCGAAGCAACTGTGCATTTGAATCGCTCTTTTCGGATCGAGTATACGTGCAGCTGGAGTGAGGAGCAGAGATGCAATCGGTTGAGACTGGCCCATGCCATCATCGCATGGTGAACTGGTCCCTAGGGTGTCCGGCAAGATGGTCCTGGGTGATCTTCTCGCGGAAGAACGCGAGAGCCCGGCTGTGGATGCTGCCGGGATCGGACGGGGCCGCCCGATCGCTGGAGTCGAGCAGCAAGACAAACCTGGCCCGACACAGCGGACAACTCACATTCTCATCTGTGCGAGAATAGCCCTTGAGGACCAGCGTAAGGGTACTGAGGGTTCCGTCCACCCTAACTGCAACCGGTGGCAACTTTGTGACTCGCTCCATGTCGCCAGCTTTCGTTCTTACTATCGTAGTCCAGGCTGATGATTCGTGGCGCCACTGAAATTGTTAATAAGAGAATTTTTATCGAGCTCTACCGGGGGTAAAATGAGAATCCTCATGCCAAAAAAAGGCAAGAAGGGTGAGCGAAAGAAGGAGCCAGAAGATGAACTGTGGATTGCGCCACGTTACACAATGAAAGGCCCTGCTGGCGAACGTGCCTGGGAAAATCGGCAAGGCGGACCGCCCAGCCAAAGCAGATACCTTGAATTAGCCGATATCGCCCTTGGCCTGAAAAAACCAGCTCCGAAAACCAAACAAACCACAATCCATCAAAAAACCAAGCGTGATCCGTATTCAAGTTAGTTTGCGAATACACCTGCTCAAATCGCGTCGCTCCAGCGGCCAAATGGATGTTGCTGGCTACCGAGGCACTCCAGTAGTTACGATCACCAGCCGACGCTCCGTTTTGCCGCCTACGTCCACCGACATCATGACCGTCTTCTGTGTCACCTCGTATTGAGGCGGCGGTCCCGGAATACTGAATTGCACATCGACGCGTGAAGCCGAACGAACTGGCGCGAGGAAGAAGGATTCTTTGGAATCTGGAGCGTTGGAAACGACCACGTCGCCTTTTCCGTTCGGCTCTGCGACCAGGCGGACCGAAGGAACCACTGTGACGGTTACGGTCAGAGATCCTTGGCCGGATCTGCCGCTTGTTCTTGATTGTGAATGTGAGAGGTTAAAGGCAAAAAACACCAGGACAAGCCAGGGCCCGACTTTCATGTTCACAAGTGTCGCTCAACGATGTATGTTTTCAGCGTAGAGCAAATTTTATTTTCGAAAATAGAAATGCGTTCCGTTCTGGAACCGCGACCAAATCAACTCTTGCCACCGCAGTCTTAACCAGCGAATGAGCCTGAGTTGGTGCTGGATTGGATCATCTTGACGATCACTCAAAACATTCTTAGGCTTTTGGAGAACAGAAATAAGCATCTTCACCTAGATCGTGTGTGACTTACATCACACTCTGGGTGCAACTCGCAGTTTAAGATGGCGGCCCAATGCCACACTGCCAGAAGTACTGGGAGATCGCCCAAGCCAATGCCGATCTGTTTACGGAGATTCGGAGGCGCAGAGCTTTACAGGGCGAAACCGATGACAAGGAATTTGACGCACTAGAGCGTCGATATCTGGAAGTAATGCGGCAGCTCGACGAACACGCTTCGAAATGCCCGACTTGCCAGCCAAGGTAACCTATCTTATCGAGGCGTCGCGAAAGGCTTGAATATATTTGGCCTTCCAGCCGGCTGGCATCGCAATCGTAAACATAGCCCTATCCAGCCGCGCCGGTGATCCGGTTTGCCTGGTCGTAGGTGTAATTCTGCGAGGGCGCGGTGGCGTTGAAGATCATGTTACCGGCCCGTGTCATATTCGTTGCCGAGAAGACGTGATTGGTTTGGCCTTGACACGCACGTAATGAGTGCTAAGATTGCGGCCTTTTCAAGACTCATCTATTCCAGTAGATCAGCCGGTTGAGGCGGAACGAAGAGCCTGGAGGGCAGAATGAGGTTTATACACCACTCACATGTCAGGCAAGCCATTGTTCTCTTTGGATTGCTTGAACTTGTTCCCGCATGCTTTGGCCAGTTTAGTCCGCCCTTTCACGTTGCGATAGTAAATGCTTGCGTTAGCAGGACGTTCATTTCTACCTC
Source organism: Chthoniobacterales bacterium (assembly GCA_035710445.1). Taxonomy (GTDB): domain Bacteria; phylum Verrucomicrobiota; class Verrucomicrobiia; order Chthoniobacterales; family JAFAMB01; genus DASTDH01. The sequence continues at coordinate 3,937 of DASTDH010000247.1, forward strand.
AGATGTAAAGTGTAACGACGCGAATGGGCAGTTTAGCCCTGTTGGCCCTGTTTCACTGACTGGAACCATTGGGGCGCAACTCGGAGCACCGTTAACAACATCGCTTTTTGCTAGTGCAGAAATCGGCAGAATGCGTTCCCGTGCCGCAGCTAGCTTCAACATCTCCGGTTCCCCAGCTGTTGCATTCGCCTTTGCTGATGCGACCTTTGG
>DASTDH010000248.1:0-4449 GCA_035710445.1 Chthoniobacterales bacterium
ACCGGGGGAAACACATGAAATTGGTAAAATGCCGCCTCCTCGTTTTGGAATGTGATTCGAAAGCAAAACCGATACATCGCGCCGTAATAAAACCGGCGAATTCGTAGACGCAAAGGGGAAGTGATCAGAAGTCGGCAATAACGCTGAAAGCGCTGAAAGCGCCATGGGCGCCATGGGCGCCATGGGCGCCGTAAGCGCCGTGAACTGGTGGATGTGGCGTGGTCTGTGGGTAGGGCTGTCGGTCCGGGGCCGCCGTGCCTATGGTTGCTAAGTCCGTTTCACACAGCTCGGCGAAGGTGGAATCGAGCCAAGACGTTCACAAATGGTTGGTTATCGCCAGATTCCACCGGCTGTTTAATCGGAATCGTCCTCGTTCACGGCGCTCTCTGCTTACCGGCGTTTGCGTCGGCGTTTGGCTGCTTTTGCCAACCGGTTCGCCGGCCGCCAGGCATCTCGCTGGTCAAGCTCTTGAAGGACCAAGCTGGCAGCGCCGCGCGCCCAAACCGCGTCACCCCAACGATGGATCACTAGATCGAAGTTATTCTGGAGCGGAGCGATCAGTCGCTCCTCAATGGTTGCGCGCATTGATTTTTCGAACAGATGTCCACAGCTGACCGCGCCTTCGCAAATCACCACTCGTTCCGGGTTAATCAAGTTGACGAAATTCGCGATTCCTAGTCCGAGATAGTTGCCCATCTGTTCGAAGATTCGGCGATAGCGCCGATTTCCTGCTTCCGCTTCGCGTACCACTTGTTCGAGGAGAGCAATGCGCGCCTGGTAATCGAGCGGTTGTGCCGGCAATCGGAACCCGGCGCTCTTCGCTTCTCGCAAAATCGCGAATCCAGCAGTATGCGTTTCCATGCACCCGTGTTGGCCGCACTGACAAATCGGTCCGCCGAACACAACTTTGGTGTGACCAAATTCTGCCCCGATTCCACGGGCCCCACGGAACAATCTGCCATTCAAAATTAAGCCGCTTCCAGTTCCGTGCTCAATCGTGATGACGATAACGTGTTGTAAGCCCTTGGCCAGGCCGAACCAATGTTCGGCCAATGTTACTAAATTAGCGTCATTCTCGATAAAGACCGGCGCCGCAAAGCGACTCCGTAGCAATTGGCCGAACTCCACATTCCGCGCTCTGAATACCGGGCTCCAAAACACTTTCCCGGATTCCGCCTCGACAAAACCGGGCAATCCAACCCCGATTCCACTGACTTCATCCAACGTCTTATTTGCTTGCTTGAGACAGGCGCGAACCGCCTTTGCTACAAAGGTGGCCAACTGAGCAGGAGAGAGATCGAGCGGTTCGCAGGCAATATTTTCCGAAGCAAGCACATCGCCGGTAAAGTCGGTTAAAGAGACGACTATCTGATGGGTTGCAATCTTGACGCCGGCCACGTGCATGTAGCTTGGGTGCAATTTGAGTGCCACCAACGGGCGGCCGCGTCCGCGCACAGCAACCGCGAGTGAGCCCTCTTCAATCAAGGCGCCCTCCTCGATCAGATGACTAACGATGCTGGAAATAGTAGCTTGACTGAGCCCCGTGACTTCGGCCAATTCGGATCGCGAGATTTGGTTGTCATGGAGCCGAATGGCATGCAAAACGTCAAAGCGGTTTATATTTCGAATGATCGCGGGACCTCGAGAAGCCATGGAATGAGATCAAATGGAGGGAGATGACACCTTTGTACGTGAGGAGGCACTCGAAGAGCAAGAGGGGAATGCTTCGGGTCCGAGCGTGAACGATCACACCACGTTTTGGTAACGCGCACGCAATCTTCACGGGTAGCCTTGCACCGACTTAGCAGCAGAACCGAACCGCCCATCATAGAAGAACAAGATGAATGCTCGCGTCCGATTTCCTACTGATCTAACTGACCGATTCAAACGGCAGATCGAATTCATTCTCGAAGTTGACCGACTCAAAGAGGTGTATCGGCAAAGTTATGTCTTGAACGCCGACCGTCACGAGAACTCGGCGGAGCACAGCTGGCACTTGGCTGTCGCTGCCTTGTTGCTGGCCGAACATGCGAACCAGCCGGTCGATACTTCTCGTGTCATTCGGATGGCGCTGGTCCACGATCTGGTGGAAATCGATGCCGGCGATACTTTCATCTACGATACTGCCGGTAATCTCGAAAAAGCGGCTAAAGAAGAAAAGGCGGCCGACCGGATATTTGGATTGCTACCGCCCGATCAACGGGATGAGTGGCGAGCGCTCTGGAATGAACTCGAACAGCGGGAAACCGCGGAAGCAAAATTCGCTAACGCGCTGGATCGGTTGTTGCCGGTTCTCCATAACTATTTCACCGATTGCCGCAGCTGGAAGGAGCATGGGATTACCCGTGAGCAAGCACTGTTGAAAAACGCGCCGATCGGAGAGGGATCCAATACCATCTGGCATCTCGTGGAGATCTTGATTCGCGATGCATTAGGAACGCCGTGATTGGTAGACCGTGAGCAGTAAGCTGTAAGTAGTGAGAGGTAGCGGCGACGGCCCGTTTTCGGGCCCCGGCGTTTTTCGGCCAGAGCGATCAAACGAAGCGGTTGATATGGCTCGCTTAAGGGCGCAGTCGCCAGCGCTCGCCAGCCACTCTATGCCACACTGTTCTGTCGAACAACGCCAAGGCGACTGAGATTTATGGCTAAAGTTTATCAGTCGCTCCGTTTCCGATTTTACGGCTGGGCAGAGACATAGACTTCGGTTGGACAACCGCCGCTACCGCTTACCTCTCACTGCTTACCCCTTGCCGATTACCGGTTACCGATTACTCGTTACCGAGGCCCGGACGATCAGCCTACGACGTTCTCCTACTCAATCCCGAGTTCTTTGTGCAACTTCTCGTAGGCAGTCTGTTGCTCTGTGCTCCATGGGCCGGTCTCATCCACAAACCAGTGTTTGGCGATGGCCGCGCGACCGATATCGGTCTTTGCACATCGTTTCTCCAAGATTTGGTAGTAACGATCTCCGATTCTTTCGTCGCGGTCCTTTACCCAAAGGCCGGCGGTATTTACTACGTCGGCCAGTTCCGCGGAATTATCTTCAAGCAAGCCGGCTGCGCGGATGGCCAGAGCGCCCGCGATCACGCGATAGTGAAAGCGCACATCCGGAGTGATTTTGTTTTTGGCCAATCGTTGCAACTCTGTCTTTGAAGCTTTCAGAGTAATCGGGAGCGTGGTCGTTTTATCTTTGCCATCCACATAACGGGTGATCTCGTAGACGCCCGATTGCCGCTGCTTGGCCAGATCTGGGAATTCGAAATCGCCGCCCAGTGAAAATCCATCGGGCGAACCTTCGGTACCCATCAGCTCCATCCCATCGTGACGGGCTAGCCATGCGGCGGTAAACCAGGCGCGGGCACGCTCGAGTTTTGGCAGGTTTTCATCTGCTCCATTCTTGAGCGCTTTAACGTACCGATCCAGCACCCGGTCGTAAGGAGCGCGTAAATAGCGGGCGGCCTCTTTGTAGCGATCCTCACGGACTAGCCTCCGCCCTAATAAATATCTGAGTTTTCCGGTGGTATCTTCGTCCCCAGAATTCGTCGTTCTCGATTGCGTGGGCAGCTGATTTACGTACGCCTTTAGCTCGTCGGCGGTTAGCACTCGCTCTGCTACGAACGCCATATCATCCCATAGTCCGCCTTTGCGTAGGACATCCAGAGCTGGAACAAATTTTGCCCGCTCAATCTGCAATGCCCCGAGATCGCCGCTCGCGAACTGGGCAAAGGACCAGCTGCCATCTGTTCGGGGCGATGCATTTTCCCCATCACCAGAATCGCCCGCCCAGCCGGTGTAAGTCTCGATCGATTCTATCGACTGCCAAGCTTGCACCATGCTCTTGGCCGCCTCTTCCAACCTCCCTGCACGCAGTTGTAGCTTTGCGCGCAGCCAATATGCGGCCGGAGTATCGTGTTTCGCCAGTTCAAGCCAACGCGCTGCGTCCTGGTATTTTCCGTCGGTGTAGGCCACCCATCCCAGGTACTCGGCGTCTTCGACCCGGTCGAGATGCGCGTCTTTGATTACCGCAAGCCATCGGCCGCAGCGGTTGACCCTAGGGGAGCCCGACCACAGCCCCTCCTCGGAAAGGGCGGCGCTCGATTCTGTGGCCAGAATATGCGCGGTTACCAATCGACGGAGAAGCGGATCTTCGGCCGCTGTCTTCAAGCCGAGAAGAGTCTTTTGTTCCTCAGCCTTTTTTTGTTCCTCGCTCCATCCCTGTGTTTGGTCCGGTTCGGGACCGTAGTTCAGCATCCCTTCGACCGGCTCTCGATCCGGGATCAGCGCTTTGAGTGAGACAATCGCGCTCTCGTCGCCGAGCGCGAGCTGAGTCAGAAACAGTTTGGCGGCCTTCTCCGGATGATTTTGTTTCCATTCGCTGCGCCCTTCCCAGCCATAGCTGTCCGCCGCCATCCCGAGCGAGTCCGCAAATCCTTCTTTGGCTAAATCGCG
>DASTDH010000249.1:0-17325 GCA_035710445.1 Chthoniobacterales bacterium
CCAAAGAGATAGAGTGAGAGTAGTCCAATACGAAGTGCTGAGAAATAGCGCAAAAGGCTTGTCCGTCTAGTTGGGAAACGGAATGAATTAGCCATTCCATTGCAGGACCGTCTCGCAGGAACAGAATGAAAGTAGCCCCGCACTTTAGTGTGAGGGATAGGTTCGAAGGATGGTTCCGTCCCGGAGGGACAGAGTGAAAGTAGCCCCGCACTTTAGTGTGGGGTTAGGTCGAAGGATGGTTCCGTCCCGGAGGGACGATAGAAAACGTTCCGTTCCCTCAGTTGCTCAAGCCCAGGCGTTCGCCAACCAAGTGAAATTAGAGACCGCAAAGTCGTCATTTCTATCGTCCCTATCGGGACGAGTTCGTCTTTTGGAAATCTGATCCCCACACTAAAGTGCTGGACTTCTTTCACTCTGTCCCTGACGACCGGAGCGTCATCGCAATCCCCAAAGTCTTAGACGAAATGGAAAAGGGGGAGGTCAACTGTCACGCCTCGATAGCCGGCCAATCGCGCTCTTTCGCAAAGTTTTGCGGTCGATCTTTCCGGTAGGTCCACAGGGAAGGTTCTCAATGAAAATTAGCTGATGGGGGAGCTTATATTCAGGCAGATGCGTCTTTGCAAAGTCGATAAGTTGCTGTTCTGTCACCGAACCGCTTCCTGGCTGTTTCACTACATACGCTTGCACCAGTTCATGACCGAGCCCGTCCGGGACGCCGATGACACCCGCCTGCCTGACTGACGGGTGTCGATACAGCACCCCTTCGACTTCGATGGGTGACACTAGTCCAGCCGCATGCTTGATGACTTCCGATTTGCGGCTGACGAACCAGTAGAACCCCTCTTCATCCTTGCGAGCCAGATCGCCGGTGTGGAACCATCCTTCAACGATGTTCTTGGCGGTCAAATCGGGATCGTTCCAATAGCCTTCGGTCATGCTTCCTCCGCGAACGATCATCTCGCCGACTTCGCCAGCGTCGAAAATTGCACGACCGGATCCGTCTATCAAAGCGACCTCCATCCCGGCGATAGGCCGGCCGATCGAGCCGGCCTTCTTTTTGCCGTAAGGAGGATTCATGCTGTAAATCTGCAACTCGGTCATCCCACAACCTTCCGTAATCTCGACGCCGAAAATCCGCTGGAACCGCTCCTGAATTGCGACCGGAATCGCTTCGCCGGCGGAGAAGCAGAAGTTGAGGGATCGAATATCATATCGCTCAGCTTCTGAATAGTTGACCAAATCATTGTACAACTGAGGGAAGCCGTACGTTTTGGTTGGCTGATAGTGTCGCATGGCATCGAGTGCCAGCTGTGGCTCAAAATTAGGCAGCAAGATGCAGGTCGCACCGCTGCGCTGGAATGGCAAGATCTGAGAGCCGAAGCCAATCAAATAGCAGATCGGGAACATTATGAGTGTTATGTCCTCGGGAGAAATTACGACCTGGTCAATTTGGATCTGTGTTGCTCGCGTCAAACTTGCGTGGGAATGGACCACCGCCTTTGGCAAGCCGGTTGTCCCTGAGGTATAATAAATCGCGGCGGCAAAGCTCTCCTCTAAAACGGACAGCCGGGTTGAGGCCAGGCTAGCTTTGAGCAGTTCGGAAAAAGGTTCGACTCCGCTGTGTTCCGCGGCTCCAGACGTTAGGTAATATTGTTCGACTCCAGGCAACGACGCTCTAAGCTGTTCGATCTGGCCGAAGAGTTTCGGTTCACTGATCAGCACCCGGGCCTGGCTATGATCGAGGACGTATTTCAGAAGTTCGGCGTGAAACCGAATGTTAAGCGGGACGGCGATGGCCCCTATTCTGAAACAAGCATAGTAGCACAGCACTATTTCCAGGCAGTTTGGCAACAAGAACGCGACCCGATCTCCTGGGTTGACTCCTCGTTGTAGTAGAGAGGCGGCCAAGCACTGCGTCAGACAAGAAAGATCCTCATAGGTATAGCTCTGGTTGGCAAAAACCAGAGCGACCTTGCGAGGAAATTTGGCAGAAGTGATCTCCAGAAGAGAATTCAGCATTATTGCCGGATTGTAGTGATCCCTCTCAGGTTACCGGCAAACAGAAACTTAAAAAGAGGCATCTACAATCTGCAGTGTCTCATCATAGCTCGGTACTCGAGGATTGCTCGCATAATCGGGGAGTACCATCGACTGCCTGGCCAAGGCCGGAAGTTCCCCTTTGGAGATACCAAAATCCTTCAGCGAAAAGGTCAAGCCTACCTCGCTCATAAACTTGACCAGTAAGCCCGGACTAGCTGCGGCCGCCTCGGAAGCACCGACATTTTCGAGGCTTGGCTCGAGCATACGCGCCAGTCGAGCGAACACCGAAACGGCCGACTCCCAGGTGAATTCGAAGCACGCACGGTAGACAGAAGCCAGAGCCAGGCCGTGAGGCGTGCTGGGGAACATACCGCCGACTGCCATTGCGATCCCGTGGGGAAGGGCGACCCCGGCTCGGCAAATGGACATACCGGCCAACGTATCGGCCCATGCCATGCTGGTACGCGCAGCCAGGTTGGCACCCTCCCGGACCGCGGTCGGCAAATCGCGGATCACACGCCGAAGCGCTTCCCATGCAAAGAGCTCGCTCGCCGCGTTGCTGCGCGGGTTCAAGATCGACTCGAAGGCATGGCCGAACACATCAAAGCCGGTCGTTGCCGTTACGATCGAAGGGACCGAGAGTGTCAGTTGCGGATCAACGATTGCGAGCTGCGGAATCAGATGTGGACTGGCCAGCGCGGACTTGTCTCGGGATGTAGTATTCGTGATCGCGGCCACCTGGGTCGCCTGAGACCCCGATCCAGACGTTGTTCCCACTGCGATGACCGGCAAGGTTTTACTGGAAGGCTTTCGCTTGAAGAACCGGTAGTCCCAACTTGTTCCTTCATGGGTCGCTTCGACCGCAATTGCCTTAGCCGTGTCTAGGCTGGAGCCACCGCCAATACCAAGAACCACATCGGCTTTAAACTTCTTGGCCAGCTTTGCGCCGGTCGAAACGATGTCAACTGTCGGATTCGGGCGCACGCCGTCGAAATGTTCCCAATCCAGGCCTACGTGTTCGAGGAGGTCGCCGACAATCGGATATAGATCACGTAGCGCGCCTTCGCTGGGTCCGCTCACCACAAGGCATCGACGGCCATGTCGACTCACCAGGGAACCGACTTCACTAATGCGTCCATTGCCGAAAATGATCTCACCAGCTTGTTGATATTCGAATGCTTTCAAAAGGCCCGATGATCTGACGGTTTCAAAATGGGCGCTGCGTCGCACGGCCAATTTAATTCTTCAGGGATGTGGTTTTCCACGACCGCCATAGTCTGGTTCCGGTCTTCTTCATCGCTTCGGAGGCGCCAAAAACGATGAGTGTCCCGATCAGGACCGCGCCCGTGACAATCTGTTGTTCCTCTGGTGTAACGCCAGCGAGGCCCATAGCATTCTGAACGAAAGCGAGTACCAGAAGTGCAATCAGGACGCCGGTCATTGTGCCGGATCCCCCAAAGATGTTTACCCCGCCAAGGACAACGGCGGTAATCACGGGGAGTTCAAGCCCAATCGCGGTATCGGAACGTGCACTTGCCAAGTAGGCAGTCAGAATAATCGCGGCCAAAGAAGCCATCGCTCCCGAGGCGATAAAGACGCCGAGAATTGCCCGGTTGGTACTAATCCCGGAAAAACGGACGGCCTCGCGGTTGTTCCCAATGGCGTATAACGCCCGTCCCCAGTGAGTTGCGTGCAAAAAAACCGCGAATCCGACAAAGAACACGATGAAAATAACTGAGCTCCATGGAATGGGCGTGCCGTCGATTGTGCCGAATCCAATGCTTTGATACCAATCCGGGAAGCCGCTTACGCCGCGCTCGTTAAGGATGATCTGCGCGATCCCGCGATACAGAGCGAGAGTTCCAATGGTGACTACCAGGGATGGTAGTCCGCCATAAACCACGATGAGCCCGTTAACCAATCCCGCCAGCGTTCCCACGACTACACCCAAAACCATGGCCGCTTCGACTGGAAGCTTTTGCTCAAGGCACACGGCCATCACCGATGCGCAGAGTCCGACTATCGATCCGACCGAGATATCGATTTCTCCAGTTACAATGATCAGGGTCATGGGAAGCGCGACGATTGCAGCCGGTGTCATACCGGCCAGCGCGATCGAAATGTTGGAGGGCGTAAGGAAATACCGAGAGACCTGAGCCCCACAGACGAAAGTCGCGGTCAATACGAAGAGCAAAAAGACTTCCCATCGCGCTAGTGAGCCGCCGACTCCGGCTATCGTCCGGGCTAATTTCATGACGCGATCCTCTTACGAACCGGCTGTCCCCGCCGGGACTTGCGTTGGGCCCGCTCCGCCCGTTTTGCTAGCTGGCTATAGAAGATCACGGTGACTACGATCGTCGCACCGAGCACGGCTTGGAGCCAAAATCGATTGATCCCCAAGAGCTGAACGCCGTTCTGCAAGACGGCGAATATGACTGCGCCGAGGGTCGCGCCATAAACCGATCCGCTACCTCCAAAGATGCTTACTCCTCCAACCACTACGGCCGAAATCGCTTGGAGATGCAGATCGGGCGCGATCACGGCATCTACGGTTCCAAAGCGCGCTCCCCAGAGAACGCCGACCAGGCCGCATAACAAGCCGGAAACGACGAAGACCAAGCCGATGTGTTTTTGCTCGTTGATTCCGGCGAACCGCGCGCTCTCCAGATTGCTGCCAAGCGCGTACAGATTTCGCCCGGTTCGCGTGAAACGTGCAGCCAATCCGAACCCAACAGTGAAAAGGATCGCCAGCCAGACAAGCAGCGGCACTCCACAAAAATGAGCGCGAGCTATATCCCCATAACTGTCTGGCAATACTGTGGCCGAGATCTGGCGGCCACCGGCAAGTACGATGACACCGCCCCGATACATAGCCAATGTTCCGAGGGTGGCGACGATGGCCGGAATGCGAAATACCGTGACTAGTAAGGCGTTCACGATACCGAGCACGCCGCCGACCGCACATCCCATCAGAAGGACGGAAAGGATCGACCCATTGGGGTTATGTTCCAGCCAACTGGCAGAGATGAATGCGCTCGTGGCAACGATTGCGCCTACCGAGAGGTCAATCTGTCTGGCAATGATGACAAAGGCCTCACCGAGGGCAACGATGCAGACCAGCGTGGCCGAGAGCGCAACCTGTTCAAGATTGGCCCCCTGCAAAAAGCGCGGCTCGCGGATAGTCACGCCAAGACAGATAAGAAGAAGGGCCAGGACGAGGCCTAACTCCCGAATCCGCATCAGCTGTCCCATCAATCTGCGCGACCTGCCGGCCGGCAACTCGGTCGATGCTTCTACTGATTTCTTTGGAGAGTCGGGTGGAACCGCAGATGCATTCTGCTCTCGATCGGCATGGGCGGCAGCGAGCAATATTGCCTCCCGATTAAATGAACCTCGAGTCGACTCAGCGGCGACCCCGCCATCGCGAAAAACGATGATTCGATCGGCCATCCCAATGACTTCCCGCGCGTCGTCGCTAATAAGAATGACGGCAAGTCCCTGCGCCGCCAGGTGAGAAATGATGCGATGGATTTCCGCTTTCGCGCCAACATCAACGCCGCGCGTTGGCTCGTCCAGAATAAGTACTTTCGGAGACGGAATCAGCCATTTCGCTAGCAGCACCTTTTGCTGGTTTCCACCCGAGAGGGTGTTGGTCGGTTGTTCGACTCCGGTGGCCACGACTCGCATCCGGCCAGCAAAGTCACGAGCGATCTGCGTCTCTTTTGATCGATCGACCAGGCCCAATTTTTGGGCCAGCTCTCGCAAAATCGGCAGTGTCTCGTTGGCACGAATTGGAAATGGAAGCACCAATCCTTGTTGATGGCGATCTTCGGGTAGCAGGGAGATTCCGAGGCGCATCGCCTGGCGAGAAGAACGAAAGTGAACCGCCTGGCCTCCTAGCCTGATTTCGCCCTGGTCCGGTTGCGTGATACCAAAGAGCATCTGGGCGACCTCTGAGCGACCCGAGCCGACCAGCCCGAAAAAACCTAGAATCTCGCCCGCTCGAACGTCGAAACTGACGTCCTTAACGAAGCCGGCGCCGGAGAGTCCGCGCACGGCGAGGGCCGGTACGCCGATTTGTGTTTCCTCTTTCGGAAAAAACGCGGCGGGTTCCGTACCGATCATTTGACGAACAGTTTGCTCCGGGCTGAGATCGGACGTCGGGGCGGTGATGACACGTTTGCCCGAGCGCAGGATCGTGACTTCGTCACCCAATCCAAGGATCTCGTCGATGAAATGACTGATGAAAAGAACGGCAACGCCCTGTTGCTTCAACCGTTGGACGATCTCGAAAAGGCGGTCGATCTCGTGACTTGATATGGCCGAGGTGGGTTCGTCCATCACCAGTACCCGCGCGTCGATTGATAGAGCTCTGGCGATCTCGATAGCCTGACGTTCGGCGATACTCAGCATCTTTACCGGTACCCTGACGTCGATCTCGATCCGGAGGTTTGATAAGAGCTGTTCTGCCCGGCGGATCATCGCAGCCCAATCAATGCCAAACGTTTGTCGCGGCTGCCGGCCGACAAACACGTTTTCCGCGACCGACAAGTCAGGAAAAACGGCGGGGTGCTGGTGAACCACCGCGATGCCTTGGCGCCGGGCGTCCGCGGCGTCAAGGATCGTGATTTCCAAGCCATCCTTCAGGATCTTGCCGCTGTCCGGTTGATAAATTCCACCTAGAATCTTAACCAGTGTGCTCTTGCCGGCCCCGTTCTCTCCTGCTAGCGAATGCACCCGTCCGGCGTGAAGACCAAGGTCAACGTTACTTAGAACCTCGATCGGTCCAAACCGCTTCGTGATCCCGCGAAGTTCAATGACCGGAGTCATTGAACTCCACTGCTGGTTGGCGTCATTCAAGTCTTGCGCCTGAGTAATCTCCCCGGGCTCTCCTGACGGCGCCGAGTTCACATTGACTCTGTGGGGAACGCCGACAACGGATTATCAATCCGCAATCCGCAATCCGCATCCCGCAATTCAAAAGTTGTAATCCTTAACGTTCTCCGGCGTGAATTGAAGCGGCTCTCCGGTGATGATTTGTCCGCTGGAATCGATCTCATATTTGCCCGGCCATTTGCCGCCGGTGATGGTAAACGAGTCGCCCGGCTTTCCCTGAATCTTGCCCTCGACGAAATACTTAGCGGCGTAGTAGGTGACATAACCAAGCTTGATCGGGTCCCAGAGGTAGAATCCCTGGATCGTGCCATCAAGCATGTATTTACTGGTAATACTTGGAACACAATTACCAGAAATCTTTATCTCGCCTGCTTTGTGTACCGATTCGAGGGCTCGCGCAACTGCGGGCAGACCGGGGCAGGTTGGAGCAAAGATGCCCGTCAGGTCAGGATACTTCGTCGTTAATGCTACCGTGGCATCAAAAGCCTTTTGTTCGTTATCATATCCGTAGACTTCATCCACAATTTCGATGTCCTTGTACTTCTTGATTTCGTCTCGGAACGCTTTGATCCAAGCATTCTGATTTGCCGCCGTGGGTTGAGCGGAAACGATCGCGACCTTGCCCTTTTCTCCCATAGCCTTAACCAGAAGCTGGGCGCCGAATCGACCAATCGAATCGCTCGTCGCCTGATTGACAAAGAAAGGACGCCCTTCCGGTGCCGAATCCGCGTCGAATGTCACGACCTTCACCCCGAGCTTCTGGGCTCGCTTCATCGCGGGTACGACCGCATCTGGGTCGCTGGGGGCGATTGCTATCGCGCGGATATGGCGATCCGCCAAGTTATTGATGAGTTCGACCTGCGCCTGTCCGCTCGATTGCGTTGGACCGTAGTTGTTGGCGGTTCCTCCAATCTCTTTGGCGGCAATCCGAGCGCCTTCCAGCGTCGCGTTGTAGTAGGGATTGGTCGTCTCTTTAATCACCATTGCCAACTCGAAATCGTCCGCTTTAGCTGTACCGGTGGTCAGCAGTGCCATTGTCGATAACAAGGTTAGTGTCACTAACAGGTACTTGGTGATAGTCGTTACCACTATCGCCGTCACCTGATTGGTCTCGATCGACGCGGAATTTCCGCTCCCAATGCCGGTCGCCGGCACGGTGAGCAGCGAGTTCAGAGGGGGACTCATTTTCATATTGCTCAGTGCGCTCTCTTTCTAGAATGGATGAACATGCAAGCTCTACTGAATCGACCGGTTGAGGTTAGGGGTGCGGGTCGCAGTGCCTGCGTCGGTTACACTAGAAGAAAATGGCCGCTGGCGTGAACTGCTAATTTACGCCAGAATTATCGCAGAATGCGCATCAGGCAGCGTAAACCAACCATTTTGCTGGCGCTCACTTCAACCCACCACGGTTTCTATCATGGCGCCGCGCGCTATGCCGCGGAACACGATTGGCACGTGGTAGCTGACATGATTTACGACGCGACCATACCGGTCGGATGGAGAGGCGATGGAATTCTGTCGTTTGTCGGGCATTGGGAAGAACTGGCCAAGTTCGTGGTCTCGGCTCGCATGCCGGTCGTAGAGATCTCGTCGGTGCGAAAGGACCTCGGAATTCCCTGCGTGATGGAGGACAATGAGGCCATTGGTCGCTTCGGCGCGGAGCATTTGCTCGAAAGAAATCTCAAGACGTTTGTTTGGGCGCCATTTTGGGACGACACCGTGAACGAAGAACGATTCCTGGGATTTGCGACGGCTATCCGGACTGCTGGTTTCGACTGTGTCCGATTGCTACCCGTCAATACGCGCCGGAGCGCCCGCTCGAGCCGTCACATGAATCGAACGCTGCGCCGCAGGTGGGTGATTCACACCATTCGATCGCTGCGCTATCCGCTGGGTATTTTTTGCTATAACGATTGCGTTGCTGCCGATATCGTCGACGCCTGTATCGAAAGCGGAATTCGAATTCCGGACGAAGTGGCGGTTCTGGGCGTGGACAATGACCCGGTGATTTGTGATTGCGTGCAGGTGCCGCTATCGAGTGTTCGCCACGATTTGGAAGGAATGGCCTATGAAGCGGCCGCCTTGCTCGATCACCTGATGAATGGCGGTGTACCGCCTGAGGTGCCTAAGCGGATCGCGCCCAAAGGGGTGGTTACACGGAAAAGCACCGAAGTTCTCGCTGTCGATAATCCGGAGGTGGCCAGCGCACTGGGGTACATTCAGGAGAACTTTCCCAAAGGCAATTTGTCGGTAGACGATGTGGTTGCCCATGGCCGAGTTCCGCGGCGATCGCTGGAACGAGCTTTTCGTGACGAGCTGCAACGAACGATCCTTCATGAGATTCTTCGGGTCCGCGTAAATCATGCACAGAAGCTTCTGGAAACGACCACGCATCCGGTCACCGATGTTGCCATCCGATCCGGATTCGCCAGTCTGAATCATTTTTATCGCGTGTTTCGTACGCGGACCGGTTTGACACCGCGCGCCTTTCGGCTTGCGCGTCAACTGGCTCGTTGAGGGGACTTGATGGGGCGACAGGACGATGATCGCGATGGGGCGATGGGGCGCCTCGTCCCGTCACACCTACTTCCGCAGCAAATCTGCGCTCTCGATCAGTTCGGCCCGTTCCACCGCCACCATGCAAACGTCATCGTCAAAATGCTGTCGCGAAGTAAACCGGCAGACTTCATCTACCACGGCGGGGAAAAGTTGTTCAACCGGCAGGGTGGACAGACGACGAAGGCTGGAGATTAAAGCGTTTCGACCAAATTCTTTCCCTTCGGGCGAATCCACTTCGTAAAGCCCGTCGGTGAACAGAATCAGGCAGTCGTTAGGCTCGAAGGGAAAACTGAATGTTGCGTACGAGATGTCGTCAAAAAGACCGAGGGCCGGACCGCTTTGTGCCTTATCATCGGTGATTGGCTCGGCCACCCGTTCCGAGCGACGTAGGCGTACCGGAACTGGATGGGCGGCATTGGCAAACTGCACGTCTTTGCTGGTCGCATCGACGATCAAATAGAATGCCGTCGAAACGAACGGTTCATCCACCCGTTGGAGAATCGTTCGGAGGCGGCGATTCAATGTGGTCAGAAACCGTCCGGGGTTGGACATAGCGGGCCGCAGCTCTTCCACCAGTGCCCGAATGATAGCGGTGACTAACGCTGCGCGCAGCCCGTGTCCCATCACGTCGCAAATGAAGACGCCGAGCCGATTTTGCGAAAGCTGGAAAAAATCAAAAAAATCGCCGCCGATTGCCGCTGCCGGCCGATAATAGTGAGCGAAAGTAAACGGAGAATGGCCGGCAACGCTGTACCCGGTGAGTGTCGGGTTCTTGCGCGGCAATAAGGCGAGCTGGAATTCGTGCGCCATGCGGAGATCGGCCTCGAGCTGAGCGTTTTTCGCTGCAAGTTCAGCGGTTGTCGCTCGAAGTCGGTTCCTCTCTGCCTCGAGCTCGTCTTCCATACGTTTGACGGCTGTGAAATCTTTGTTAATGCCGCAGATGCCAATGATCTCACCGCGGGAATTTCTGAGCGGTAATTTGCTGGTATAATCCCAAGTAATCCGACCGCTTGGATAAATCAGCTTCTCGACCTTACCAACCATCGGTATGCCGGTTTCGATGATCCGCTTTTCGTCATCGGCTGCTTCGCGCGCGGTCTGCTCCGACCAGAAGTCAAAGTCAGTTTTGCCAATCAGGTCGGCCGGCTTTTCTACTCCCATAAAGTCGGCCACGGCTCTACTGACACAGAGGAATCGGCCTTCCTTGTCCTTAAAATAAATTTGATCGGTAGCATTCTCGAGGAGGAAGGCGAAAAGATCCTGCTTGAGAGCGACATCATCCGAGCCGATCGGGGGGAGTTCTTCTTTCACAACGTGCTGGAATTTAGCCCCGTTGATCGGAATGGTCACGTCGAATCATATTTGGCTTCATCGACAAAGCCGCCGCCGGCTGCAAAAGCTGTTCCCCGGGACTTTCCGTTGCCCGTTAAGTTAGCGGATTGGTACGGGGCTGCTTTCATTCAGTTCCTTGGGGGACGTAACCCCGAAATTGTTAATGTAGGAGAGTTGCCGGCTCGGCTCGGCATCCTATGGTATCTTGATGAGCGGGTTATCTCATCCGCAATTGGGCGGGGAAAGAACCTTCCGTGTCACCCTGACTTTTCACGGCGACCTGGTTTTGTTTGTTAAGCGGGCGGACCGAAATCCCCCGATTACACGGGCATTGAACCACAAAGCGTCGGTCAAAGACGTAATCGAGGCCTGCGGGGTACCCCATCCTGAGGTGGACCTGATCATTGCAAATGGAAGGCCGGTCGGTTTTTCCTTTCCACTAGACGCCGATGCTGGTCTTGAGATTTACTCGGTCCTCGGCCCGAACCAGTTATTCCCTGAGTTCCGTCTTCAAGCTCGGGAGGTGTCAGGCTTTGTTGCTGACGGTCACTTAGGAAAGCTTACGCGAGACCTTCGTTTGCTGGGATTCGATGTGAGCTATCGGCATGATGTAGACGATAGCGAGCTCTTGGTCACCGCCGTGCAGGAACGCCGGGCGCTACTGACTCGCGATCGGCGCCTTTTGATGCATAGCGTGGTACAGACCGGCTATTATCCGCGATCGCAGCACGCGATTGAGCAAACAGCGGAAGTGATCAAACGATTCAATTTGATAGAAAGGCTGGCGCCGTTTCAGCGTTGTCTGCAGTGCAATCAGCGCTTGAATCCGGTATCCAAGGAGGCCGTGCTCTACAAATTGGAGCCTTTGACCCGGCTTTACTACCGCGAATTTCGACACTGCTCAAAATGCGGACGGATTTACTGGCGCGGTTCCCATTTTGGCCATTTGCAGAAGCGGGTTGAAGCCATCATTGAGGCGGTTGCTTGAACCTCTCATTTGCTAGCGAGCAAACATTGGCGCGGGTTACTCAATCCCCTCAAGGAACTCCTTGTTCTCGAAGCAATCCGTGCTTAAAGCAGAACAAACGTGAACCCGACGTCATTTAAAAGGTTCAAGCACAAAGGGTGGAGCGGAGTGCGCGTATTGTCTGTGAAAGTAACCGACACAGCTACAAGTGCGAAGCTGCTTCTATTGCAGGTTGCAAAGGAACTCATGCAAATCAAAGGTATCGCCTTAGCTCGCGCGCGTGCCGGGCGATGGCCCGCACTTCGCTACGAAAAAAGCCGCGTGCGTTTGCGCAACAGCTTTGCGGTGAGTTGTCAGATTTGCGGGAGCGCCGAGCCAGGAGATCTGAAATTCCAACCGCTGTAGCATCACCTCCAACAAGGTCGTTCTGTCTTCGAGTCCATAATAGTCGCAGAACCGTCGAATCCGCCGAGACACTCGATGCAGGTAAACCTCGCTAAGTCGGGGAATGGTTGATAGTTCGCAAACTCGAGCGAACCGGTAGGCGGCAAACGCCACGTCCCAAATTCGTGGCCCGGGAGCTGCTGTGTCAAAATCGATCAAAGCGGCTGCCGCTTGCTGAACATAGACTGTATTGTATGGGCCGATGTCGCCATGACATATCGCCTCGGGAGATCCGGGTACTTTGGCGAACCAGACTGCGTCTCGGGGAATGGAGAAGCTTACCGTTAAATCATGATAGCGCCGGAGCAAGCGCGCTACTCGATACAGGTTATCTGTCGAATAGACGAATTCTCGCCAGGGGTAATGCTCCGCCGATCCTGCTAGATAGCTCACTATCTCCCGCCCCTGTTCATCGAATCCCAGCGGCCTTGTCCGGCATCAAATCCTTTGCTCGCCAGATGGCCAAGCAAACTTTGAACCGTCCGACTCCAAGGGCGAGCCGGGCGTCGAACCGTGTCGCCGATCCTTACCACCCCGTTCCATCCCTGGAGTAATTGCCCATCTTTAAACATTTGAACCCCCTTCGACGGATTTTTCGACCCGGGCAAAAAACCACGGATTCGATAATTTGACAACTGCAACTACGGTAGCTACAGAAGCTTGCTCATTCGGTTCTTTCCAGTTCCATACCAATAAAAGGACTTCTTACGGATGAAATTGCTCCACCAGGAGGGAATGATCTCCGGGTACTGGGCCGTCGAAATGGAGCGGCTCGTCCCGGACATCATTGATTGCAGCGATGTCCGGCACCCATGCCGGGCCAGAGTAGGACCACATGTGCACCGGCATTGGGAGTTTTACTATCAGGTTGCCGGTGTCAGCAACCATTTTTCGATGGGCGGCGGCAAATTCGTTTTGAAGCCGGGTACGATCTATTGTGTCGGTCCTAATATCAATCATTGGCACGAGCACGTTTCTAACGAGCCGGCTCACGTTTTAACCGTCGGGTTTGATCTTGCCGCGGTGGCTGCTCGCCATCCGGATTGGGCGTTTTAGAACATTTGTCACCGATTTTTTCCATCGATAGCGCTTTTCATCTCGAGCGACGCAATCTGGAGCGACTCTTTGAGAGGCTCAACCACTTCGATTCAAGAAGGCGGCAACACCGGTGGGTTTTCGCCTGCACCGTATAACAGTTCGAAAGCCAATGATGGCTGGTTGATTGGGACGCAGGTTGAATGGTTCTTATAGTCGGGAAATCTTCCTTCGCCAAGGATACGAAGGATGAGTGGGGGTTAATTCCTGATGCCCGCTGGTATCCGCCGAGGCGGAGGCTCATGCGGGCGGGGGCAAAGCGCCTCTGTTTGAGCAGGGGTGCTTTTTTACCTGCGGATCGATGTTAGTTTTGTCCAATGCGCCTTCTTCTAACCGCCGAACTCGGATGGAATCACCGCTGGTTCAAGTGGCTTGATCAAGGATCCGAGCGCTACGACCTGGTTGCCATCGCCGGCGACCTCATCAATGTTTTCCGGTCGGAGCCGCTCAATCTCCAAACTCTCAAAGCCAAGGCTTTCCTTCGCTCTTTGGCGCGAAAAACCCGAGTCGCTCTTTCTTCAGGGAATAACGATACGGTGGACGAAGTTGATACCTCTTCGCGTGGTCCGGTGCCGATTTGGATGGCTGGACTGGATTCGATTAATACTCTGATCTCCGATGGCCGAACCTCCATCGTTCGCCAGCGGTTAATCGTTACCACGCTGAGCTATGTCTCCACTATCGAGCGGAAACGATTCTGGCTTGCCGAAGGCGCTGAGCTCCGCAAAAAAACGGGGCTGCCATGGCTGGTGCTCCATCATCATCCGCCCGCTTTGCACGGGAGCGCGAGCCCCGAAGAATTGTCGGCCGGCGAATTGCTGGAAGAGTTCGAACCTACCTTTTGGGCGGCCGGCCGTTTTTTTGATCACGCGCATCCGCGCGGTTTTAATTGGGTTCAGACGATCGATCATCCGTAGTTCTGAACGTTACCCAAAGGTCGATTGGCTCAGTCTTTCGCGAGGCCGTGTTTCCTAACCATATCGTTCTCGATCTCGAAAGCGGAAAGATCCAATGGAATTCACGGTTGGAGTCGGAGAATGAAGAGAGGGAACTCTCATTCTTGCCTTAGGCTCGAATCAGGCCGCTTTTTCTCTAACCACTTCCTTGGCGGCTTTATCTTCTCTCAGCCCAAGGAAGACCGGTTGGCGGAGACGATTGTCTCGGGTCCACTCGGCGAATTTGATTTGGCAGACAAGCGTCGGCTCCAGCCAATGACAACGCTTCATCTCAGATGCGGTCATTGGTTTTCCATATGGCCCACTATGCTTCTCCGGAAGGTCAACAAAAGGACATCGGTCGCTGGAAATTTTTTTGAACTTGGAATAGAGGGTGCGGAGCAGATTTTCATTAAAGCCGGTACCGACTTTACCCACGAATTTGAGCTCGTTGCCTTCGTAAACGCCAACTAGAATAGCCCCAAAATACTTCCGTGTTCCCTCCGGATCCGTGTATCCGCCGATCACGAACTCTTGCTGCTGTTGCAGCTTAAGCTTAATCCAGGCGCCGCTTCTCTTGCCCGATTCATAGCGGGAACCGATCCTTTTTCCGATCAAGCCTTCAACCCCAAGTTCTCGAGCCCTGTCTAAAAGATCTTCGCCGGCGTCTTCGACCGAGGCAGAGTAGCGGATCGCGTCGGGCGGATCTTTCAATAGCTTTTCCAGCGTTGCTTTTCGTTCTTCGACTGGAAGACCGAGAAAATCCTTCCCGTTCAGCCGCAACAGGTCGAACGCATAGAAAAATAAAGGTGGACGCTCCTGTCCCATTTCGAAGGCTTGCAGCAATTGAAAGGATGAGCGGCCTTTCTCGTCCAGGGCAACAATTTCTCCGTCGATGATTGCATCTCGAACATCCAGGGCGAGAATCGAATCCATCACTTCAGGAAATTTCCCGCCCAGATCTTTTTCGTTGCGGGAAAAGAGTCGTGCTTCGCTGCCCCCGCGCAGCGCCAAAGCACGAAAACCGTCGAATTTGATTTCGTAGATCCAGTCCCCGGCCGGCATAGAATCGACCAGCTTGGCTTTCATCGGCTCCAGAAAAGAGGGGATGGGAGCGGTCGAACCCTTTCTCGACGACTTCCTTTTTGTCGCCTGACCCGATTTGTTGGTCGGTCTGGACTGCCAGACCCTATTTCCCTTGGCCAACTCCTCCATGTTTTTGGCGGAAAGCACGGAAGTATCGTCCATTTTTTTGGAAACCGGCTTCATATCCTCTCCGGCTTTGATTAAGAGCCATTGCTTTTCGTCTCGGAGCCGAACCAGATACCATTCACCCTTGAGCTTCGAGCCGTTCAGGATGAAGTGAAGTTTTCCGCTGGCCAACTCTTTGGTCGGCGTTTTGCTCAGCGGTTCAAAGGTCCCGCGATCCCATACCATCACGGTGCCGCCGCCATACTGACCTTTGGGAATGGTTCCTTCAAAATCGATGTAGGACACCGGATGATCTTCTACCTCGACCGCAAGATGCTTTTCTCCCTTCTGGAACGGAATCCCTCTAGGAACTGCCCACGATTTAAGCGTCCGGCCAAGCTCCAGCCGAAAGTCGTAGTGGAGTCGGGAGGCCGCATGCTTCTGTATCACAAAGCGGCGACCCTTTCCGGGCGGGGAGAGCTTGGCATCAGGTTCGGGTGTTTTTTGGAAATCCCGCTTTCTGGCATATTCTTTGAGCGACATGGGCGTTGATGAGATTCACTCTAAGATCCCCCTCAGACAACAAATTCTATGACTGGGTCTCGCCAGACAGTTGATCTAACTCCCTATCCAGACCTAATCGTCGTTTACCTTGGCATGCGTGTGAATGTCCTTACGGGCATGAAAACGCTGGTTGGGTTCGGTCACCAAATCGGAGACTCGGTGGCTGCTCAGCCCGATGGTCTGTTATTGCACGAAAATCTGATCTTCTCGTTGTTTCCACCGCATATCGGGATGCGCCAATACTGACGCGACTTTGAATCGCTCGAACGCTGGACTCGAGCCGAACCTCACCGAATTTGGTGGAAGCAATTCTTGCAGGATACTGCCCAGAAGAAGATTTTCCAGCGGCGAATAGCCGGCAGGGCAGTGCTATTCTTCTACGATCCTTTTCAAGAGATTGAACGCTGCGACCTGCTTACCCTGTTCCAGGAGATCCATAGCCTCGCGCACTTGGTGCCTGAACCGTTCTAACTCATCACTGCGATCGGGGACTTTCGGAGTCGTTCCAGGTTTCGGGAATTGGACGAGCTTGTCTGGCAGCGTCTTTTCCACAGGCTCCGCCTTCTGTGCTGCTACCCTTGGGGCCGTCTCCTTTTTCTTAGCTTGCGGCTTTGGAGTCACCTTCGGTGCTTTGTCTGGCATTTGGCCAGCCGTCTTATCGACTGCCGCTTTCGCCGGTCGGTCAGTGACCGGTTTGGAAGGTCGATCTTCTTCGACATCGGCAGCAGAATCGAGCAGATCATACTTGATGCCGATCACCCGTTTGTCAGCAAACGGCTTTAGGCTCTTTGGAAACAGGAGAAACTGGCGGGATGCCCCCTCCTCAAAACCGATCGCTCCGTAGTCCGTCTTCGTATTTCCAGATCCTTGGTATACCGTCATCACGCGGTGCGATTTTATCGCCGCCTGCAATGTCTTGTCCTTGGCCGGGTCAATCAGTAGAAGGTGAGTATCGGGTTTGCCGGATGACTCGATGACTTTTGCGAAGCGGACTGTATCCATGAGGAGGCAGAGTGGCGCGAATTTACGCGAATAAACGTGGTCCTGCCATTGCCAAGCGCAGTGGCCGATGACGATTGGCGTCCGAACGATCGACTAAATAGAAGCGCGCAGTATAACCAGTAGTCGGTAATTGCTGATCAGGTAGGGCGGTCCGTCCCGGACCGCCGGGCCGGGACGCTTAGAGCTTGCGTACGACCGTGATGCCATCGCCCAGAGTGAGCATCACCGAAGAGACCCTTTTATCATCACGTATTTTGAGGTTGAGCTCGCGCATCGATCGAGTCACACGATCATTCACTT
>DASTDH010000250.1:0-12180 GCA_035710445.1 Chthoniobacterales bacterium
AGGCGGGGGCGGGAATCGAACCCGCGAATAGAGGTTTTGCAGACCTCGGCCTTACCACTTGGCTACCCCGCCGAATGCGAACCGAAACAGTCGTTCGGAATTTTCGGGTGTCAACCGCGCGTCGCGAATGACCAATATCCAATCACCAATAGCCGATAAACAGCAAACAATTTGGTATCGTTTATTGGCTATCGACTATTGGTCGTTCGCGCAGCGCAGCAGCTCTGCTAATCGCTGGGTTTTAATACCGAACTGTTCTTGAAACGCCTTTGCCCGTTCCAGCAGCTCCGGTCGATCGGGATTTCTGGCCGCTTTCGTGGCAATCATTAAAAGGTTTCTCGCCGTATGTTCCGGATCGACAAATTCTTGGAGGCGCGTGATGTAGCCATAGGCTTCCAGGTACAAACAGCGAAGCGCGTCGGTCACGGCTTCAGTCATTCGATCGAGCTGAATTCCATAGCGGAAAAGCGGTTCCAGCCCGGATGGCGATTGTAGCTGCGGACGCAGCTCATGCTGACAGCACGGGGAGACTACAACCCAGCGGCATCCCGCCTGGATTCCGCGAAAAATTGCTTCGTCGGTTGCCGTATCACAGGCGTGTAAGGCGATCAGTAAATCGACTTCTTCCAGTGCAACATTCGAAATCTCACCTGATTGAAATTCGATACCCGTGTACTGCAGATCTTGAACAATCGCGTTGGCGTCGCGGGTCAAAGCGGCTCTTCGTTCGATGCCGGTGGTTTGTACATCCAATTTTCGTTCCTGGAGGTAACGGTGCAGGGCAAAGGTCAGATATCCTTTGCCGCATCCCATGTCCACGATTCTGAGCCGGTGGCCGGGGCGCAGCGATTGCAGCAGTGGCGCCACATTTTCGACGAATTGATGCACCTGCCGATATTTGTCTCCGGCTTGGGCCCGAGGTCTACCTTGTGGGTCGAGGATGCCGAGGAATTCCAAGAAACGCTCGTCCTGCAATAGTCGCTTCTTGGAATGATCATGATCCAGCGGCCGGACGGGTTCCGTGCGATCCGAAACGGCTTCGGTTGAGCGATGCAGTCGCGGTTTACCGCGGCGATTGAATAGCAATTGAAAACGCCGATTCGATGTGAACAGAGAGGCGGCCAGGCATGTCTCTCCCAGCCAGGACCGAATCAAAGCCAGGCCATCCGGAACAGGATAATTCTTTGTGATATCGCTGGTTGGATCGCGATAAACAAAAGTAAGTCGATGCCCTTCCTTTAGCTGAACCAGACGCACGTAGATATGTTCGGAATTGGACAGTTCTCCACGCAATTTTCCCAGCGTGAGTTTTCTGAAATCTCTCGCGGCGATGCTCTGTTCAACGCTTTCGAGAAATTGACTTACTGCATTCATGCTTGCCCCAGCTCTTTAAACAATTTCGACCGGGCACTCGGGTAGCGCTTGTAGAAAGGCGCGCCCGTACGTTTTGGAAAGAATCCGGTTATCGAGAATGACGACCATTCCGGTATCAGTTTTTGTTCGAATGAGCCGGCCGACTCCCTGGCGCAGCTTCAACACGGCTTCGGGCAGGGAATACTCGGAGAATGGATCTCCGCCGTTGGCTTCGATGTATTCCAACCGCGCTTCAATCAGCGGATGATCCGGCACCGCGAATGGCAAACGAGTGATAATCACGTTTGAGAGGGCCTCCCCGGGTACGTCGACTCCGGTCCAAAAACTATCGGTTCCAAACAGGACGCCATCCCTGGCCTTTTTGAATTCGTTCAGCATGCGGGTCCGGGAAAGACCCTGACCCTGAGCAAAGAAACTATAGCGGCGACGCAGCCGGACTTCCATCCGCTCTGCGAGGCTCGAGAGCGTTTTGTAACTGGTAAACAAAACAAAAGCACGGCCTTCGCTCCGGTCCAGAAAATGTCCGATCCAATGTTCGAGGGCCTCTTCATATCGGCTATCGCGTGGATCGGGCATCTTCTTGACGACAAACAGCTTCATCTGTCGCTCGTAGTCGAATGGGCTTCCGATTTGTACGGCTTCTACTTCCATTGCTCCCACTCGATTGCGAAAGTACGAAAGGTCAGGGCTTCCGACCGAGAGCGTGGCACTGGTCATGATGCAAAGACGCTCTTCCGCGAACAATAACCGCTGCAAAGCGCCCGACATATCTACTGGAGCCGCGTTTAGTGAGAGGTATTGTCCGGTTTTTCCGGTCCGTTCCACCCAATATACGTGGTTCTCCGGCGTCTGACGAAGGAAGTCGCCAATTCCAAATCGAGCGTCTCGAATCCGTCGGCCGATGTCTTGGAGCTCGGTTTTAAGCCGATCATCGTCCGTTGCCTTTATCCCCGAAATAATTGCGGTTTGGACTCGAGCCAGAGCCATACTGATCGTGTCGGGCACGAGCTCCGGCTGACGAACGCGAAACTCACGTCCCTTTTGGAAGTTCACTACACCCTCTACTTGGTTGAAAAACCGTCCCACCATGTCGAGCGCTTCCGCAGTTTCTTTTACTGCCTCGCCAGCCCGAAGCAGCGCAAAAAGGCCTTTCTCGGTTTTCGGGTTGTAGAGGCGGTGCAATGCCTGACGCAGCCCATATTGGGAGATTCCGATCCCGATTTGACGCGCGGCCACCGACTCCAGGGTGTGCGCCTCGTCGAACACGGCAAAGTCGTGCGGGAACAAGTAACCGGCGGTGCGACTCTCCAGATCGCCGACACTTTCCAGTGCTACAAAAAAAAGTGTGTGATTTACGACTACAATATCGGCTGTTAGCAATTTCTTTCGGGCGTTTTGATAAAAACAACGTCCGTCACTTCCACAGCTCTTGGGCGTGCAGATGTGGGGTTCGCTACAGATCTGTAACCAGAGCTCCGGATCCGGTTCGACTTCAAGATCGCTTAAGGTTCCCTCGGTCGTTCTTTGGCTCCAGGCTTTGATCCGCAGCAATTCCTCTCGATCAGTCGAAGTGAAAAGGTCATCGCCGCCTTGAAGCGCGCGATCGAGGCGATTCGGACAAAGATAATTTTGTCGTCCTTTAAGTAGAGTTGCTTCGAACGGCTTTTTGATCGCCTGCCTGGCCGCCGGAATGTCCTTTTGTAGCAGCTGCTCCTGAAGATTGATTGTATGGGTGGAGATAATTGCCTTACGCCGATTTTCCAGAGCAAATAAAATCGAAGGAACCAGGTAAGCTAACGATTTACCAACGCCCGTGCCAGCCTCGACCACCAGTGAACGTCCTTCACTCAGAGCGCGAGCAACCGCCGATGCCATCTGTTGTTGTTGGGGGCGGAATTCGAATGTTTCTTGAGTCGCGAACGGACCGGTCTTTCCGAATATGGTTCGTACCGACTCGCCGAAGTCATTGTTAAAATCTTCCCTTAGTGCGATCACTTTGAAAGAGTGTAGATGAAGCAGGAGCTAGAAGCTAGCGCCGGGAACGGCAGTGACTAGTGATTGGTGACTGGTAGCGGCGACTGTCCCGTTAGATCTTTTGTTCGGCCACCCACTCGACATAGCCAGCGAAGCTAACGACTTGCCTGACCACAAACCGCAGCCGCCATGAGTTGGTCCGCCAATGCCGCAATCCATGGTCGGATCGAGCAATGTTCAACGCCGGAGGCAGCCACCCTAAGGCGACTGCAATTTGTGTACGGTCTGAACGAGTCGCTTCGTTCCAAGCTTTAAGTTTAACCACACCATGTGCTCCGCGGGGACAGTCGCCGCTGATCACCATCTGCCGTTCCCGGCGTCAATCCCAACTGGACTCTGCAGGTACCGTGTATAATTTGCGGCGTGTTCGGAATCTTTGATCGGTATCTTCTGAAAAGCTTTTTAGTTCCTTTCTCCTATGCGCTCTTTGGAATGCTCGGGATTTGGCTGGTTTACGATCTCGGTGTGAACAGTCCCAATTTTGTCGAGGCCCATATCCCGGCTCATCTGATCGCCTTGTTTTACCTTGTTCAGTCCCCTTACATGATCGTCAACTTTCTGCCGCTATGTGTTTTGCTCGGACTCTTGTACGTGCTGACCCGCATGTCACGCCGCAACGAAATCATCTCGATGCTGAGCGCCGGTCGAAGTGTGCCGCGCGTCCTTTGGCCACTTTTCCTGGTCGGGATACTCCTGACCGGGCTTGGCACTTATCTCAATTTCGAACTCGCGCCCAAAGGCTACTACGCCAACAACTACATGATTGATGAGATCTCCAAAGGTCATTCCAAGACCACGCTGCTCGATGGCCACATTTTTGTGAATCGGCGCGAGCATCGGCTCTGGTTCGTCCAGCACCTGAACACGAAGACCCAGGAAATGCGCGGTATCGAAGTCACCCAGCAGGATCCCCAAGAGACCATCGTGTCCATAACTTACGCCGAGTCGGCCGCCCATGATCGCTCCACTGGCGCCTGGATTTTTTTCAATGGTAAAGTTTCTCAGATCGACCCTGAGGGCAATGTGACCGACGAGGAATTCTTCGATAGGAAAGAAATTACCGGGTGGAATGAAACCTTATGGCAGATCGGAAGCTCGGCTTTGAAAGGAAAGATGATGACGGTGCCCGAGCTTCGACAGTATCTGAAAGTGAATGCGGATTTTCCGTCGGCCGCATTGGCAGATTATAAGTCACAATTCTGGTATCGCTTTGCCCTGCCTTGGAACTCGCTGGTGGTTATCCTGGTCGCAAGTCCGATGTGTGTCGTCTTTTCTCGCCGGGGTGCCCTCGGAGGAGTTGCCGGCGGACTGTTTTTGTTTATTGCCTTGTTCGCAGCCGGCAATATTTGTCTGGCGCTGGGAGCGGGGGCAAGAATTTCTCCGATCGCTGCGGCCTGGACGCCAATCATCTTATTCTTCCTGATCGGTCTGTTTCTCATCTTTCTACGATCTACCAACCGGCCGATCCCATTCTTAGGATAGGTCATGCCGAGCTGGTTAGGTGAAGTCGTCCAGCGAAGAGGCGGGAGCCTCCGCTTTGATCAATATATGGAATCGGCGCTCTACGATCCGGTTCATGGTTATTACTCGACTCAGATGGAGACGGTGGGCAAGAGTGGCGATTTTTCGACCTCGGCCACACTGGACGATTCCCTCGGACAAGCTCTCGGCCGCTGGATTCGCGCCGAGATCCAAACGTTGCAGTTGGCGCGTCCGACGGTCATAGAATTGGGCTCAGGAACCGGCCAACTGGCGCGCAGCATTCTCAGCAATTTTCGGCCGTGGGAAAAACTCCGCTACTATGTGGTCGATGTACGTGTTCGAGACCAACCCTCACGCCGAATCAAACAGTTTACCTTGGTTAGAGAAGCGCTGAACGCAGCCGACGGTACAGCGATCGTTTTCTCCAATGAGTTTGTCGATGCGTTTCCTTGCCGCCGGTTTGTTCGAACCAAATCGGGCTGGGACGAGATTTGGGTAGGGTTACAGGAAGGTCGCTGGCTCGAGCGCACGGTGCCCGTATCGGCCGGTCCTGAAAGCAGTTTGCTGTCTCCGCGTTTTGGGATTGGTCAATCCGTCGAGGTTCACGAAAGTTACTATTTTTGGCTGAAAGAGCTTTGTTCGCGGCTTCACCAGGGCGCCCTGTTGACGATCGATTATGGCGGATCCCCGGAGGAAAATTATCGCGGCAAGTTGAGTGGAACTCTTCGTGCTTTTTTTCAGCATCAACGCCTCGATGGAATAGAGATCTATCGGAGACCCGGGCGACAAGACCTGACCGCCGATGTGAATTTCGAGGATCTGCGCCATTGGGGTCGTGCTCTGGGCCTTAGCGAGATCGGATATTCCACTCAATTGGATTTCATCCGAGAGTGGTACCCGGATGCGTTCAAAAGTGAGGATCCGGTAACGCGGCGCCTTCTTAATCCTTTGGGAGCCGGGACCGCATTTAAAGTTCTACATCAAAGGAAGCCGGCATCGAGTTAGGATCCACCGCTGGCCGGATTATTTTGGATTCCGGAGAGAAAGCATCCGCAGATTACACAGGTTAGGTTTGGCTCTGGGATCATCAAAGACCGGTGAACCTTTCCGGACCAAAGATCAGGTCCGCCTCAACTACACTCATTAAATCGGTGTAATCTGCGAAATCTGCGGATGCATCATTGTCCAAATCGGTGGTTAAAATCCGCGCTGTCGGTAAAACGTTTCACGAACTCGGTTAGCAGTTGAATACAGCGTTCAACATCCTGGAGATCGATCGTTTCCACGGTCGAATGCATATATCGCATCGGAATGGAAATAAGAGCACTCGGAATTCCGCGTTTGGAATGGAAGATCCTATCGGTATCGGTTCCCGTCGTCCGAGAGGATGCTTCATGCTGAACCGGAATTTCCAGTTCCAGCGCGATCGCGATGAGACGCTCGACTATTAACGGATGATTGGCAGTGCCGTGAGTGACGGAGGGTCCTCCGCCCAATTTCACCGACCCATGTTTGTTGCGATCGATGCTAGGTGTGTCGGTGGCGTGAGTGACATCGAGAATGATCGCCGCGCTTGGTTCCAGGCGAAACGCTGCCATTGCTGCACCGAAACCGCCGATCTCTTCCTGAACGGCATTAAGACCATAGACAGTGGCCCGGCACCTGGTCGGAAGCGCGGACAGATTGGCGAAAACTTGGCCGATAACGAAGCCGCCGATGCGATTATCAATTGCCCGCCCGACGATTTTTCCTGGCACCAATTCTTCGGCGGAGTCCGTGTATATCGCGGGATGGCCCGGACGAATCCCGCGTTCTTCCACCTCTTTTCGGGAGCGCGCACCTATGTCCGCATAAAGCTGATGTACCTCGGGTATCTTATCGTCATCTTTTTCACGGAGATGAACCGCCGTGTTTCCGATCACCCCGAGCACTGGTCCTTTGCTGCTCAGGATCTTGATTCGTTTACCGCGGGCGATTGCTCGGTCGCTCCCACCGATACGAGTGAAATAGATGAAACCTTCGTCCGTGATGTTTTGAACCATAAAGCCGATTTCGTCGGCATGTGCTTCCAGCATTATGGTAAGCGATTCCTCTTCTCCCTTTAGTGTCGCCCAAGCATTTCCATACGCGTCGTTATCGACCACATCGCTAAATCGGCTCAGATGGTTTAGCCAAACCTTCTGACCTTCACCTTCGAACCCGGTCGGACTTGGAGTGTTAAGCAGATGGAAGAGGAATTGAAGAGCTTCGGTATTCATAATGGAGGAGGGGTCACTTTAACCAGAATAACCGCAAAAGAACGCAAAGATTGCCATCCATCACTAGGTGCGAAATATGGCCATCTATTCGTGTCCATTCGCGTTCATTCGTGGTTGTTTCTCCTTTCTCCGTAGCGGCCAAGCAGACATGAAATGAATTTCTTATTCTGGTTCGTGCGTGTCTGTTCGCGGTTCTTGTAGGTTCTTCGTTGCAGGTAAACCGCTTCTTTTGTGGTGTTTCGTTCGCGGTTTATTTGCAGTGCGTTCCACAAAGAGCTGGCCGGCTTTGCGGCGGCAGAATTGGTCATGCGGCAAATTGGTTTTCGCTGGTTTGTCGTGCTCGACTAAGGCTCGTACGGCTTCGATCTCGTCAAACCCGAGATCGGGAATCTCAAGCCAGTTCAACCATCGATAAATCACTCTCCGCTGCAGAGCTACCGGAAGCGCGCCGAGTTCGCGCACCGGAATCGTGTCGCGCTCCCAGATCTTTGGGGTGACCTCGGCCAACAGCCTTTCCTCTTCTCGGGCAACTTGGCTGAGTCGAAGCAAGTTGCGCTTCACTGGACGTCCCAGGATCTTCTCGATCTCGGGAATCAAGAGGTTCCGAATGCGATTCCTGGTATACCGGGAATCGGCATTAGTGGCATCGTTGCGGAATCGCAGGCGATTGTGCTTAGCGAATTCCTGGAGATCACCTTTCCAAACACTGAGTAAGGGTCGCACAAGTGACAGTGTTTGTTCATTCACTCGCAGGGTGGTTTCTACTCCGATCACCGCGTTTCCCAATGAGCCGGTGCCACGAAGAATATTGAAGAGAAAGGTCTCGACGAGGTCGTCGGCGTGATGGGCGAGGAATACATAGTTCGTCCCAAATTCCCGAGCTGCCTCAGCAAAAAGACGGTGCCGCGCCAGCCGGGCCGCCGTTTCCATTGATTTGTTTTTTGGCCAGGCCTTAACCGTTTTGGAAAAACAGGGAAGCTTTAGCCGCTTAGCCAGGCGCTCTACAAACTCTGCGTCTCCTCGGCTGGCTGATCCGCGGAGGTTGTGATTGAGATGGCAGACCATCAACTTGGAAAAACCGTGTCGCAGCAAAAGCTCAAGAAGCACGCGAGAGTCAAGCCCACCGGACACCCCGATCAGATATTTCTGATCGTCCGGATAGGCGGCTAACGCCTCACGGACAGAGCATATCCAGGAAAAGGGTTCGCGTTGGTCGGCAAGCGCCATTCCTCAATGTTGCAGAGTAATGCCAGTTTGAAGCGACGACAATGCCGGCGAAGGCGGGCTCACTCCCCGACATGGGGTTATCAGCAGGCGGGTGTTCTACTCAATATCAGCCGTATGAAAAACCGCAAAGGGCAGCTCGCCGAGGCTGTTGAGCTGGACCTGATCAGCGCCTTTGTTGAATATTCGCTTGCTGAACAGATCTTGCATTTCGGGTAGTGATTCATCGATCAGAAGTTGGGTGTCACCCCAGTCCAATGCTTGACCCGGTTGACCGAGTCTCGTAGTGAGGCGTGGTACAATCACCAAGACTGACTTCTCCTCGTGCCGCCGGTGAAAAGCGACGCAGCAATCCTTCTTACTGCCGGTCGCGTACAGGGACGAATAGACGCCTGATTGGAAAAGCCTCGGCTCGCGCCGGCGGAGCTGTAAGAGAAGGCGGACAATCGCGAGTTTGATTAACCCGTCCTTCCATTCTTTGAACAAGTGAGAAATGTCGCTTTCTTCGATTTGGCTGAGACCCTTTTCGCGAACCGCGTAATCCACCGGATCCCGATTGTCCGGGTCTACGAGGCGTAAATCCCACAGTTCGGAACCCTGATAGAAATCCGGGACCCCTGGACAGGTCAATTTGAGGATCGTTTGGCTCAGTGAGTTGAGCATTCCGTGCCAAGCGATCTTGTCGGCCGCCGGGAGCAAAGACGAACAGAGCTGGCTCTGCGGTTTCAATGTTTCTTCGACGTAATGCCGGACCGCATTCTCCCAGTCTTCATTCGGCTGAATCCAACTGCTGTTTACCTTTGCTTCCTTGATCGCCTTTAGCATGTAACGTTGAATGCGTGCGACATACGCGCTGTGTTCCTGGCCTTGGTCGATCGGCCATGTGCCCAGCAAGGTTTGGTAGTAGAGATACTCCTCGTTGGGGCTCGGAGCCGTCTCGCCCTCCAGATCGGTTCGAGCGTGAGAAGTCAGTTTGCGCCATCGCTTCAGCCATGCTTCCCATTCGCCGGGAATCTCGCTGAGCACTGCGATGCGTGCGCGCACATCCTCGCTTCGCTTGGTGTCGTGGGTTGTCAACGTGAGGAGCGTATGGGGAGTCTCGGCCAGGCGAAGCCGATTGCGCTCATGAAAATGTTCGGCTGACATCCCGAATTGTTTCGGATTGCCGCCGACTTCGTTCAGGGCAGTTAACCGGTTGAAAATGTAAAACGCGGTATCTTCCAGACCTTTGGCCATGATTGGGCCGGTGCACTTCTGGAACTTGTAGACGAACTCTAATTGCAGGGAGCGAAAAGTTGGATCGGCTCCGGCAAACGGCTCGAGGAGCAGAACGCTCCGCAGAAAATCGAAAATGGACGCATCGATGGCGGCATTTCGTCGCTTGGCGGCTCGGACTGCCCGAAGAATGACCAGTCGATCGGTTTCCGAAACACCGGTTTCGGCATTGATGTAGGTCCGGTAAACCGGAAAACAAGCGATTAGCTCGCGCACTACGCCGCTGAGGGAATCAAGAGTAAAATCGCGGTGCATGCGGTCCCGCTCTGCCAGTCCACTAAGAAGATGACCCAGTGACTCCACGTCGCTGGAGAGGGTGACATCCATGACGAGTTTCTTCTTCTCGTAAATCAACGATTCGAAGTGAACGTAACGGTCAATGAAATCCCGGTAGATTCGCGAGAACCGATCGGCATGGCTCGTGTCTACCAGAAGCTGGGTGACGTCGGAGGCAAAATCGTAGCCGGTCGTACCGTAGACCGGCCAATCGGTGCGCAATCTTTCTTCCTCGGAAAGAATTTTTTCGACGATCAGATAGAAGCGCTTATCCGGATTTTCCGGTTCCCCGTCGGTATCGGTTCTGGGAAGTGAACGGCGTTGGAGTGCTTCCAAATATTCTTTCGGATCGTGCAATCCGTCGATATGATCGATGCGTACGCCGGTGACGGTGCTGTCGCTCATTATTTGAAAAAGCCATTGATGGATCGTGGCAAAGACTTTTGGATTTTCGACCCTGATTGCGGCTAGCTCGTTCACATCGAAAAAGCGCCGATAATTGATCTCCTCGGCCGCGACTCGCCAGTAGCTGAGTCGATAGGCTTGGGTACTCAGCAGTTCGTGTAAGCTGTCGAAGGATCGCGAATCGCCGACTCGACCTTCAAGTTGATTGAGGGCCCCTTCAATCGCGTCGCCCACTTGCGGGCACTCGGCGCACAACCGCGCGATACGTCGTTTGACTACCTCTTTTTCACGAGCTCGTTCTCGCACTTTCTCTTCGTTCGTATTAGTGCGCGGCGGCAAATGTTCCAGCGAGGAAAGGATGCTTTCCAGCTCGAAATACATGTCTTCATCGCTGTAACGGCTCAATTTCTCGAGTGCGATCCGCAGAATTCGCGGGTAGGTGCGTGGGTTGACCGGAAAGACAAAATCGTAATAGGTGACAAAAAAAGCACCGTCTCGAAACTGCAGGTGAAAGTCACCGTGTTCCAGGACCTTTCCGTACTGATCGCCCAATACCGGGAGTAGAACCTTGTTGCGCAGGTTCTCCTTGATCGGATCCCAATCGATGTCGAAAAAAGGCGCGTAGGCTGAGCTCGGACCATTTTCAAGAACATCCATCCACCATTCATTGCTGGGATCAGCAATACCCATATGGTTGGGAACAAAATCCGTGATGTGACCCATCCCGCGCTCCTTGAGTTTTGCGGTGAAAGCGGCAAAGTCCTCGAGCGTGCCGATCACCGGATTCAATTCGTTATGATTGGTTACGTCATACCCGTGGGTGCTGTCCGGGCGTGAACGATAGAAGGGCGAACTGTAGATGTCAGAAATTCCCAAGCGATCCAAATAAGAAACGATCTCGCTCGCCTGGTTGAGGGTGAAATTCCGATTGAGTTGCAATCGGTACGTCGCTGTTGGGATGCGTGGTTGAGATGCCATTTCCGCTTACGGCTGTGGTCGGAATTCGCCTTCCTCTACGAAGACGATCGCCTCGGGTTGAATGAGCGAAAACTCTTTTTTCTTCGGGTCGTATAATCCGGGTCGCTCTCCTCCGTAGATCGGCTGATTGGAGGAGAACGCGAAGTGCCATCCAGCCCGCTTTCGCGGTCGCAGAACCGCAGTATCGGCCTCGATGATCGTTTGTGCGGGAACGAGCTGGATCAGCACCAATGCGCCGCCATGGCCGGGCACGTCGTAGTACCGCAACGCAATGGTGAACGGAGCGGCTAGCTCGACTCGCCAAGTGTTGCGCCGCCGCTCGGTTAATTTTGTCCTCCGGAATCGGGTCAGGTCCTGATAAAGGCGTAAGAGCCGGACATTTTCGGGGTTGGTCAGATCCTGCCAGGCCAACCTCGACCTGAAAAACGTCTCTTCTGCTTGTGGATCGGGAATTTTCTGGCGGCTCTCAGGATCACGAAACGCAGAGAACTGCTTAAACTCTTTTCGTCTTCCTTCGGTGATGTTATGCCCGAGCTGTGGCTCATGATCGGTAAAGTAGTTGAATGGCGATGAACAGCCCCATTCCTGACCCATGAAAAGCATCGGCGTATAGGGAGATAGCAGGAGTAAAGCTGACGCTGCCCGGTACGCCTCCGGGCTGATAATCTGGTGGAGCCGATCGCCGAACGCTCGATTGCCTACCTGGTCGTGGTTCGAAATGCAATGCACAAAGTGCTGCGGCTGGATATCGGCCCCAGGGGTTCCACGGGGGATACCATCTTTCTGGATCTGGCCGGTGAAAAGCCAGCCTTCCCGCAGTGTGCGCAGTAATTCCTCGGAGGTACCTGCGAAGTATCCGAGATAACCTTCATTC
>DASTDH010000251.1:0-3407 GCA_035710445.1 Chthoniobacterales bacterium
TTATTTCCCGCATATCGCTTTTGGAGGCGGGTGGCAAACCACCGCGACCTATGTGAATTATTCACAGCAGAGCGTGACCTGTCAGACGACGTTCTATTCCGATTCGGGGGCTCAGTTGCTGGTTCCATTTGGGGGAACACCGGTCTCCAGCCGGATCGACGAGCTGGCCCCCGGAGCAGATTTGCACCAGCAAACCACGGCCGATCCGGCAGCGCCGACTGTGGGCGGCTGGGCCATGGCGGCCTGCAGCGCTCCCATCAAGGCCAGCATGCTCTACCGTTTCTACAATCAAGGAGTAGCGCAAGGCGAGGCGGGAGTGAACGCGATGACCGCCCCTGCCACGGAATTCGTCACCTTCGCCGAGACGAGAACAGGAATCGCCTACGCAAACCCGTCCGCCACTGAGGCCGCGGTGACCGTCACAGTGCTCAGCTCAGCGGGACTGGCCCTGGGCAGTAAGGTTGTGCAGCTGGCGCCGAACGCGCACGGAGCGGCCAACCTCGGTCCGCTGCTCGGGCTGAACAGTTTCACGGGATCAGTTCAGATCACGTCAACGGTTCCGATCGTTAGCCTGTCGTTGAATGCAGAAGCCTTTCCGGTGTTCTCGGCTTTGCCGCCGGGCGACCTGCCCAGCGGGACCCCGCTGGCGACCGGGCACTAAAACCGTTGGGAACTCCTCGATGATGAGGACCGCGGTCGTCCGCGTATCCTCATCCTTATGCCGCTGATCCGATTTCGGGCATACGTCGTCGATCCTAAAAGCAACCTGGCCCGGTCCTCGCCGGGCCAGCTTTTTGGTCTCTGTTACTCACTCCGGCGGTTTTCTTAACCACCACCACACGGCACTATGGGGATTTTACGACCGGCGCTGACACCAATACTCACCATGGTTGAGTTCTGGGCTTTCTCTCTCGCCCACGCACGCTGATTGGACTTAAGTCGCGTGATTTGGAAGTTAGCATAAGGGCAGCCTTGGGATCGAGCGCGGTGTATGTCGCCTCCCGTTCTGCACGATGCATCTCGCCGGCACAGGAACGATTGGGCAGGCTTCCTGGCATCCTTATCTTTCGATAGCCCCTGCCACCGGATACAGAAGAAATAGTATCCACGGTTATTATGCATACTTTCGGTTGTACATTCTAATTAAGATAGATCCAGTTTTACCTTGTAACACCGTGCCCCAACTAAATATAATTGAGATGGCCATCGACTAACAGAGCTGTTGTGTGTGGTTTTTGGCAGTCGCAAGACCCCTCGCCGACACGGCCTGAGTGAATCAACCGTACAGGAGTGATACTAATGTCCAATAATTCCGTACTCATTGTAGAGGACACTCCGATTAATCTGAAAGTCGCGCACTTCGTAATGCACCGTGCGGGATTTGATGTGCGCACCGCTACCAGTGCGGAGGAGGCGCTGGAAGTCCTCAAACACTTCTGCCCGCGGGTGGTCCTTACGGACATTCAGCTGCCTGGGATGGACGGCTATGAGTTGATCAAGCAGTTGAAGTCGGCTCCTGATACACGCAATACCATCGTGCTCGCCCTTACCGCTTTTGCCATGAAGAGTGACGAGCAGAAAGCCTTTGACGCTGGTTGCGATGGTTTTATCACAAAACCGATTGATACACGCACGTTCCCGAGTCTCATTCGGCAATATATCGGCTCGAGTCATGAAACACCCTGCGGTGTCAGGCCACCAAATGCTCCGGAGCCAGCCACACCAAACTTCTCGCTGCGCTGTATACAACAGACCTTTGTCGCCGAAGGGAAGCGGCAGAGTGAACTATTCCTTAGCGCGCTCGATGCCGACTTCCATTATTCGGAGGCGCGGGTCGCAGCGCACCGTTGGGTTGGCGCGGCCGGTCAAATTGGATATCCAGAAATAGCCCAGAATGCGCGTGAACTGGAGACACTTCTCAAGCAAAGTGGCCCCGGCTTCATGGCGCCCATTCGCGAAGTGCTCGTGCGGTTGGTGCAATTGTTTTCGGAAGCGCTGGAGGACAGTCAGCAGCTGGCTCCAGCCGCGGTGGTCGAAGAGCGCTGCTCTGCGAGCACGATCGACCGGGCGCTTCCTGCCGAGTAACGGAATGCCTGGTACACGGCCTCGGGCTCTGGCATTGTCATGGAGCATGGACGCAGTATCCGCCAGGCGGCGGGGGCAGTCATTCAAATGAAAGCGTGATCGCTCAAGACAACCATGAAGATCTTAGTGGCGGACGATGACCCCGTTTTCCAAATGTTGCTAACGCAGATGTTGACAGAGTGGGGTTATGACGTGCTGGTAGCCATTGATGGTAACGAGGCGTGGAAACAAGTGCGATCTCAAGGGGGCCCTCGGCTCGCGATAGTCGACTGGGTAATGCCCGGTCTCGATGGCCTCGAGGTTTGTCGGAAAGTACGCGCCGAACGCAAGAATGATTATGTCTATATTCTGTTGATGACCGCAAAGAACAACAGCAGCGATCTGCTTACTGTTATGGAGGCAGGAGCGGATGACTATGTGACGAAACCTTTCAATCCTGAAGAGCTTCGGCTGCGGCTTCGTGCGGGCTGTCGAGTTCTCGAATCCGAAGAGCGATATCGCGTTATCGCTCAAACTGCCTCCGACGGTATCGTCACTGCTGACGAAACCGGCCGCATTCAATTTGCAAACGATGCCGCCGCTGCGATTTTCGGTTTTTCAGACGGCGAACTGCTCTGGCGTGATTTCGAATCGCTTGCGCCAGGCTACCTGGAGTGCTTTGCACGCAGCGGGGGAAGCGCTAACTCGCCCGAGGCTCCGATCGAGCTGGTTGGGAAACACAGGACCGGCCGGGAAATGCCCCTGGAAATCTCACTTTCAGAATGCGTGCAGGGTCCTCAGAATCACAGACTAACGCTTGTAGTACGAGATGTGACCGAGCGCAAGCGCACGGAGCGTCAGGTGGCACAGTCCCAGAGGCTGGAGTCCATTGGACAGTTGGCAGCGGGTATAGCGCACGAAATTAACACGCCGATTCAGTACGTGGGCGACAACATTCATTTTCTCTCAGAATCGTTCAAGGGCCTGTCAGCACTTCTTGCCGCGTACCGCGAGCTTGAGTGTCCAGCCAAAGACGCACCAGAAGGAGCCGGCTTGCGAGATAGAACTGCCCGACTTGCAGAGGAAGTCGACATCGAATACCTCCAAGCGGAGATACCTAAAGCCATTCAGCAGTCCTTGGACGGCGTAAGGCGCGTCGCCGAAATTGTGGGCGCAATGAAGGAGCTTTCCCATCCAGGGACGACAGCGAAGTGTGCGGTAGACCTGAACCACTTGATCGGTAACACGATCCTTGTTTCGAAACATGCCTGGAAGCTGGTCGCTGAGGTAACCACAGACTTCGATTCAGAACTGCCAACGCTCCAGTGCATCGCCGGCGATCT
>DASTDH010000252.1:0-3729 GCA_035710445.1 Chthoniobacterales bacterium
TCAGAACACCTGAAATTCGATATGAATGACCCCGACAAGATTGGCGCGCGTGATCTGGAACGAGCTCGACAGGTCTTGCAGATCGAGATCCACGAATTGCAGAGGCTGGCAAGTAGACTAAACCAGGGGTTTTCGGAAGCGGTTCAGCTTCTGCGCAGGACGGTTGTCGCCGGCCGAAAGATCATTGTGCTGGGGGTAGGCAAATCGGGTCAGATCGGAGAGAAAGTTGCGGCGACTCTTACCAGCACCGGGTCGCCGGCGGTAGTGTTGAATCCGCTCAATGCGCTCCATGGAGATCTGGGAATTGTTGCCACCGGAGACGCCGTTCTCGCGATGAGCTACAGCGGAGAAACCGCAGAGTTGCTGAATATACTGCCTCCCTTGAAACGGTTCGACGTTCAAATCATTGCGTTCACCGGGGATTTGAACTCGACCTTGGCCAAGCACAGCGACGTAGTGCTGGATTGTTCGGTCGAGCAAGAGGCTTGTCCGTTGAATCTGGCACCAACTTCCAGTACGACCGTTATGCTTGCCCTGGGTGACGCGCTGGCAATGGTGCTCTTGGAGGCGCGTGGCTTTCAAAAGGAAGATTTCGCCAAGTTTCATCCGGGCGGCACACTTGGCCGGGCTTTACTGCAGCGAGTTACCGACGTGATGCGAGCAGGTGACCGCATGCCGACGGTAGCGCCGGATACGGAGGTGCTGGCTGTGCTGCATGCAATGAATCAGTGTCGCGCTGGGGTTGCGGTGGTTGTGGATCAATCAGGAGTTCTGGCCGGAATTTTCACGCACGGTGACTTCGTGCGCGCCTTCGAAGATCGACCGGCCATGGTGCAGGAAGCCGTCGGCCGCTATATGGTCAAGCATCCAATTACCATCCGTGCTGATCGTCTAGCCGTCGAAGTACTCACCGTTCTCGACCAACATCGGATTGA
The DNA here is from genome assembly GCA_035710445.1 of Chthoniobacterales bacterium. Classification (GTDB taxonomy): domain Bacteria; phylum Verrucomicrobiota; class Verrucomicrobiia; order Chthoniobacterales; family JAFAMB01; genus DASTDH01. Next base: position 936 of record DASTDH010000252.1, read on the forward strand.
CGATCTGATCGTGGTTGACGAGTCGAACCGCCCGGTCGGAATTATTGATTCTCAGGATTTGACGAAAGTGAAGCTTCTGTAATCGTACCCTCTCCCGCAATCATTAACCTCACGGGACCAGCTTCTATGGCAGCAGCAAACGACCTTCGAAAAGGGATGGCAATTCGGTATAACGGCGACATCGCCGTGGTACTCGAAGTACAGCACCGAACTCCCGGCAATCTACGCGCATTCGTCCAAGGGACACTCCGCAGCATTCGGACCGGAAAATCCAGTAATGTGCGCTTCAGTTCGACCGAAACCGTCGAATTGGTGGATGTCACCCGGCGCACATTGGAATTCAGCTACAAGGATCAGGACGGCTTCGTTTTCATGGATCCAGAAAATTACGAGACCGAAACACTGGGACCGGAACTGGTAGGAAGTGCGCAAGAGTACCTTTCCGAGAATCTAAAAGTAGAGGTCCTATACGCGGAAGGCAGAGCCGTCGAAATCGAGCTCCCTTCGTCGGTGACGCTGAAGGTTTCGGAAGCGCCGGAAGGATTACGCGGCGATAGTGCAACCAACGTCCAAAAAACGGCAAAACTGGAAACGGGAAAAACTGTTCAGGTCCCGCTGTTCATAAAAGAGGGCGAGCTGATCCGGGTAGACACTCGGACCGGCGCTTATATGGGAAGAGCGTAATGTCAAAACCGCACCGCGACGGGCTCCTGCGAGTTCGTCCGCGGCCTCGCGAGAGATAGCAGTAATCAGTAATCGCTATCCGGGGGCCCAACTTACCATGTTTGCCTGCATTGTTGATTACTGATCACCGATTAGCGAATACCGATTACTGATTACTGGTTACTGATTACTGATTACTGGGTTCGCGCTGTGGCAACGACCAACCGAAAACGCCGGAAGCTGCAATCGGGGCGTTCCGGCAACGGAAAGTTCCGGGAAGTAGATCGAGAAATAGCGGTTCCGATTCGCTGGCTAAAGCAGCTAATCGCCGTGTTTCTGATTCCGCCCGCCTGGATTCTGACTCGCGCTTTCTTTTCCTGTTTTTCCCAGGCGACGGTGAATCACGCCTTCTGGGCCTCGGAAGAATTCTGGTTTTTCGCGTTGGGAGCGATCCTTTGGTTAATCACTTTTTTCGGCTTACCCAAGCCGCTGCTCATGTACGTCTTTGGTCACGAGCTTACACATGTGCTCTGGGTCTGGATTATGGGGGGCCGCGTTACCCGTTTCCGGGTCGGTAGTGAAGGCGGGCATATTGTGACCGATACCAACAATTTCTTCATCTCACTTGCACCCTATTTTTTCCCGATTTATAGCCTGATTGTTCTCGCTCTTTACGGCGGCATCAGTGTGTTTTGGGACTTGTCGCCATTCCACCGGTGGCTATTCGGATTGATCGGGTTGACCTGGATGTTCCACGTCACGTTCACCGTCTGGATGCTCTGGAATGGACAGACTGATCTCATCGAGCATGGAACCTTTTTCTCCATGATGGTGATCTATCTGATGAACTTCCTGGGATTGAGCCTCATGCTCATTCTCTCCAGTCGTGATGTGACCTTTTACTCGTTTGGCACCGAACTTCTGCAAGGCGCAATGGATTTTTCCGATGCGGTTTTACGTCTGGTCCACCTAAAGACTTGAGGAAAGATCCGCAAGCACGGAAACTCTTCGGAGTGCGCTCAACCTAACGTTTGATCGCAAAAGAGCCTTTCCAGAATGAAGTGATCGCGCAGGGATACAGCGAAAGTAGCCCAGCCACTTTAGTGATGGGGAAACGAGCAAAAAAATGGTCCTCCTTCGAACTGTGCGATCAATGCAGCCAAAGCTTCCGGCTGCTCATTTGCGGTCAGGTGACCGCCGGTCTCCTGTCCGGTGCACGCACCAGCAAATAGAAGGCGGCGATGTGCGTGATCATCAGCAGAGGCACGTAGATGATCGGGATCGCGTAGGTGGCGCCCAACTGTCCTGCGAGCGTGGGGAGGCCGACCTGGTTGCCATGATAATAGTCGACGATGATGTCCACCGCGCCCATGACATTGAAGGCGACGACGAAGAGCGTGAAGAGCGGACGTATCCTTACTGAGAGAAGTGCCAGGATGGCGAGTATCCCGGTTGCAAAGTCGCCATACGCGGCGAACTCAGCGAAGCCAGCGGGCAGATTGGGGCCGATGACTCCGGGAAGGATAAAGACCAACCCGAAGAAGCGGAAGCTGTGCAGAGTGGCGATGGCCCGTTGCGCTTCAACCCGGTCCATTGCCTTGAGCCTGGGCCAGAAGTAGGCTCCGAAGCAAAGCAGCCACGCGACATAGCCTAAAACGAGATGCAGTTGGAAGATGATTTGCGGTGACATTTGGCCTCCTATGCCCATAGGATGATTACAATCATCTTATAGGCTCAGATTCTCTGAGTGTCCGCCTTCGGCGAATAGTTTCCCGCGCAGTGGCTGCAAATGCCGCCACACCCTGGATCGCGAAGCGATGATAAGGCGGGCAGTAGTAGGCTGGCTGCAGACCGCGCATCGCGTTATCAGCTGGCCGGGATCGAAAACGTCTGCAACCACAACCTCGGCGCCGCGACACTGGAGCAGATCGCTGCGCGCGTCCCGGACCCGGACGGCGGCTCGTACCGGCCAACCTTTGGCCAGCAGCTGAGTGACTACGACGCGACCGGTTCTTCCGGTTGCGCCGGTTACCAGAATTTTAGGATTAATCATGGCGAGAGAAGAGGAAGTAGCAATTCAGTGTGGGGTACGATAACGTACCTCAATGACTAATAGGTGGTACGATATCGT
>DASTDH010000253.1:0-3242 GCA_035710445.1 Chthoniobacterales bacterium
GGTAAAGCGTCTCTATGCGCGGGCTGAGGAACGGACTGCGCATCGAAAGCAATTATCGACCGATTGCCAAATCTGTTGAATCGCATTCTTCGAAATCTTACGTACGCTGTGATTGATTTAGGTGCGCTCCGCCTGCGCGCAGATCTTCTCCTTCTGCCGACGCCAAATGAATTTGCCTTTCCACCGGCCTTATTTGACCCACGCCTGCAGCGAGACCCACTGGCGGACAAGCCCGCCAGAGGCCGACCCATAGGCCATCCAAAACATCATAAACCGTCCTGCTTCAGACAAGGTGCCCGTTCACAAGCTTAGTCATCTCGAACATCGAGACAATTTTCTTGCCGTCAAATACCGCCAGTAGTTTTTCGTCTGCGCGGATGTTGCGCTTATCCTTGGGATCCTGGAGCTCGTGTTTGCGGACGTACTCCCAAAGCCTTTTGGTCAGTTCGGTCCGAGGAAGTGGGTCTTTGCCGACCACTGCGGCCAGCGCGGCGTCGGGTTGGACGGGTTTGCTAAGGGCGTTTTTGGGGGCGGCGGCTTTCTTGGGGGTCGGCATCGGGCAATTAGAACGCGTCGGGCTTGGCTGCCAAGCGAAAAATCCACTGTGTTTCCGCGCAGATCTCCTTCGGCAATACTCGTGACCCTAACGATCACTCCGTCGTGCGTTCGCAACAGTCCTGACAGGAGGGGCGGTCAGGATTCAAAATCGCTGTGTTGAAGATAGCGGATCGATATCTTCTGTTGTGGTTTTCAATTAGTTTTGACCAGAACCATAAAAAGCGGGTTCAAGAAACGCAATAAATGGAATGCGCTCAGTCATCCAGGTTTGGATGCTAGCCTGAATGTGAAACTCCACGGTCGCCTAATCGCCAGCGACTTGCGAAGATTTGCCGGGCATGATTTGATGTCCCTACACCATGAAATTCAGCGTCAGTAAGGACAAAGTACTTGAAGGTCTTTCTACCGTTCAAAATGTGGTTAGCACCCGAACAACACTCCCGATCTTATCAAATGTGTTGCTGCAAGCTAGCGACGGAGAAATTCGGCTGACCACCACTGACCTGGATGTCGGTGTTCGGAGGAGTGTTGAAGCCCAAGTTGAACGAACAGGGGCTACGACATTACCAGCCCGGCGGCTATTTTCCATCGTTCGCGAATTACCGGCTTCTGAAATCTACTTCGATGTAGACACAAAGAATGCCGCCTTGATCCGGAGCGGCTCCAGTTATTTCAAGATTCTGGGACTGCCAGAAGAAGAGTTTCCTTCTCTGGCGCGTTTTGAGGACGCGAAGATTTTCACGATCGCTCAAAAAGTTCTGAAGGATGGTTTAAAGAAGACTTCCTATGCAATCTCTACGGACGAAACGCGATACGTACTAAACGGCATCCTGTTTTCATTTAAGGATAATAAGCTGACGCTGGTGGCGACGGATGGCCGACGCCTGGCATTAGTCGATCTCGAAGTGGAGTTTCCGCGCAGCCAGGAAACAGAAATCATTGTTCCGGCTAAGGCAGTCACTGAAATTCAGCGTTTGGTGCGTGAAGAAGGTGAAGTGAAACTCAGCATCGGCCAAAACCAGATTGCATTTGAGCTGAACCGAACCCTGCTCGTTTCCAAGCTGATCGAAGGGAATTACCCCAATTATCGCCAAGTGATTCCTTCTGAGGCGAAAGAACGGATCACCCTCGAACGGGAGACTTTCCTTACCGCCGTTCGCCGCGTATCGATTCTTGCGAGCGAAAAGTCGAACTCGGTCAAAATGATCTTTTCGAAGAGTAATATCGACATCGTAGCGAATACGCCTGAAGTGGGCGAAGCCAAGGAATCGTTGCCGGTAATGTATAAGGGACACGAGTTTTCGATCGCGTTTAATCCTGAGTTTCTGATGGCTCCGCTGCGGAATCTATCGGAGGACGAGATCTATCTGGACCTGATCGATGAGATGAGCCCTGGAGTCATCAAGATCGCTGGACCATTCTTGTGCGTCTTGATGCCGATGAGATTATAGCTAAGGAACGCCGAACATCGCCTGGAAGGGCGGGAACGGAGCGAGCCAGCGGCGCAAGGTCTATCCAGTGCAAACCGTACACTTGAACATCGCTTGGTTATCCTCAGACTCTAAGATTTACCTGGCCAAACGTGTTGCCGCTAAACGCACTGCGCAAGTGACGCATCGCACGATCCGCTCTTTAGTCTCCAAACCCGACGAACATTGTGGAAACTTGGAATGTCCGCGAAAACCGACAAACCTTTATTCGTGATCTGGCCCGAGTAAGTCAAGCGCGCCGTGGTGCTCTTTTGAGGCGATCAGCATCGATCGCCGGCGGCAGCGCGACCCTGCTCTCGCGCAAGTAAGCGGGTGACCTTTGAGATCCACTGCTATGAGCAAGCGTACTAGAGAAAAAAAAGGTGCAAAGTCTCAGCAACCCCCAAAGCCCGACGCGATTTCGATTGGCCGGAGGTTTGCCCAACCCTACGGTAAGGCTAGGCTCCTGATCGACCACCCCCACTCTTATCGCGAATGGAACATAGTTGGCCAGTGTGACGTGCCAGGGTTTTTCTACTTGGAATCCCGATTCCGGTTAAACCCTGGAGAGCAGCCGGCGACCTACACAGAGTTTGAGCTCTGTCTTCACGAGAGCCAATTTGAAAGGCTCTAGTTGATGGGCATCACATTGATCAGCCTGCCAACCATTGCGATACGAGCCGAGGTGCGGCTTATTTTCTCCGAAACTGAGTCCATAGAATGCGCATAGGTATTTTTCCGACTGCGCCGCGATATCCTGTGGGAATAATTCATCGTGTCATTTGGTTCGATCACACTCAGTCTTCGCCATTGTTGCCGATGGCTTCGACTGGACATCCTTCCATGGCTTCCTTGCAAAGCGCCTCCTCCTCCGGGGTGGTCGGTTGCTTAAATACATAGGAGTAGCCGCCGTCGTCGCTGCGCGTGAAATTAGCGGGTGCGGTTTCCCGGCACAGGTCGCAGTCAATGCACTGGTCATCGACGTAAAACTTTCCGGACACGTTTTCCGCGTATTTATTCGCAATGTCGGCCATAGATTCTCTTTCGTTTCATGCAGACGGAAATTCGATTAGAGCGCGTTTCGTGACACCGGGCTGTTCTGGCCCCGTGGACTTCTAAAGCTGCACTAATTCACCAAGCCGTGCGGCCTCACTCTCCGCAGGAAAACTAATCGACAAGCGTGTTTTATTTCCCCTTCTGCCGAACGACCTATTC
>DASTDH010000254.1:0-2752 GCA_035710445.1 Chthoniobacterales bacterium
ATCCTCGTAATAAGCTGGGCTGTAAACGTTATCAAAGCCGCCGAGCTCTTCGAACAAGGCTTTGGGGATCATTAATGCTGCCGCCGAGCAGTAATCCATTTGGCGCATAAAATTGTATTCGGGCCGTTGTGGATCCTGGAACTTCCCATAGTTCCATCCTGAACCGTCACGCCAGATAATGCCGCCTGCTTCCTGCAGACGACCATCTGGATAGACAAGCTTCGAGCCCACGATTCCCGTTTGTGGCTCTTCTGCAAAGGTATCCAGCAGTGGACTCAACCAGTCTTCCTCAACCAGCGTGTCGTTATTCAGAAAGAGAAGGTATTTGCCGCGCGCCTTCTCGGCACCGCGATTACAGGAGGTAATGAACCCCAAGTTCCGCTCGTTGCGTAGGTAGACAATTCCCGGTATCCGTGGAAGGGCCTCGGCGCTCTCATCTGTCGAGCAATCGTCAACCACAATGACTTCAAACCGGCAAGAACACTGATGCTCTTGAATCGAAGCGAGGCACGCTTGCGTGAAACGGAATTGGTTGAACACCGGAATGACGATCGAAATCTCGACCTCGCTGTGAATCGCAAACTCAATCGGACGCGTCGGCACAGGAGGCTCACCAGGCGCTGCCCTCTGCCCCGGCGCTAGGAGTGGAGCTGAGATCAGGGCTTGGATTTCGTCGTCAATCGCACCAACCTCAGGATGTGCACTTCGCCACTGCTGATAACTAGACACGACCTTCTCCAAATGGCCGTAACCTAGCAACTGCCGCGATTGCGAAGGAGACAGCTTTGCCTTCAAGGCAGCAAAAGGATTTGCGATTTGCCAGCGCGCTGAAGAGCGAAGCCGGGCCGCTGCTTCCTGAGCCTCGTCGAGAAGGCGGGTCAGCCGCTTAGTAGCTTTCAGTTGCTGGCACAACCGACGCCGCAGGTCCTCTCCGCGGGCTTCGCTCTCCGCAAGAGTGACGCTTCGTTCGCGAAGAAGCTCTTCTACCGCGGCGATCCGATCGCGCAACTGCTCGATTTCACTCTGGTAATGCGCGCTGAGCTGCTCGACTTCAGCTTTGTGGCGGGCTTCAGCTTGCGCAAGTAGCTCCCGATAAACTCGCTCCATCTGGGCCATCGTGTCTGGGATAAAGGCATTGAGCCGGCTGATCGCTCCAGGAAGCAGATCAGGCTCAACGGTTTTGGCCGCTTCCTGAGGCCTGGCTACCACTTGTTTGTTCCTTTTCGACGGGACGGCCTCGGCAATCAAAGCCCGATAAAGATCGATCACCTCGGCGGCAACACCTGCATCGATCAGCTGCTCGATGGTAAAACGAGTGTGCCGTCTGCCATGTTTTACCAACTCCGCCGCGCTGTGTACTTGCGAAGGACGCAAACCAGCAAAGCGCGCGATTTGCGTCAATTCCGAGTCCGCATCTTCGAAAAACAGATCGTAGTGAGTAACGAGCCGTTCTTGACCTTCTGTGGTCTCCAATACACGACGGTTGTAGATTTCCCATAGCCGTAAGCCGAACGAGTAGGATGTCCCGTTCCGCTTCTGCATCGACTGAGCGACTTCCAGCGGATTCCGCACGACGATGATCGTTTTCAAGCCGGGCAGAAGATCCTGCCAAAACGGCAGCGTTAAGCTATTGCGCGGGTCTTTCCACCCCCAGACACCTGCCGAATCGAATCTGTCGATGACCAACCGCGCTTTCATCCGCAACCGACCGAGCCGGGGATCCCCAAAGTTTTGGTCAGGCATTGGTGGCAGATCCCATGCACCACCGAGCTGACTCAGCAATTCGTCATTCAACGCCACGAACCCGAGATGTTCCCAAAAACCATCGGGGTTATCGGCCTGCGGCGGCATCAGTTCATTTTTTGGGCCGAGGTAAAGTCCGCAGGCATGCAATAGTCTTGTGAGCATCGAAGTTCCCGAGCGGTGCGCTCCGGCGATGCAAACGGCGGTTTGACTCTCAGCCATGTCCGTAAAAGTTTATACAACGCCGGGCGTTGCAGAGCGTCAAGCCGATTACTCAGCGATTACAAAGCGCCGGGTGGTGGATTGTGACACAGGTAGTCCGATTTAACGTCGCTTCGCTATCGCCAAAAGTGACCCGCCGGCCGGAAATGAAACGCCGCCTCTGATTAAGCTGCGTTCGAGCGCCATTACAGTTTCCAGTACCCGATTTAACTGACGCGGTATGCGATACTCCGCTAAAGGATCAAAGTGCGCCTTCGATCTTTTCGACTTCAACCGCGAGAACATCATCAGCGGCAAAATAAATGATGCGAAGGACGTTACACGCAAGATTGTAAACCCAGCGCGCGCGAGCTTGTCGGTTAACTCTTTCCGGCCGTAGCGCCGTTTATGACATGAGTAATCGTCAACGCGACTCCAGAGAAAACGGTGCTGTGGAACTGTTACGATAACGCCTCCGCCTGGTCTGCTCGCTTGAAACATTTGCCCTAATGCCGTCTCGTCGTCTTCGATATGCTCCAACACATCGAACGCGCCGATTACATCGAATTCGCTGTCGAAAGGAATCTGGCAGGCATCCATCTGAAAAAGGTCAACTCCCGGCAGGCGTTGCTTGGCAAATGCCAGCCCTTTGGCAAAAATCTCACTCCCCGAGAGGTCGAGCGCAGGAAATTCCCGGTGGATTGCGGATAAGACGAAACCTGTGCCACAGCCAATCTCCAGGAACCTGCTGGCTTGGGCAAAATAGCGGCGCAATGCCCAAGTTATTAGTAGGTTTCGGGAGCGGAAC
>DASTDH010000255.1:0-5675 GCA_035710445.1 Chthoniobacterales bacterium
GCCCAAGTTTATTGCGGGCCAGGAAAAGCATCGCCGCCAACACGAATGCATAGCCCGCATCGGAGAGGATCATGGCGAAAAAGATTGCGAATGAAAACGCAACGACCAAAGACGGGTCCCAGGAACCATAGCCGGGTGTCTCATAGAACGCGACCAGATCTTGCCCCCCTTGGAACGGAACGGGATTATCCATCAGCGTCGGCGGCATTTCATCCGGACCAGGATTTTCCTGGAGGAGCGCCATGCCCTTCGTCTCGGCCAGGCGTTGGAGTTCAGGCAGGCCGGAAGACAGGCTCCAGCCTTGAACTACAAACATACTATCTACTTCGCGGGTTTGCCGGCCGGCTTTCTCGAGCGCCCGCTCGTCTTCGACCACGGCCAGATTCCTGGTAAGCAGGGAAATCCAGCGGCTCAAAGCGCTTTGTTCGGCCGCCAGATCTTCCATCTCTAGTTCGGCTCGCAGCAAGGTGCGTTTCAGCTCGTCTAAAGCCACTTCTCCTGCATGGGTGCGCGGAACGGGAAGAAGTCCGGGCCTAGGTTCCTCCTTTGCAATGACGACGAGGTAAGCGAACCGGTGATCCTTGGCGACTACCTCCCACGGGTCGGTTAGTTGGTTTACCTTTTTGAGTTCGCGCAGCGGAACGCGGTAAAACCACAACCGATACCCGCCGATCTCGTCCAGGGGAGGTAGAACAAAATTTCCCCAGGGACTCAACTGGCTGATGCGGCTGCGCAGTGAGATTAGATGATCGGCTAGTTCCCTTTGCCGTTCCTTGTTCTTGAGGGTGGCTTTGACTATCTCCTCGATGTTGAGATTCTGGGGATCGATCTCCTGATGTCGCCGCTGGGGTGCGGCGGCGAGATGGCGCAAGGCACCGGCAAGAGATTCATTCCACCCTGGAGCAGTCAGCGCGACGGGCTTCGGTTCTTCGTGCAAAGAGATCAGGTGAACGCAGCCGAGCGTTTGCAGATCGCTCAGGGCGAGTTTCTGCTCTGTGCTTGTGCCCAGTAACGTAACCTTCGTCATCCGAGTGATACTCATGCCAACCCTTTCTCACCTTTGGCAATCTTTGCTCGCACAATGCTGGCCCGCTCCGAGTCTGATAGATAAACTCGAACGCGTTGGACGTCGGCCTCTGTCTTTGGAATCAGCACTTTTTCAAAGAGGTTAACTCGTTGAGAGACTACCTTTGCTGCGGACGCGAGTAACTCCAGCCGGCGTTCCATGACCCGCCGATTGATGCGAATTTCCGTTGCTTGCTTAAGCAACTGGACGAGACGATCAATCCAGTGAGGTTTCCCCAAAAACGGATACTCACTCACTTTAATCTCAAGGCCACCTAACTTTGGGAGATGGATTCCCATGACATTTTCTTCCACGATGTCTGTCTTAGTGACTCGAACGATTCCGCGCACATCGACGTGCGTGTAACCCAGCATCGGGATCTGCTTCTCCACCACCGGACGAAGCGCTTCCTGGCGATCAGTCAGCTCCCGCAGCTCCCGCCGCGCCTTTTCCTGTTCCGCCAGCAGTTGTCTTCGTTTCAGGTCAAGTGATGGCAAAAAGTTTTGGTATGTCTTGAGCTGTCTAGTCAGCTGGGTGAGCGTCGACTTGCTAAGGGAGAGCCTGGCCATGGTCAGGGCGTCGGTTTCGTTGAGGCCGGCTTCGTTGAGGCCGCGTTCGTTGGCGTTAGGTTCGTTGTTGGCTTGCTTCGCGATAATACTTATCGACCAGCCCTTGTTTCATCAGCAGTTCCTGTGGCTCGAAACATTCGCCCAAGGTTTGCCAACAGAGATCGAGCGCCTGTTCCAGCGGTAACGAGACGTTGATATCCATGAAGCGATCTCGGAATAGCTGTCCGAACTTCAGCAGCTTCTGATCGAATGCGGAGAGTTCGAATGCCATGGCCTGCTTCTGCTGCGCGTCCTTGGCTTGCGAGTAAAAACGAATCATGGTGTTCATGATCTGGTTGTGGTCTTCACGAGTAACCGTGCCGATCACGTGCTGCTTTAACCTCGAGAGGGATCCGAATGGGTCGATTACCCCGTTGTGCAGATAGAATTGGCCCTCGGTGATGTACCCGGTGTTATCCGGCACCGGGTGAGTCACGTCATCCCCGGGCATGGTGGTCACCGTCAGAATCGTGACTGATCCACCCTGCGCATAGTCGCAGGCCTTCTCGTACCTGCTCGCAAGCTGTGAGTAAAGGTCTCCTGGATAACCGCGGTTCGCCGGCACCTGGTCCATCGCAATACTGACCTCTTTAAGAGCGTCCGCGAAGGCTGTCATGTCGCTCAGAAGAACCAATACGCGCTTGCGTTCATCCACCGCGATATTCTCCGCGACCGCCAACGCCAGGTCCGGGATCAGAAGTCGTTCCACCACCGGGTCTGATGCCTGATTTACAAACATCACCGTGCGGGTGAACATGCCGGCCTCCTCGAATGCTTTTCGGAAAAAATAGTAATCGTCAAAGATCAGGCCCATACCTCCGAAGACGATGACATCGGCGTCTGCCTGGGTTCCGATTCGCGCCAGCAGTTGATTGAAAGGCTCGCCTGACACGGAGAAGATCGGAATCTTCTGGCTTTCCACCAGACAATTAAAGACGTCGATCATCGGCACGTTGGTGCGGATCATCTTGGAAGCAAGGATTCTTCGCATCGGGTTAACCGAAGGGCCACCGATGGTTACCTTCGGATCGTTCGAAAGATCCGGACCGCCGTCAATCGGTTCTCCAGTGCCGCGGAACACCCGGCCGAAGATATTGCCGGAGTAACTGGCCTGCATTGGGTGCCCGAGGAAACGTACGGTCGAATCGGTCGAGATCCCTCGAGTTCCTCCAAAGACCTGCAGAGCCACGACGTCGCGCTTGATGCCAATGACCTGCGCCAGTGAGAGGCTCCCATCGACTGCTTCTACCACCGCCAGGTCTTCCAAACAGGGAGCCGCCCCGTTACCATTTTTCTCCTCGCTGACCTGGACTCGAACAATGTCTCCGACAATGCCGAGAATCACGGAGTAGCCCACTAAAATCGGTGATAATCCTGTTTGTTTGCTAGTCATTTGGTAGATTCAAGGACGACCAGGCCCGGTTAATAACTCGCATATGTTCCGAAGAATATGGAGGTCCTATCCACAGAAAAGTGATACGAATTCAGTATGTATTGAGCGTTCTTCACTTGTCGCCTGGCATCGGCTGATCTTGCTGTTTTGTAGCAACAGATCACCTACTGCACCATTCATTGTTAGTAGGAATTGGCCAGAGTGTTAACTCGGCACGATTTTAATTTCCAACGCCTAAGTGGGATAGAGACTGCCAGAGGCAAACCGTCCGGGTGTTCGAGGCATTCGCGCAAAGATGCACTGCCTCCAATATAACACTGGCCATGCAATGCCACGGAATCATCCGATAGTTTCAACTCACAAACGAATCGGCGTTGCAGTTCAAATGTTCTGCAACCGAAAATTCTACCATCAGTTGATTGCCTCGCATAGAGTATATGCAAGATGCTGTATTAGAGAACGGTTCCTTCGAGTAGTTGCTGTTTGCTCACAAAACGCCGCACATTTTCGACGGTGATTCGGGCAATCTCGCTAAGGGCTTCCTGCGTTAGAAAAGCCTGATGCGCGGTGATAAGCACGTTGGGAAACGTGAGCAGACGCGCCAGTTCGTCGTCCTGCAAGATCTTACCAGAAAGATCTTCAAAGAAAATGCCTTCCTCTTGCTCGTAGACATCAAGCGCAACGCCGCCGACATGTCCGCTTTTCAAAGCCTTGATGAGGGCCTTGGTATGAATAAGGCGGCCTCGGCTGACGTTGATGAGCATGACTGCGGGTTTCATCAGGGCCAAGGTGTCTTCATTGACGATGCCATCGGTCTGCGGCGTCAAGGGGACATGCAATGTGATGAGGTCGCTTTCTCTTGCGAGTGTGCTCATGTCCACATACTCGATACGATTTTGCGCGCCCCACTGCTGATTCGGATGAGGATCAAAGGCGAGGACACGCATCCGAAATCCGCGCAGAATTTCGCCCACGATGCGTCCGGTCTTGCCGGTGCCTAAAACACCCGCCGTTTTTCCGCACAAGTCAAACCCCACCAAGCCGCTGAGCGAAAAGTTCAATTCCCTGACCCGGTTGAAAGCGCGATGGATTTTGCGGTTCAAGGCAAGAATGAGCGCGATAGTATGCTCGGCCACGGCGTGGGGCGAATAGCTTGGTACCCGGGTTATAGTAACGCCCAGTTCCTTGGCGGCATCCAAATCTACATTATTAAATCCTGCACAACGCAAAGCAACGAACCGGGCGCCCGAAGCTGTCAAGCGTTCGAGGACCTCGCGGTTAACAACGTCATTGGAAGCTACACAAACCGCCTGCGCTCCGTCTGCTGCATGAACCGTTTCGGGCGTCAATCTGAATTCGTGAAAGCGCAAATCCAGCTGATCCACAGCACTTGCGCGGCTGAGATAGTCCCGGTCATAGGATTTAGAATCAAAGACCGCGATGGCAGGTTTCCCGATTTCCATCGATGGAACTTCCTCTGCATCTTGTTGAGTTTCGTTAGATTTCTGAAGCATACAAGTCCAGTTAGTGGGCCGATGCCGCGTATGACGAGTTCATTGGCAGTGTTTTTAGTGAGCGGGACAAAGAACGGCAGAAGCAAACCGTCCACTGGAAGTTTGGCGCAGTGTCCGACCAGCAGATTCGTTCCGATGAATCAGTTTTTCGGCAAAATCAGATGGCTCAAGAGGCGACATGGTGTCAGTATGATAGTTTCGTTTCGTCGTGATGAGCGGACTCGGCCCTTGAACCCAGCTCCGAAATAGACCCGTTAATCACTCAGTTGTGACCCGTAGGATACCCCGGCACTCATTTCCGAAAAGTGAAACGTATTCACTGCGCGTTGAGGGTTCTTCAGCGAATTAGCTTGGCGACCCGAGGGTCTTCATAACCGATCCATGATCGCAGCTAAATCGGGCGTCCGGCTGCGCCACAATTGCCAGCCGCGGTGCAATTTTGGCCAATATTGGTGTGGCCGCCCAGAACTCAAGATCGTTAGTTCCGGGCGCTTGGTTGTAGCGGACGACACATGAAAGCTCTTCGGAAAATCGGAATCGAGAACTATCAAGACAATATAAAGCGTGAATTTATCCAGATTCGCCTGGTCGACTTGAATCTGTTCCCGGTGTTTGATGCTATGATGCGGCACCGCAATGTTCGGCAGCGACCCTAAAACTTTCGGTAACTCTCTCAGCAATAAGTCATGCGTTGAGGAGGCTACGCCAGTCGCTTCGCGACGAGCTTTTCATTTCTACCGAGTCCGGCATGCAACCGACCCAACGGGCGCTCGAGATCGCCCCGACCGTTCGAGAAGGATTGGAGAAACTGGACTTGGCTTTGGTCGGAAAGGAACCTAAACGGGCAGAAGCTTTGCGGACCTTCCGTATCGTGGCGACGGATTATGATTGCATGGTCATTCTGCCGCAGCTTGTCAAACGTTTGAGCGGGAGCGCTTCGCGCGTCGCTCTGCAAGTGCCTACCTGCAATCACTTGTATCTTGATCAGCACCTGCAGAGCGGCCGGTGTGATCTCATTATCGGGCCATTTAACAAGCTCCAAACAGGTTTACGTCGCTCAAAGTTACTGTCAGATGATAAGGTAATTGCCGTAC
>DASTDH010000256.1:0-3343 GCA_035710445.1 Chthoniobacterales bacterium
TAAGCCGCTCGGTTATTTTCTACCCAAGAGAGGTTTGGGTGGCGCCGATAACATCGCCCTTGCCCTGCTCGGATTCGAAAGCCTGGCTGATTACGAACAGTACCGTGCCAGACTTAGTGATGATCCGGACTCACGCGCAAATTTGGAGGCGGCGGAAAACTCACAGTGTATTTTAACCGAAGAGCGATCGTATTTCTATCGCATTGAGTAATGGCAAACCATGCGTATTGAAGCAAACATAGCTCCGGTCGCGGCCCTTTTCGCCGAGCCAAGTCGCGCCGCGATCTTGTCCGTGCTGCTAGATGGGCGTGCCTTGCCTGCAGGTGAACTGGCTAACCTTGCCGGAGTGAGCCCGACCGCCGCAAGCGCGCATTTAACAAAACTCATCGACGGCGGACTTTTGGCGGTGGAAGTCGAGGGACGGCATCGGTACTACCGACTGGCTGATGCCGGCGTTGCTCAGGTGATCGAGGAGCTGGCGCTGCTTACCAAAGAACCGGCGGTTTTTCGCACGCCGCCGCTTTCACGTACCGCGCGGGCGTTACGTCAGGCTCGCAGTTGTTACGATCATTTGGCCGGAGAACTCGCGGTCGTCATCGCAGCTGCTCTGGAAGGCCGGGGTTGGCTTGTGCGCGGAGAAGGTAAACGTTACGAGATTGGAAAAGAGGAAGGGCGACGGTGGTTTGTCCGCCAGGGAGTCGATTTCCAAACGATCAAACCTGGTCGGTACGGTCTGGCGAGGCAATGTCTCGATTGGACCGAGCGTCGCCCGCACCTGGCTGGACCTGTCGGCGCGCATTTATTCACGCGCTGGTGTGAACGCGGCTGGCTGGAGCGCGACAATTGTCACCCTCGGTTGGTGAAAGTCACCGCATTGGGGCGGCGTAGCCTACGGCAGGAACTTGGTCTTACTTTTTGCAATCACCCCACCCTGGACGGGAATATCAAATCGGTCAGCCTGAACAGTGATGCATCCTCTCAATCGTTTTGGAGATCTTCGGCCGGATGAAGTTGATCGCTTTCTCGATCAATAACGTTGCCTTACGGCAAGCGAATAGCGGCACATAAAATCGTCCCGAAAATGGAACAGATGGTTCCCAATTGCGGAACATGAACATCAATGTTGGATCCGTCGAACTCGCGCTCTCCTCGTGATGAGAGGATTACGTAACACCGTGTTTTCTGGCATGGCACTTGCATAACGAATTGCATCAACCACCAACCGCTCATCGAAATCAATTCACATTCTCGAATGCAAATAATTCAAGATAAACGAAAGCGAATAATGAAACGCACATCACTGGCATGTCTTTTTGTATTCCTATTCGGTACGCCCTGCCTCTTTGCGCAAGCCTCACCGCAAGCGTCCAAGCCAAGTCCGGAATTGGAGAAGCAGAGCTTCTTTGTTGGCACCTGGAAACTCGAAGGAACGATGAAACCGAGCCCTTTCAGCCGAGGTGGAGAAAAATTCGAGTCTAAGGAGGATCTCGAATGGATGCCAGGCGGATTCTTTCTTCTGGCACATTCGTACTCGGGCGGGAAATTGGCCGAACTCACTGTGATCGGGTACGACGCTAACGATAAAGTATTTACTCATACCAGCTTCAGCGCCAGTGGCAGGACCGAACTCTGGAAAGGGCTTGCAGAAAATGACAGTTGGGTATGGACCAAAGACGAAACAGTACATGGCAAACCAGTGACGGAGCGCCTCACGATTAAGAAGACATCATCCGACTCCTATTCCTTTGTTCAGGAGATGAAATCCCCAAAAGAAGGCAAATGGTTCACTGTGGCCGAAGGAAACGGAAGCCGGTCAAAAAAATGATCAGACAGGATTACACCGGGGATCTCGGAAAGATCGCAATCTGGAAGTAGCCCGATTGCCTTGGACACATTTCGTGACATCGGACACATGCAGGCGAAACACGTGGGAACTCTCGGTCTCCGCAAACGAAATCGGTTTTTGATGATGATTGGAATCGTACTTTTCTCGTTACTGCTAAATGCGGCGGCGTCCCCGGCCGAGACGCGCGAATTCGTAACGAATTTGCCTAAAGACTTTCTGCCGGAAGGGGTCGAATGGGACGGATCGAATTCGCGTTTCCTCCTCAGCAGTATTCGTAAGAACAAGATCGTGGCAGTCGATCCTGCAAATGGTCAGGCGAGTAACTTTGCTAAGGCTCCAGGTAGCGTTCTT
The DNA here is from genome assembly GCA_035710445.1 of Chthoniobacterales bacterium. GTDB lineage: Bacteria > Verrucomicrobiota > Verrucomicrobiia > Chthoniobacterales > JAFAMB01 > DASTDH01. Next base: position 2,198 of record DASTDH010000256.1, read on the forward strand.
GGTATTCACGTAAAAGGCAATTCTGTCTGGGGTGTCTGGACTCAGTTCGGGCACGGCTTCGAGAACAATCGCGGGACCCGAATTACCGCTTGGTCATTAACGGACAACACGCATCTGGGAGATTGGCCCCTGCCCACGAAGGATCCCCGCGCAAACCTGGGCGATTTCCTGATCGTGGATTCGAACACGATTGTGGCCAGCGACAGCGGCACGGGCGCGGTGTGGAAGCTCGATACGCGAAATCATCAGTATAAGCCCGTCGTGCCTGCGGGAAAGTTCCGTTCCCCACAGGGGTTGGCGCCAGGACGGCTCGCCGGAACAATTTATCTTGCCGATTACCCGAGCGGTTTGTGGCGGGTCTCATTAACCGACGGGGAAGCAACGCAATTAGCTGCGCCAGGCGGCAGTGAGTTGCGCGGAATCGACGGGCTCTATCGGCGAGGAGATCAACTCATCGCAGTTCCGAACGGGACGAAGATCCCACGCATCATCATGATTACTCTAGGCGAAAACGATGTGATCACTGATGTGCGGGCGCTACTCGAACTCAGAGGAGGAAGTGATGAGCCTAGCTTGGGAACGCTGTTGAATGACACTTTCTGGTTTGTCGCTAACGGACAATGGAGCCAGTATGATGGCGATCTAAAACCGAAAACGGATGCAACGCTGCAACCGCCACTATTGCGGGCGGTGTCATTGGACGCAAAAGCGTTGCCGCCTCCAAGATAGGCGTATGGAGGAAAATACCTGCGCTTTGCATTCCCTGTAAGTATCCACCGAGGTACCGCTTCTGGTAAGACAAACGCATCATGAATGTCTCGCGCCTCGCGGCTCTCTGGATCCTAGTTCCGCCAACACTCATTGCTCAGCAGAATTCTGCGACACCTGCTCCGGAGATTTCCCGGGAGGACACCGCGCGATACCAAGCCGACATCCGCAAGATCGAGGAAGCACTGCCGAAGGTGGCTGATCGAGGCGCGCCGCTCTTCATTTTGGCAGCGCGGCGGGCCCGGCTTAGCCAGGTGCCGGAGGCGTTGGCGGCGCTTAAAGAGTGCGTGTCATTAGACGAAGGGTTTGATCCAACAGAATCCAAGGCGTTCACATCTCTGCGGTCTAATCGCGAATTTCAAGCGCTCACAGAGGAAG
>DASTDH010000257.1:0-26270 GCA_035710445.1 Chthoniobacterales bacterium
CGGGATTTGCGTATTTGGTCCCAGGCGGAGGGTGAGGTGACCGGTGACTGGTGATTGGTGACTGATGAAAAGAGATTGGTGAGAGGAGATAGCTAGTCGGGGAGCGCCAATCACTATTCTTTCCAGGAACAGACAGAGAAAAATACTATGGAGGGTAGCCGGTGACGATGTCTGGTAACGGCGACTGCTCCGCGAAGCAGCTGGTGTCATTAAACTCAAAGATAGGAGCGACTCGTGCAGATCGCCACAAAACGCAGTCGCCTTGGCGTCGTTCGCTCGAACAGTGGTGCCACAGGGTGACGGTGAGCGATGGCGACTGCGCCTCCAGGTCCGTCACACCGGTCGCTTCGCTCCACCGCTTTAGCCGGGAACGCGAGGCGCCCGAAGGCGACAGTCGCCGCTGATATCTTGCGTCAAGCGCCGAACGCGATTCCTGTCCGCTCCAACCAGCGCCGCTACTTGATGTCCCAATCACCAAATCACCGGTCACCAATCACTATTGACTCAGCGTGCCGCTTGTTGCTGCGATGGCTTTGGGGCAGCCGGGTTGAGGTGTTCTTCCAGGAACTTTTCCATTGCTGCGTAAAAATCGAACCGGTTCTCCTCGTTATGGAATCCGTGACCTTCGTTCGGCTTGACCATGTATTCGACGGTTATCCCGCGCTTTTTCAATGCATCGACGATTTGGTTGGATTCGTTGATATTTACTCGCGGATCTTTCTCGCCTTGAGCTACAAAAAGAGGAGTTCTGATTTTGTCGGCGTTTAAAGCAGGCGAATGTTCCTGGAACCAATCTTTATCCTTCACCGGATCGCCTACCATTTCGCGCATCATCTCAAGTAGCGGTTTCCAATAGGGCGGAATTGTGTTCATGAAGGTGAACAGGTTCGATACCCCGACGTAGTCGACCCCGGCGGCGTAAAGGTCCGGCGTTTTGACCAGACCTTCGAGCACAGCGTAGCCGCCGTAGCTGCCGCCATAGATGGCCACGCGCTTGGGGTCGGCAGTTCCTTGCTGGACGATCCACTTTACTCCATCAGTGATGTCATCCTGCATCGTGCCGCCCCATTGCTTAAAGCCGGCTTCAAAGAATTTTCTTCCATAGCCGCTGGATCCCCGGTAGTTCATTTGCAAAACGGCGTAGCCGCGATTGGCGAGGAATTGGACCTCCGGATTAAATCCCCAGTCGTCGCGTGCCCACGGTCCGCCGTGGGGATTAACCACGACCGGCAAATTGTTTGGGTCGCGTCCTTTCGGCAGCGTTAGATAACCATGAATGGTGAGCCCCTCGCGCGACTGGTACTCAATGGGTTTCATCTCTGCCAATTGATCCGCATGTAACCATGGACCCAGGTCGGCCAGTTTGCGGATGGCCTTTGATTGGACATCGTAAAGGTAGTAGGAACCACGGGTCCGGTCACCGTTCAAAACGACGATAAATTTGTTTTCTTCCTTGTCGCTGCCCACTCGGGCGATATCGAACCCTGGGAGCTGTTGTTCCAAGTATTTATAAGCGTCTTCGGTTGAGTGATCGAAAAAGACGACTTGTTGTTTCCAGGTCTTGTAGGTCGCTAGAGTCAGGACTTTCCGTTTGCGGGAGTAGGCGAGCCGGCCGACATCGACATCTGAATTTTCGTAGATTACCCGAAGCTCTTTTGCGGTCTCGGGATCGAATTCGACGGCGGCCGCTTTATCCCGGCCGATATTGGAAATACCAAACAAATGCTGGTTATCGAACGAGAAAAATTGCGGGTCGAAGCTTTCTTTGAAATTGGTGGTCAGTATCGTCTTCCAATTCGACTGCTCGGTTTTGCGATAGAGGAGGCTGGTATTCACGCCGTCGGTAGTCGTTGCGGCGCGGATTTCTCCATTCCAGTCCGTGATCCATTGCTGGATGTTGCCGGGATTTTGTGCCGCCAGTGTGATTTTCCCGGTAATCACATTCAGCCGGTAAGCGTCGAAGATTTGTTTATCCCGCTGATTGGTCTGAATGATCACGTCCGTCGAGTTGTCTTCAAGATCGTCAACCAGCATGACCCTGACTCCCGGAAACGGCGTCAAATCTCGTTCATTCTCTCCGTCCCGAGTGACCGCGTAGAGATGATAGTTTTCGTCTCCGCCATTGTCCTTGGCGAATAGGATAACGTCGTTGCCTTTCCAACTCACGCCGGAGATGTCTCGATCGGTAATTGATGTCAACCGTTTGGCTTCACCACCCTCGGCCGGCTCCACCCATACATTGAGGCGGTTGTTCCAAGGTTGGAGCAATGCCAAATGTTTGCCGTCCGGCGAGATTGAAAATCCGGCTGCCTGAGGGTTACGAAAGAAGTCGCGCAGAGGGATCTGGGGTGGGACGGCGTCTTCGGCGAGAGCGCATGGCAGCGAGAACCAGAGAGAAGCGAGAACGACAAGCGAGTATTTCATTATTAGATAGGTAGGGCGGATCGTCCCGAACCGCCGAATTCAAGATAGCATCTTTCAGCGCATCGCGGCATCTGGCTTGAGATGCGTGTTCAGAAAATTCTCCATTGCTTCGTAGAAATCGAACCGGTTCTCTTCATTTTGAAAACCGTGTCCTTCATTTTCCTTGATGATGTACACCACCTCGACTCCGCGCCGCCTCAGGGCCTCAACAATTTGGTCCGATTCGTTGATGTTGACCCGGGGGTCCTTGGCACCTTGTGCCACCAATAGCGGTGTCTGGATTTTTTCGGCGTTTAATGCGGGCGAATGCTCTTCGAACCAATCCTTGTCTTTATCGGGATGGCCCGCCATTTCATACATCATCTCGAGGTAAGGCGCCCAATAAGGGGGGATCGTTTTGAAAAACGTGAAGAGATTAGACACCCCTACGTAATCGACGCCCGCGGCATACAGATCGGGAGTCTTAACCAAGCCTTCCAAGACCGCGTACCCGCCGTAGCTGGCACCATAGATTGCCACCCGATGGGGGTCGGCAATACCCTCTTGGATTAACCAATGAACACCGTCGGTAAGATCGTCCTGCATCTTACCGCCCCATTCTTTGAACCCGGCTTCCCAAAACTTGCGCCCGTAGCCGGTCGAACCGCGGAAATTCATCTGCATCACGGCAAACCCGCGGTTGGCCAGGAATTGGACCTCAGGGATGAATGTCCAGCTATCCCGATGCCATGGTCCTCCATGCGGATTAACGACAACCGGCAATCTTTTCGATTCATGTCCCGGCGGAAGAGTGAGATATCCATGAATCGTTAGTCCATCGCGAGCCTGATACTCGATTGGTTTCATCGTCGCGAGTTGGTCCTCGGGAAGCCAAGGTGCGCGATCGGCAAGCTTGGTTAGCTCCCGCGACAAAGAATCATAGAGATAGAAAGCTCCGAGCGACCGGTCGCTGAATGTGCGGACGACGAAGACGGTTTCGTCGTCGTTGGCCGAAACCACAATCACTTCATATCCGGGCAATCTCGCTCTGAGTTGTTGGTAAAGCTCTTCGGTGGTTTGATCGAAAAAAATCTGCTCGGTCTTCCAATCGGTAAAGGTGGCGAACGTCAGCACCTTCCGTTTCCTGGAGTAGCTCAGCGCCGAAATATCTACCCGCGAATTCTCGGCGAGCACTCGAACTTCTTGACCGGTGGCAAGGTCCAGTTCGATAGCGGCCGATTTATCTCGGCCGAGGTTAGAGACGCCATAGAGCCGGCGATTATCGAACGTGAAAAATTGCGGGCTAAAAGACTCCCGGAAAGTGGTTGTCAGAATCGTTTTCCAGGTTTGTTCATGTGAATCCCGGTAAAGTAAACTTGTGTTGACTCCGTCGGTGGTTGTCGCCGCTCGAATATTGCCTTCGTGATCGGTTACCCAGTGGTCGATGTTCCCGGGATTTTCGGCGATGCAGGCGAGTTCTCCGGTTTCCACGTTCAGCCGATAGGCGTCGAAAATCTCTCTGTTTCGCTGATTGAGAGCGACGATCACTTCGGTTGGATGGTCGTGCAGGTCATCCACTAATCGGGCTTGAACTCCCGGGAGCGGTGTCAGATCGCGAATCTGATGGCCGCCAGGGTCGGCCGAAAAGATATGGAAATTTTCATCGCCACCACGGTCTTGGGAGAAGAGAATATGTCCATCGGTCTTCCAGAAGTAAGACGTAATATCTCGTTCTGTGACTGCCGTGATCCGACGCGCCTCTCCGTCCTTGAGCGATTGGACCCAAAGGTTCAATCGATTCTCGTAAGGACCCAGAAAGGCAATTGATTCACCGCTCGGGGAAATCTGATAAGCGGTCCTCTCCGGGTTGCGAAAGAAATCACGAAGTGGAATGAGCGGAGGCGGCCGATGCTCGGAAAGCTCAGTTGCGGAACGCATGCAAATAGAGATGAAGCGGCAATGACTTTGTTATTGGGCTCTACTAGACCCGATCAGGTTCGGAAATGAAGACCGTAGACGTAGCATGCGCAAGCTCAACGTGCGCCGGCATCCCAGAGAATGGTAGCCGGGTGTTCGATTTATCTTTGACACGCTGCGATCAACGCAACAGCAAGCGAGAGAGCAATTGCAGCAGTTCTGCGGGACCGAAAGGTTTCTGCAAAACCGCGTCAAATCCGGCAGAGAGTGCGCTACGCTCGGCGGAGCTGCCCAAACCGAACAATCCGACAGCTAATATTTTGAAGTCAGTCCGGTCAACAGAGCGACGGAGATTTTTGAGCAGCAGGAAAGCGCTTTGGGCGGGAATTGTGATTTCACAGAGAAGGATGTGCGGGCAAAAATCGATACCGGCGGAGGCGTCATCTGGGTTGGAGTAGGACCTGACCTCGGCGCCTTGGTACGACAAGTATTTGGTGACCGCTTCCCGTAATGCCGGGTGAGCCTCAATCAGCAGGATTTTGATATCCGCGAGTCGAGGCCTAACCATCATGGGGATTCGTTCCTTTGTTTTTGGCGATGGAAGCTTCCGAGCTCATTGTTTCAATGGTTCGCGATCCGTGCAAACGATGGATTGGCCGAACGCGCCCCTTCCACAGGTAGGTATGCTCGTCGATAAAAGCGAACCGAATACTTGGCGGATCGCGATCCTGCACGTATAAAAAGGCGGGCGCTAGGGGATCGAACCGATTTTCCTAAAGATTATGGCTATCTCACTGGGGTTGCGACAGCTCTGCTTCGAACTTGACAAATTTCAAATCGCCACTGGGATCGGGCATGTTTCCAAAGACGTATTTGTGACCTGGAACCAGGCTTTCGAAGCGCGCCTCGGTCTGGGTGAGGCTGAAATGAAGGAGGTGGAGCTGCGCAATATCGTCGTATCCGATGCGCCGCTGGTGGAACCGTCCCCCGAATCGGAAAGCTCGCCAGGTTCCGGTCCCTTTTCCGATTGTGTCGTCCGCATTCCAGATGGAGAACAAATCTTAGGGCGATCGGTGCAGCGCGAAGACGGATTTATTCTGGTTCTGCTAGATCACGTTTCCGGCACCCGCGGGATCGAGGGCTACGCTCGGGGGTATCTGGTCGGCCTGGAGGAAGAAAAGCAACGCGCGCGGCAGGTGGTCCGTGAGAACGTGAGCGGTAATCTACTCGCTGCGTCGTTTGCCGCCGAAAACGCGAAACAGAAACTCGAGGATCAAGAGAGGCCGGAGGCAGAGGACTTGAAACGCGTTACCTACCTTATCGACCAGGCCATAAACGATCTGGTACACGCGTTTACTTCGGAACGGCCGATCGGGGAGCAATAGTGTTGTGCCAGGGCGAACTGAGCGATGATGACAATCATTTTTGATGAAGCGGCGACAGAATACAGTCAGCCGTGGCATCCAGAGCGCCCAGAACGGCTTTCAATGACGGAATCGCGATTCCGGGAAGTATTTCCAGAAAGCGCGTGGAAAGCACCATATCTTGCTGAAGACAAGGATATTTTGCGAGTGCACTCGGCTCGCCACCTCCAGCGGCTCGCCCAGCCGCAAGATTTTGATTCCGACACTCCCTATTATAAAGACATCGAGCAACATGCCCGACGCGCCGTCGGCGCAGCGATGCTCGCTGTCGAATACGCCTTGAACGGAAATAAACCCTTTTCCTTGCTCCGGCCGCCCGGTCATCACGCCACTTCCGATCAAGCGATGGGTTTCTGTTATCTTAATTCCATCGCCATCGCAGCCATGCGAGCGCTCGCGGCGGGATGCAGTCGCGTAGCGATCTGGGATTTTGATGCGCATCACGGGAACGGGACCGAGGCCATCGTCCGCGGTCACGAGCAAATCCGCTTTGCCTCGGTCCATCAGTATCCCGGTTATCCAGGCACAGGTGCAACGTCATTCGAGAACATTTACAATTGGCCGGTCGCGCCGCTTACCCATCGAGAGATCCACGCCGCTAAGGTGCGCGAAGCCCTGGATCGACTGTTGGAGTATCGTCCGGATTTGGTCTTGGTGTCCGCCGGCTTCGACGCTTATAGAGAAGATCCGTTGACGGATCTACTACTGGAAGTCGATGATTTTTATCATTTCGGCCATTGGCTCGATCAAGCAGGGGTGCCGGCGATGGCAATCCTTGAAGGTGGTTACAGTAGCCGATTGCCAGAGCTGGCAGAGAATTTTCTCTGTGGATGGAATGGTTTACGTCCCCCATAGAAATTTGTAGGCGATTTGCTTTGCGATCTGGACGATGCTTCGATCGGACAATGGCTAAAATGTCAACGATCGAGGCGATTGATCCGGCGAAGAATGCCATTTCGGGTAGATGAGCTGGTTTAGTTTCAGCTGGCAAAATTTTTGGTTTTCCTATCTCGCGTTGGCTTTCGAGGGGTTACCCTTCGTGTTGGTGGGAGCCTTGGTTTCCGGCGCGATCGCTGCCTTTGTGCCTTCCCGGACGATCACGCGTTTTTTGCCCAAGAACCATCTACTCGCTAACCTGATGAGCGGGCTGCTTGGGCTGATCTTCCCGGTCTGCGAATGCGGCATTGTTCCGGTAGTTCGACGGCTCCTGGACAAGGGGTTGCCCTTCTCATGCGGAGTGACCTACATGCTGGCATCCCCGATTGTGAATCCCCTGGTGATTATCAGCACCTATTCCGCATTCAGGGGGCAGGCACCGGAGTGGAATACGGTGATCCGGTTATTATCCGGCTATTTCGTCGCGGTCCTGGTGGGTTTGTCGGTGATAAAGGTGAATCCGGCCAGGGTCCTGCGGACCGGAAGCGGCCGAGCGGCATTGCGAAGGCGATCGGTACTCAGTATCGCCGCATTGCCGGAAGCCGGTCCGGATAGCACCCGCGCGACTTTCATTCAGCGACTGATCGCCGCCATCCAGCTGGCCAGCGAAGATTTTATCGACACTGCGATCTATTTCATGATCGGGGCCGCCGTGGCGGCGGTCTTCAATACCGCGGTTGACCAAAAGGTGATTCTACCGTTGGCGAATAACCTTGTTCTATCGACCATTTCGATGATGGGTTTCTCGGCCATTCTAACGCTCTGCAGCACTTCCGACGCTTTCATTGCAGCTACATTCATCAGCTTCCCGATCGCCGCGCGCATGGCCTTTCTCGTTTTTGGCCCGATGTTTGATTTGAAACTTTTCTTCCTTTACAGCGTCTTATTTCGAAAACGGTTCGTTGTGCTTCTGGGTATTGGACTTTTTGTCCTGATCGGAATAATTTCGGCATTCATTTTGCCTAACGTTTATGCGTCTTTCCGCGGCTAAATTCCTCAATGGGATAACCCTGCTTGGACTTGGTGGAGTCCTGATCAGCTTCTGTTTGAAGGGAAGAATCGATCAATATCTGCATCCACAGTTTCGGCCCTGGGTATTGGTCGGAGGAATCGCTTTTTGTGTCGCCGGAACGATTTACCTCATGGCGAAAAAGTCGATGGACTGTTGTCTCGACGGCGAGTGCGTGCACACGAATCGCCAGAATCCGTGGCGGGCGGCGACAGCATTTGGAGTGATCGTTTTGCCGTTAACAGCCGGTACCTACCTATCGAAAGATGGATATGACAAGCAGGCGATATTGAATCGTGGTTTCGTGCAGGACGCCAGCACGTTGCCCAGCCACAACTCCGTCGCACCACCGAACGGGCAGCAGATAATTCCGCCGGGTGCCTTGGGTGCGGATCAAGATGAACGAGCGTCGGCGGAACCGCCATTGCCCCAGGATACTACTTCCGGAACCCCGCCTAAAGCACTTGCCAAGGCGAGCGAGACCCCGCAAACCGGTACTAACGCAGATGATGGAAGCGACCAATATCTGCCGCGTGCAGCGGACGGCAACGTTGCGCTTGAGGTCACTGATCTCCTGTATGGCGAAAACGAGGCGAGCCTGAGGAAAGAATTTACCGGAAAAACCATCGAAGTAGTTGGGCAATATCTGCCAGGATCCAAACCAAACGAGTTCAAGATCGTTCGCATGCTTATCGTTTGTTGTGCTGCTGACGCCCGTCCGATTGCGGTTCCGGTGCAGGCGCAAAAGACAGTTTCGGTCGCCGATATGTCGTGGGTGAAGGTCATCGGAACCGCCGAATTTCGGGAGAGTGGCAATGGAAAGGCCAAAGTGACCGTCAAGGCCGCCGAGATCGAACCGACCGATCCGCCACAGGATGCGATGCTGTACTAGACCGAATCTAGGAGTCAGGAGCTGGAAGCAAGCAGGTTAGGCGAATGCCTCTCATTGACCCCGAACCGGCTGGCGTATGCCGGCCGTCCCCCTCTGGCCTTGACCAAAGGGATTGATTCCTTCCGCTGACTTTGCGCCCTACATTACCATTCCGCCGTCGACGGTTAGCACTTGGCCGGTAATGTATTTTGCTTCTGGGCTGGCAATGAATGCGACTGCGGCGGCAACGTCCCCGGTCTCACCAAATGTTCCCAGGGGGATCAGTTTTCTCAGCTCTTCGCGAACGTTTTCGGGAAGCTGCGCGGTCATATCGGTCGAGATGAATCCGGGGGCGATCGCGTTCACGGTTACTTTGCGGCCAGCAATTTCCCGTGCGAGTGCTTTGGTAAGTCCGATCAGACCAGCTTTGCTGGCCGAATAGTTCACCTGACCAGCTTGTCCGATCAAGCCGCTGACTGAGCTGATGTTGACGATTCGGCCGTAGGATTGTCTCATCATCGGTCGTTGAAGATTCTGGATGAAGTGAAATGCGCCTTTCAGGTTGGTATCCAAGACCTGATCCCAGTCTTGTTCGGCCATCCTCATGCTCAATCGATCTCGAGTAATTCCGGCGTTGTTGACCAAAACATGCACCTTACCGAACGTTTTCAAAATTTGGCCGCAAAGATCGGCCACCGCTTCGCTGTCGGCCACATCGACCGCGTAAGCCAAAGCAGTTTCTGACTTTTGCTGATTCAGCTGGTCGGCGGTCTTCTGAGCGTTTTCCAGGGTGCGGCTAATCGCGGCGATTCTGGCTCCTTCAGCTGCGAGCCGCTGAGCGATCGCTTGCCCTATTCCTCTGCCGGCTCCGGTAATGACCGCAACTTGATCAACAAAACGATTCATGACGATCGACTCAATGCGGACGTTTGCCACTGGTCAAGTGATAAGCGGTGAGAGGCGAAGTAAGCCGTGAGCGGTAAGCGGTAAACAGTAAGCAGTCAACAGTAAGCGGTGGATGGACATTCTAGATCTGTAACACGAGTCGCAAGCGTAGCCTTTTCACCGCTTACCGCTTACTGCTTACTGGCTGTGGAGGCACGGATGATTTCGCTTGACGCTTCCCGCACAAAGAATCTATTAGAGGTATAGTTCTTTGAATGTCTCCACTACATATTGTGTAAACATGAAGGAGTGCCTCTAATCACGGTTAGAGGAGAATAGGGAAACGGGTGCAAATCCCGTGCGGTAGCGCCGCTGTAACGAGGGACGAAGATCTCATGAAGCCACTGCCCAGCGCCCAATTGGAGGAATCGGATCAGAGCCGCCGCCCGATTGGTGCCTGGCCGGTAAGGCGGGATTGGTAGGATGATCTCGAAGCCAGAAGACCTGCTTTTTCATGCTCATCAAGCCCTCGGCCAAGTGGTCGAGGCAACTGTCTCGCCAAAAGACAGGATGGGAATTTGATCGTCCCTCGGCAACCTCACGGGTTGTTCCAATACCTTCAATTTTCCCGGCCGGGCTGATTGGAGGCTTTTTTGTCTTCTGGGAGCCCGATGAACAAGTACGCCGTGGCGGGCATACCCCGAAAATCATGATCGATAAATTATCAACTCTTCAAGCAGCAACCTCGAACGAATCGGAGGAGGTCGTCTATGTCTTTCAGAACAAAACCTTCCGCCTGAATAAGGCCAAAGCTCGCCAGCGACTCGAGGGCAAGCGAGTGATCAATGGCATTCGTTCGTCCGAATTGAACGTTTTGCCGCTCAAGTACTTCGAGGCCTATCGCCTGTACAAGCAGATGAAGGCTAACCACTGGGAGCCGGACGTCATCGATATGACCAAGGACTGTACCTTGTGGAATTCGTCCAAGCTCAACCAGAAAGAGCGGTGGATTATCGAAATGGGAGTCGGCTACTTTTCGGCGGCGGAAGGCATCGTAGGCGACAGCGTCTTGCATGTGATTGAAGAGAATCTGACAGCGGCCGAGCTGAAGCATGCAGCCCTTAGGCAAATCGCCGAGGAATCGATCCATATGGATTCGCTGCTCCACATTATCGGGAGTTTGAATATCGACTTGGACGAGGTGACGGCCAAGTTTGAGGATATCCCTTCGATCCGGGAGAAGAATGTATTTATCACCCGGCACATGCCCGAGCTCAAGATGGGTCTGGATTTAACCCGAACGGTGAATAAGCAGAAGTTCGCCAAGGCTCTGTTTGGTATCACGCAGGTGATGGAAGGGACGCAATTCTATGCGCTCTTCGCCATGATCTTGTCTCTTCATCGGCAGAACCGGATGACGGGCATCGGCCAGATGTTTCAATACACCTTACGAGATGAGTCGAACCACATAGCGCTGGGCCGTTACTTGCTGCAGGAGCTGATCAAAGAAAACCCAGCTCTATGGACGGAGGAGTTTCGTCAGGAACTGATCGAGTTCATGCGGGAAGGCGTACAATTGGAGAAGGAATTTGTGGTCGATTGTCTACCGGAAGCCGTCGTTGGCTTAACCCAGAAAGACTTTGGTGACTATGTTGATTACAATGCGGACCGGCGCCTGATCAGCCTGGGTCTTCCTCCGCTCTCCAATATAAAGAACAATCCATTTTTATGGCTCGATGAAGTGATGTTCCTGAAGAAGGAAAAGAACTTCTTCGAGACACGTGTCACCGAGTATCAGACGGGCGGCAGTGTGAAAAACGCCAATGAAGATGATCTGATCTAGTTGCCGAGCTGGAGAACCATATGATGAGCGCAATGAAATCAGAACTGGCGCCGAGCACCGGCCCGACCGCCGGTCCCGAGTTTCCGCGGGTGATTCGCCGTGATCTGCCGCGATCAAGTTTGCACAAGCCGCGGGTGGTACCATGGCTCGGCCATAAGATCGAGAAAGCGGTCGATGCGGCCTGCTCGTCGGTGGATCACGTCGCCGTTGGCGAAGAGATCAGAACCGAAGTTGAGATTCGAGCAAGAAGGGAACACCCGCTCTTCGTTCATATCGAGGAAGTTCAGGATTTGGTCGAGAACACGCTGATCGACCTTGGCCATGGCCGGGTCGCTCTGGCCTACGGGAAATACCGTGCACGCCGGGCGGCGTTGCGCGACCTGGAGGCGACAACTGCCGCAAGCGGCGAGCAACTGGAACTATCGACGCCGACTCTCCAGGCCAGCCTTCGGGCGAGACTGTCATTTGCTCGAATCGGGTTGGATCTGACACTCTCGGAAGAGGAGCTGATACTACGCTTGCTGCGGGGTGTTTCCATGTCCCTTACCCCGCAGGAGCAGCGCGAGACGATCGTCCTCAATGCCAAAAACTTATTAGATGTTGACGCCGACTGCCGATTCCTGGCCGGCCGTATTCTACTGACCTACATTTACGAGGAGACACTTCCCTGGAAGATCGAGGACGGCATCGATCAACTCAAGGAAAGCCATCGCAAAGCATTTCTGAATTACATCCCTCGAGGGATTGAGGCAAAACGCTTGGATCCTCGCCTGGCAGAGTTTCGGCTCAAAGAGTTGGCCGATGCGATCGATCCTTATGCAGATCTGCAATTTGACTTCATCGGCATTCAAAACCTCTATGATCGCTACCTGATTCACGTCAAGGACTCATCGGCACCCGACGGGCGCCGGCGGATTGAGGCTCCGCAGATTTTTTGGATGCGAGTAGCGATGGGGCTCTCGGTATCGGAGCAGGAGCGAGAGGCTCGCGCCAAAGAATTCTACGCCATTTATCAGAGCCGGCGGGCCTGTTCTTCCACCCCGACACTATTTAACGCCGGTACCCTTCACCCCCAGCTCTCCAGTTGTTACCTGCTCTTTTGTGGCGATTCGATGGAGGAGATAGCAGAGACCTGGACTCGGTTTTCGCTGTTATCAAAGTGGGCGGGGGGATTGGGTTGTTCCTGGACAGCGGTGCGAGGCAGCGGCGCCCAAATTCAAGGAACCAACGGAGAATCGTCCGGGGTAATTCCTTTTCTCAAAGTCTCCAACGACATCGCGATCGCCGTGAATCAAGGTGGAAAACGCCCCGGCGCGTTGTGCAGCTATCTGGAACTCTGGCATATTGATATCGAGGATTTTATCGACTTGCGTAAGGAGACGGGAGACGAGCGCCGGCGCACTCACAATATGAACACGGCTCACTGGGTTCCCGATCTGTTCATGAAGCGGCTGCGAGATATCTCTGCCGGAAAACTTCCCAAGGACGCTACCTGGACACTTTTTCGGACAAACGATGTACCCGAGCTGCCCGAACTTTACGGGCAAAAATTTGAGCGGCGCTACCTCGAATACGAAGCACTGGTCGATCAAGGCGCTCTGTATGGAAAGAAGATTCGCGTCTTATCGCTTTGGAAGAAGATGATGGAGGCATTATTTGAAACCGGTCATCCCTGGATTGGCTTCAAGGATCCCTGCAACCTTCGGTCGCCGCAGGATCACGCCGGGGTCATTCACAACTCGAACCTCTGTACCGAGATCACATTGAACACGAGCAGCCAGGAAGTGGCCGTATGCAATCTGGCTTCCATAAACATTCCGGCTCACATCACGGCGGATGGAGCGATCGATCACGCTAAGCTTCGGACCACGGTGAAGAGCGTTATGCGGATGCTCGATAACGTGATCGACGTTAATTATTATCCAGTTGAGGCAGCGCAGATCGCCAACTTGTGTCATCGACCGGTGGGACTTGGGGTGATGGGGATGCAAGACGCGCTCTATGCGAAACGCGTTCCATTCGATGATCCCGCCGCGGTTGAATTCAACGATGAGCTGCTGGAGGCGGTTGCCTTTTATGCGTTCAGCGCTTCGAGTGATCTTGCCGTCGAGCGCGGGCATTATCCATCGTATCAGGGTTCCAAATGGGATCGAGGTCTGCTGCCAATTGACACACTGGATCTTCTGGAAGAGGAGCGACGGGTGCCCGTTCTAGTGGATCGCAAGCGACGTCTCGATTGGGAAAACTTGCGCGGCAAAATCCAACAGCAGGGCATGCGCAATTCGAATTGCCTGGCGATTGCGCCGACGGCCACAATCTCTAATATCATGGGCTGCACTCCCTGCATCGAGCCGAGCTATAAGCATATTCATACCAAGTCGAATCTTTCCGGGGAATTTGTCCGGACCAACGATTTTCTGGTTAAGGAGCTGATGAAACTCGGCCTTTGGGATGAAGAGATGCTGTCGGATCTGAAGTATTTCGACGGCTCGATTCAACCGATTGACCGGATACCGGAAGATCTAAAGCGGCTCTATAAGACCGCATTCGAAATCGAGCCGACCTGGCTTCTCCAGTGTGCGGCCGTGCGGCAGAAATGGATCGACCAATCTCAATCGGTCAATCTTTTCCTGTCTGAGAACGATGCGCGCAAAGCTTCATTCCTTTATCGAGAGGCTTGGGAACGGGGCCTCAAGACCACTTACTATCTGCGCACGGTCAACAATTCCGCGATCGATTCCGGTAATCGGGATCGCAAGCCGGCAACCGAAGAGATATCGATTTGTTCGATCGATGCGAGGCGTAATGGTGCGGTCTGCGAGTCTTGCCAGTAAATTCAACCCGAACCGCAAGAAAATGGGTATTCGTTCTGATCAGTGGATACGGCAAATGGCGCAGAAGGACCGGATGATCGAACCGTTCTCTGACAAGCAGGTGCGGAAGGCGGACAACGGAACATCGATTATCAGTTATGGTCTTTCGAGCTATGGCTATGACCTGCGCGTTTCGAATGAATTCAAGGTCTTTACCAATGTGTTCAACACGGTGGTCGACCCGAAGGCTTTTGATGAGAGATCTTTTGTTGATTTCGAAGCGGACATCTGCATCATCCCGCCTAACTCTTTCGCTCTGGCTCGCAGCGTGGAGTATTTTCGCGTTCCTCGCGACGTACTAGCCATCTGCCTGGGCAAATCCACCTATGCGCGCTGCGGTATCATCGTGAATGTGACCCCGCTGGAGCCAGAATGGGAAGGCCACGTAACGCTGGAGATTTCCAATACGACGCCCCTGCCGGCCCGTATTTACGCTCAAGAGGGAATTTGCCAAATCGTCTTTGTCGGTGGGCCGGAGATATGTGAGACCTCGTACCGAGACCGTGCGGGAAAGTACCTGGGTCAGCGCGGGATCACACTTCCCCGGCCGTGAACGATTAGTGATTTGTGACCGCTGATTGGTGATTGGTGTTTAGTAAATCAAATAGCGGCGCTGGTTGGAGGGAACAGGAATCTGGTTCGGCGCTTGGCGCAAGGCAGCGGCGACTGTCCCATTACCGGTTTGAGTAAAGCGGAGCCGGAAAACGTGTTCGAAGCTACCCGTCTGGCGCCACCATTAACCGCAGTCGCCTTCAGGTGGCAGCTTGCAAGCGGTAGCGTTTATGGCGTTGTCGAGCGTTCCCAGCACGTCGGTCCGTTCGCGAACTAAGCCAAGGCGACTGCACTTTCTGGCAAGGTTCAATCAGACCCTTACGGTCGAGGGTTCTCGAGCGGCACGCGCTCAGCTTTCGTTTGGCTAGTCGCCGCTACCGAAATCCAGCCCGTTACCTGAATAGACCTTTCCCGCCAGCCTTATTCCTGGAGAGTGACTGGGTGATCGGCATACATGGAATAGGGCCCATAGGGCTGATAGGACCTCCAAACAAACCATGGAACGCGTTAACCTATTCGCGAGTTACTAATCACCAGTCACCCATGACGGGCGCTCTCCTGTCGATACTATTCCTCAGATCCGCCGTTGCCCTCCGAAATTTCGTGCAGTTTATTTCGGAGCGTCCGAATACTGATCCCGAGCAGCTGAGCGGTATGCGTCCGGTTGCCGTTCGCCTTCTTCAGTGCGTAAAGAATATATTCTTTTTCGACTGTCTCGAGCGGAACGATTTCACTAGGAAAAGCGGGAGTGGAGGAGGTTGGCTCAACTTCGGTGCGCACTTGCTTAGCTATGTGGGGGAACATCGGACCAAGGATTGCCTGTGAAATCGGCTCATTCGGTTCGCTCAGGATGACGGCTCGTTCGATTACATTCTGCAGCTCTCGCACATTACCCGGCCAATCATAGTGCTCAAGGAGCGCCAATCCCTCTTCTGTGAGCATGGGGGAAGCGATTCCGGTTCGTTGAGTGATCCGCTTCAGGAAGGCTTCAGCCAGTGCGCGAATATCTTCTTTGCGCGAGCGCAACGGTGGAACGACTATCGGGAAAACATTCAGCCGGTAAAACAAATCCTGCCGGAATTCGTTTTCTTTGACTAATTTCTCCAGGTGCCGATTCGTCGTGGCTAACACGCGGACATTGACTGGGATGGGCCGGCTGCCGCCCACCCGTTCAAACTCTCGTTCCTGCAACACGCGTAACAACTTGGCCTGCAACTTCAAAGACACCTCGCTAATCTCGTCCAAAAGGATGGTACCCCGGTTGGCCAATTCGAACCGGCCTTCTCTTTTTTCGGTGGCGCCGGTGAAGGCGCCTTTTTCATGTCCGAAAAACTCGCTCTCGATCAAGGTCTCTGAAATTGCGGCGCAATTTACTTTGATAAACGGGGCTCCCGAGCGTCCGCTGGCGCGAAAGATTTCGGTCGCCACCATTTCTTTGCCGGTGCCGTTTTCTCCGCTGATCAAGACCGTGGCTTCAGTAGGAGCAACCTTGAGGATCATTTGGCGGAGCTGGCGAACCGGTTCACTATCCCCGATCAGCGGCATTTGATCGCTGGTTTGTTGGGCCAGAACCTGGCTTACCTTAACGGCTTGCGAGAAATTCTCCGCTTTATCTAGAATAACGTCGATTTGGCCGCTGGAGAAGGGTTTGATGATATAGTCGAAGGCTCCGTTGCGAATGCAGGAAACCGCGGACTCCACCGTGCCGTATCCAGTCATCATCACGACCATCGGCTTGTCCGCACGATTGCTAACGCGAGAAAGTAAATCGGTTCCATCCCCGTCAGGAAGCCGGACATCTACAAACATCAGATCAAAAGACTCCTTGGCGAGCGCCTGCTCGACTTCCGCGATAGTGGTGCAGACGGTAACGGCGAGCTTCTTTCGCGTAAGCTGCAGTTCGAGCGAGCGCCGGACGATGGGCTCGTCGTCAAGGATGACTACTTTCTCGATGGCCATTTTCCAGCGAAAACAAGCTACCAGGCTTCACGAGGCCGCAAAGTTGGATTTCGAATAGCAAAAATAGGACCTAGGAATGTCCGTAGCAATGATTTTCCAGTTCTTATAATACCTTTTTCGCGTTTTTGCTAAATCGGTGCAAGGAAATGCCGATAAGCCATTTAGTGAATGATTGCACCCTTAATGGATGGCGTGACAGAGCAGGTGCAGCAGTCGCCGACTGGCCTACTCTGCGGAACTTTAGGCGTCGCGGCGGCGTTGGCTGGACTGCCCCGCAGGCGGCCGTCCCTCCCCCCTCTGAAGATCGATCGAATTTGATTAATGACCCCGACTACCCTAACGACGCGGTAATTCGGGAAGTGGCTCGAAAATTGGCTGAACTTTTCTGTGGGGAGTGACGCGCGAGCGTTTTTCAGAGAAACTCCTTCTCATGTCGAGACTAGAGCCTTCTTTTAAAGCCGACCTTTGGCATTTTCTTCTCCTTCGGACTCTCCACGACCTGGGAAACAGTATCTCCGGTATTTTGACTCTGAGCACCCATCATCTGCGCAACGATTTGCCCGCAGAAGAGGTGACCGAGAGCTTTAAGCTGATTCGGGAGAGCGCTGAAGCGGCTCGCCAGATGCTGGTGACGGTTGGTTCCATCACCGACGAAGAAAGCCAAGGCGCAGAATTGGTCCGGGTTTCCGATTTCCTTCACGAACTGCTGCGAGACCTGCACATCATCGTGCCGCGCAGTGTCGGCCTTCAACTAGACCGCGGTTCTACCCATGCGGTGATCGAGGTAGATCAAGTGCGCCTACGCCAAGCTTTCTTTACCCTGGTGGCGGCCAACTGCCTTTCCTTTGGTGCGAAATCGGGAAACATTCGGCTTGCTGAGGAAGGCGAGGCTGGAAAAATCTGGATCGTTTACAGCTCGCAGCCCAAAATGGATTTCGATCATCAGCTTCGAATCGCTGAGATCTTTGAAAAATTGGATTTTTCTCCTAATGATCTTGTTTGGAGCGAGACGCAGGCAGAACTGAAATTGAAAATAGGTCTTTTACCTGTCGCCGATTTCGCGACCGAGACCAAGAGCTTGGGCGCAAACCAAGCGAAGTAGGCCCCGTAAAAAGGGCTGCCGCTTTCGTGAAATTTGCTAATCTGATTAGAGCGACGAATCATGGCGCCCGAGCGGTTAGTCTTGGTAGTGGATGATGACGCGATTGTTCTCCGAATTCTCGCAGATCAAATCTCCCGCGCGGGTTACGTAGTGACTCCGGTTGCAAGTATCACCGAAGCTCGCCGCCACATCAAACAAACCTTATTCGCGGTGGTAGTTGCCGATCAGAGCATGCCGGAACTCTCCGGCATCGATTTTCTGCGGGAGTGCGCAACCATACAGCCGCTTGCCTCCAGAGTTCTCGTAACCGGAAACTTTGGTCTTCCGGAAGTGGACCACGCGTTGCACGAAGGGGAAATTTGCCGGCTACTGATCAAGCCGTGGACGCGGTTCGACCTGATCAGCCTCTTCGAGCAAGTCTATGAGCGGCATGAACTGCTGTCTCAAAGAGAGGCGCTGCGGAGGAAAATTGTGACTCTGGAAAATCAGATGGCTAACCTAAGCGGCAGAGCGCAGCGATCGGATTCGCCGACCGTTGCGCCGCCGGAAGCGGAGCCGGAACCGGACTCGGCCGTGAAGAGCGGCTGGAGCGAAACGGGCGAAATTGGTGTCGAACATCAGCTGCCAGTGGTTGCGGGAGTGGGGCGGGATACCTTTGTCAGCATGGCGTCGCGTGTCGCGCACGAGTTCAATAATGCGCTTATTCCGATCTTGGGTTACGTCGAGTTAATGCTGGAAAAAGACCAGCTGCTTGCCGACAAGGAAAAGGCGCGCCAGTATCTGAAACTCGTTCTGGCGGCGGCGAAGGATGCTAATCGCGTTGCGGACCGGTTGCGAGAATTCTATCAGCAGGCGGAGCAATCAGACGCCGCAAAACCGGGTGAACTGAATCAAGCTGAGTTAGATTCTTTATCTCAAGAGGCCGCTCAGTTCGACCCTCCATCGGGAAAGAAAGTCGGAAGAACTCTTAAGGTTCTCATCGTGGACGACGAGAAGACTTCGCGCGACGTGGTCACCTATTTCCTAAAGGCCGATCATCATGAGATAACTCCGGCTGCGAGCGGAGCGGAGGCCTTGCAAATTCTTCGTCACGGGAGTTACGATCTGCTCGTAACCGATCAGGAAATGCCGGGCATGAGTGGAGCGGCGTTGGTTGAGGCTGTCCGCAAATCGGAAAATTCGCCGGCGATCATTATGGTGACCGGGTTCGGAGACCTTATGAAAAGCTCGGGCTCGAGACCTGCCGGAGTCGATTTGGTCTTAAATAAGCCGTTAACGAGCGAAGCCTTGCGACTCGCATTGATCAAGATTTTTCCTGACGACGTCGTTGACGTTGCTTAACCGGGAGCAGGTTGGCCGGCCAACGATTTGTTCGCCAATCGCGATGCAAGTTCGCCCACGCTTAATTCATCGAGACGATGAACGGCAAAGTCGGCTGCTTTGAGCAGTTCAATGGGATTAGTGGTGGCCACGGCCACAACCTGCATACCGCCGCGGTGGGCGGCCTCGATACCGACCAGGGCGTCTTCGAAGACAACACAGCGTTGGGGCGTTACTCCGATGCGCGCAGCCGCAGTCAGAAACACCTCCGGATCTGGTTTGCCGTGACGCACATCTTCTGCGGTGACGACCGAAGCAAAACGTTCTTTGAATCCGAGAATTGACAGTCCAGTCTCGATGTTTAACCGATGAGTCGACGAGCCAACGGCGCATGGAATTTCTTGGTCTCGCAGCCGATCCAGCCAAACCACCACTCCAGGCAGCGGTGCGATACCCCATTCCTTAACGATTTCTCGATATAACTCTTCCTTGCGAAGCGAAAGACGATGGATTTCATCGGGATCAAAACTCCAGCCGAGGAGATCAGGAATGATTTTCTCATTCTTCATGCCGAATCCGCGCTTAAAGTGTCCGGGTGAAAGAGAATAGCCGGTTTCAGCCGCCAAACGTTCCCAGCTTTCCTCGTGATGCGCGGACGAATCGATGATCACTCCGTCCCAATCGAAGATCGCGCCCCATTTCATAGTCGTTGCAATGCCGGCAGGGCATACAGGGCCTGCAACTGTTTGGCCGTACTTTCTGCCTGTCCAGCGTCTAAATAGATGACACGCGGATCTTCGTTGAATTCGATTTTCTGAAACCCGTTTTGTGGGGTCCGCACAGCTTGAGCGAGATCGTCCAGGTTTCGAATCTCCCGACCGTTGACCCGATTGACAATCAAGTAGTTAAGCTGTTCATATCCAACCGTGTCCGGAGTAGGTATCACCTGGCTCAGAAAAACAATTTTTCGGGGTCCGGGAAAGAGCTCCGATTGGAAGCGATCGTAGTATACAAATCGTTGCGGAGCCTCTTTCGCCCAATTGGTTCCCCATTCCCGGAGATATTGCCGAGAAAGTTCCTGGAACACCAAGCCCCCCAACACCAAATAGCGCGGCGCGCGATCAATTACGTAGGGATCGATGACATAACTTTCGGGCGACTGTCGGAACACCTCGACCGGAATCTCTCTTTGTTCACCGTTACGGAAGACAGTCACGTTGGTCGTTTGTCCGGCATACAATTCGGTGGTTGTCAGGTGAGTGATTGAAAGCTTGCCAAAAATTGGATGAATATAATTGCCGTCTGCGTCAATCACTTTGCCGTCAACTGCCAAAAGAATGTCGCCCGGAACGATGCCGGCTTTGGCGGCTGGGCTGTTTCGCTGGACCGAATCGACAAATACGCCGCCGGCAGCGTCGGGCAGCTTCACATAACGACGCAATACCGGGTCGCGCATGCTTGAAAACTGCACTCCGATTCGGGGAAATCCGCGGTAGGCGGTGTTTTTCGCCTCTCGCAGGAAATGCTGGATAACCGGCCCCGAGATTGCCTCGACGGTTTGCGAGCGCGGATCATAACGGAGCAAAATCGCGGCCAGTTGATGATCCTTCACGATCGGTAAAGTAAAGCTGTTCTCCCGATACTGCAGAGGACAGCTCATTTTGAAGAGCAGATAAGAACAATCCTCCAGCACATAGCGACCGACTTCTGCACTGGTAACCAGTGCCTGAGTAGAGACTGGCGTGCCGTTCGATTCCAGTTGGATTACCGAAAGTTGATCGCCCACTTTCACAGTAGCGTCGGTCCCGAGCGGCTGCAGCGTTTGCAGAAACCGCTCTTCATTCGGTCGCAGTAGCGCCAAATTGGTTTCGTGATCAATGGCAACGACCCGGGCAGAGGTTCGTTCGCCGCTCTCCGGTTTTTCCAGTTCGATGAAGTTGCTGTTTGCCACCAACTCCGCCGCAACCACGACCTCATTGCCGTCGATGACCGCGCCAATGCCGCGACGATTGAACGGCGCTTTCTTATTCCACGGCCGGAAAAAATCGTACTGTTGATTGGTCGAATTAACCCGCACAACTGATCCCCTTTGCAGTTCCGGAATCGGTTTGTCCTTGGGAGTAGCCGCTGCGGGCGGAACGGTGTCCTCTGCCGCCGCGAATGTTGAGCAGGCCAGCACGAGCGAAAAGAAAAGCAGAGACTTCATTAGAGGCGTTCCTTTCCTAGGTTTTGTTCAATCGAAACGTTGTAATTCCTCTTGATGCGCTGCTGAGCTGCTTCTACTGCTTGCTTTTCGAGCACGGCCGGGCGGTTGCTTCCGAGAAACTTTATCACGTATTGATCGGCGGATGCAGCAAACGCATGAGCCACATCGGTCAAATGTTTGATCTTTTGACCATTGATTTCATCAACAATCTGGAAGCGAAACTCGGACAGATAGGCGTTGACTGGGTCGGCCAGTATATTGGACAGCACGATGATTTCCGGATGCTCCTCATAGAGGTCATCCGTGATATAAAAGTCATAGTAGTACCGGACTCGCAGTTCGTCGGGCTGATATGCCTCCATGAAGTTCCGTGACAGCGGCTGGAATACGAGGCCCCCAAACAACACAAATCGAGGGTTTTCCTCATGCAGGTTTGCCTGTAGGAGATAAGAATTATTTGGCTGCAAGTCGACCTCGACCGTTAACGGTTGTTGGTTTCGCAAGATTCCAATCTTGACCTTGTCTCCCTTGAATTTCCGTTCAACCACCTCAGCCAGATCCAGGTTTTCTCCATCCAAGCGGACGTTTCCATCGCTGGCAATCGGGTGATTGTCGATCGAGAGCATCACATCCCCCTCCTGAAGCTTTCCGGCGCAGGAACCATCTTTTTCGACCGAGCTAACCACAACGCCAATGTTGTCGTCGGCCAAACCCAAGGCGTGGCGCTCAGCCGCGTTCAAAAGCTTAAAGTATTGGATTGATAAGTCGACGTATCGATTGTACCGGCCGCTGGCGATATCCCTGAGAAAGCGTTGGATGACCGGAGTCGGAATCATGTACCCGGTATTTTGCGCAACATCGCCTGTATACCCTTGAAAGGCGACGCCAACTACTTTTCCCTCCTGCAGTACCGGACCACCAGAATTTCCCGGATTGATGGCAGCGTCGATTTGAACGGCTAAATGCTGATCAACACCGGAATAGGTGTAATTCTGAAAATCGACACGGGAGACGATTCCGTGGGTCACGGAAAGTCGCGATCCTCCGATCGGATACCCAAATACGTCAACCGTCGACTGTACCGCCGGCAATCCTCCAAAATGGACTGGAGTGGTTCCCTTATAGAAGTTCGAATCCTGGACCTTCACGACCGCCAAGTCACAATCACTGCCAATAAATTCCACCTTCCCGATGTACTCCTTCGGATCGTTCTCCTTCTCGACCACGATCAACCGACCATTACTCACGACGTGCGCGTTGGTTAAGATCCGGTTTCCGTCGATCACAAATCCGGCTCCGATGCCGACGGTGATGTTGCCTGGATTCCAAGGTACCCGGTAGTCGGGATCTTGCGACGTCGTCGTGATCCGAACCAGACTCTTGTGAATATCGGGCTTCGAGGTTTCCGCAACCGCGCCGACCGCGATCACTAAGGCGAGAAAAACAGCACAACGAATCATCTGTAAGGGCGGAACCTTGCGCAGAAGACTCCGGGTGTAAAATGGTTTCGGGTCCAGATTGCTGGATTGCGACAGGAGCGCACAAAGAGGGATTTTGAACAGGAGGCCACAGAGATCACAGAGGAAAGAGACTTCGCATCTACCGTGAGACACTCTTTTCGGGGACAGGTTCAAACTGCAGAGAGCGGTAGGCTCTTGGACCCTTGGCGATACCGAGGCTATTCGCAGCTCGCCGCCGAGCCTGTTTCTAAACGTTGAATCTGAACTCCATTACATCACCGTCTTTGACGACATAATCTTTGCCCTCGATCCGCAATTTCCCGGCTTCACGAGCTTTAGCGAAGGACCCTAGTTGAATGAGTTCGTCAAAATGGACCGTTTCAGCCGCAATGAAGCCTCGTTCAAAGTCGGAATGAATGACTCCGGCCGCCGCCGGTGCTTTGTCCCCAGCGTGAATAGTCCAGGCTCGTGTCTCTTTCTCTCCGGTAGTGAAATAAGTGCGCAGACCCAAAAGGTGATAGACTGACCGAATCAAGGTTCCAACACCGCTCTCCTTAACGCCCAAACCGGTCAGATACTCGGTAGCTTCGGGTGGAGATAGATCGGTTAGTTCGCTTTCGATCTGAGCGCTGATCACAACCGATTGGGTCGATAGATGGGTTGCGACGTATTCGCTGACCCGCGCGACGTACCCAGCGGCCGGCGTTTGGCTCTGACCGGCGAAAGCCGCTAAATCAGTTTCCGCGACGTTGCAGGCAAAGATCGTCGGCTTCCCGGTAAGCAGAAACAAAGCGCGGACAATGGAAGTTTCCTCGGCCGAGTACGAAAATGTGGTCGCAGGTTTGCCTTCGTTGAGATGCGGTAACAAGCGCTCGATGAGAGTGGCTTCGATTTTCGCCAGCTTATCTCCGGAACGAACCTGTTTCTGCAGCCGCTCGCTGCGCTTTTGCAAGGAAGCGATATCGGCCAAAATGAGCTCGGTGTTGATTACGTCGATATCGCGAATCGGATCGATGGACCCGCTGACGTGATGGATATCATCGTCCGCAAAACATCGGACCACTTGAACGATCGCGTCCACCTCTCGGATATGGCTAAGAAATTGGTTACCAAGGCCTTCGCCTTGGCTTGCGCCGCGAACCAATCCTGCGATATCAACAAACTCGATCGCGGCCGGGACGACCTTTTGTGACTTGGAAAGGACGGCTAGTTGATCTATGCGCGAGTCGGGAACTGTCACGATCCCTTGGTTGGGTTCAATCGTACAGAACGGATAATTGGCCGCTTCGGCTTTGCGCGTCCGCGTGACCGCATTGAAAAGAGTAGATTTGCCAACGTTAGGCAAGCCAACGATCCCGGCACTCAACATAGAACGGCCAAAGTAGCGTGAAATCCCGATCTGCCCAGATGAAATTTAACGCCGATAACGCCGTGAGATGGTGAACTGGTGATTGGTAGCGCCGACTGTCCAGCCGAAGCCTTTGTCTCGCCAAACCTAAACGGCTAAACGGAGCGACTGATCCACATTTACCGCGAATCGCAGTCGCCTTAACGGCGATCGGGTAAGCCCTAGTGTACCAGAGTCTGCGCGCGGCCGAGAGGAGCTTTGGAACGCAATTTGAAGACCGTCGTTCATCTGTTCGACTACGGATCGGATATCGGGCAGGATGGTGGCAACCCATGGCGACTGCGGTTTGTGGTCGGGCGAGTCAATGCCTTCGTTGGTAACATCTCGTGCGTGGCCACAACAAAAAGCCTAAAGGGACAGTCGCCGCTACCAACCACCGGCGATACCTGCGTTACCGGCGTTAGCTATGTACGAAATCTTGACATTCTAACGACGGCTTTTACGATCGCCCCCAAATCCTTTTATCTCTATCTAAATTTATGTCTGGAACTTCTGCTTCGAGCGATACGGGACTTCCCTCCAACGTCGGCGCTGGGCTCTGTGCGATCTTTCCTTTGATCGGAGGGATCATCTTCTATTTCATCGAGAAGAAAGACAGCTTCGTGCGGCATTGGGCCGTGCAGAGCATCTATTTTGGGGTTAGTACTTTCGTTGTGTTCTTTGTCCTTATGATCGTTCTGCAGATCTTTGCCCACGTCCCGCTGATTGGGTGGATATTCGCTCTTTTGCTCGGCCTAATGGTTTTCGTTTTCTATATCGGGTACTTCATTCTTTGGATTCTGGGCATCATCAAGGCTTTCACCGGTCAGCGCTGGGAATATCCGCTTCTAACGCCACTCTGGAAAAAGTGGTTTCCGAACCTGACCGCGTAGTTCTGTTTTTGGTTTGGCAGAACGCCGCCATCCGGTGATCTTTTTTAGTCTGGGGTAGCGCCAAAGGCGGACCGGGGGCCCGATACGACGGATCGGCTGGCCGCCTTTGCCATTTAGCGGCGAGACTTCGTCACCGATTTCACCGCTGCGACCAGCGGATGAACAAGCTCCCGTAGTTTGGGGACAATCTCGGGATCATTCGCCAGTTCTCCAATCCGGCGTACAATCGCGCTCCCAACCACGACCGCGTCGGCCAATGCCGCCACTTGAGCCGCTTGTTGAGGATTGGATATGCCGAATCCGACAGCGATCGGAAGAGCCGAATAGCGCCGGATTTTTTCCACTTGCGCGGCAATTGAGTCGGACAAACTGCTCTGTTCTCCAGTTACACCTTCTCGGGAGACATAATAGATAAAGCCGCTGGCTCGCGCCGCGATCGTTCTGATTCGCTCTTCGCTGGTGGTTGGCGCGATTAAACGAATCCGGTGAAGAAAACTGCTTCGATCTGCCAGCAAATGCTCATCCGGAGGCAAGTCGAGAAGCAGTAACCCGTCGATTCCGACCGCGACTGCGTCCTGTTCGAATTGCTCGAAACCATATTGGTAGATCGGGTTCAGGTAACTATAGAGAATGATTGGTATTCGGATCCGGCAGCGAATCTGAGAGATTGTGTAGAGCAATTTAGGAAGGGTTGTTCCCGACGCGAGTGCGCGTTGCGCTCCCAGCTGGTTGGCGATGCCGTCCGCGAGCGGATCAGAGAAAGGTACTCCAAGTTCCAGGAAATCGATTCCTGCTTCCGCCAACCCGACGGCGATGTCGATCGAGCGCTCGAGAGTTGGATCTCCCCCGGTTACATATGCGGTGAACCCGGCTTGTCCATTTTGACGGAGTGCATCAAACTGTTCATCAATGCGATTTTGCATAAGCTTTCACAACGCCTGACGTTCTGACGTATGCGTGCACGATGAAGCAGAAGACGAGTTGTGGCTAAGCCTTTTTCCCGGCGGCACCCCGTCAAGAGAGTCAAAGAGCTTGCAATCCCGCGTTGTTGCTATGTGTTCGGATCCAACAGACCGCCTCGGCTCTTCGAGTTGCGCCGGGCCGCGCCAAAGCCATGCGACGGCGGGCTGGTTCAAGGGTAATTTTTCTGCAGCTCTATTGGCGGGCGGGCGTTCGATTCGAATGGGTCGGGATAAGGCTCAGATCCCAGTAAGCTGGCAAGGCGCAACC
>DASTDH010000258.1:0-4059 GCA_035710445.1 Chthoniobacterales bacterium
ACGCCCATGAGCGACATCACGTTCAGCGTCGTGCCCGTTAGCCATAGCGTGAGTAAAACCCCGGTCAGTCCGGGCGGGAACGCGAGAAGAATGATGAATGGATCGATGAACGAACGAAACTGGGCGACCAAAATGAGGTACAGCAGGAGTATGGACAGGGTGAGGCCGACGGCAAAACTCTTAAACGACGTGCGCATGCCTTCGACCATTCCTCTTACCGTCACGTCTACACCCGATGGCAGTTTGGTTCGGGATATCAAGCTGTTGATCTGATCAGCGATAGCTCCGAGACCCTCGCCGAGCGGGCGAACATAGATATCCAGGACCCGGCGGATCTGGTAGTGATCCACTTCCGTAGGCGCCTCGAAGCGGCTTATATTACTGACCATGTCAAGCCGCGTCGGGCGCTTTAATCCCGCTCCGTGGAGGGGAATCGAGCGGAGGTCGAGCATGCTCTGGATTTGCTGTTCTGGATATTGCACGTTCAGGAAGTAGTTGTTGTTGTTCTTCGGATCTATCCAGACATTCGGCGCTACCATCTGGTTCGAGGTGAGCGCGGTGATCACGTTCTGGACCACTTCCTTTTCGCTCAACCCAAGCTCGCCGGCGCGCGTGCGATCGATTTCCAGCTTCAGTGCCGGATAATCGAGATCTTGCGGAATGTATGCATCCGCGACGCCACGGATCTGCTGTATCTGCCGGGCCAGATCCAGCGTGGCCTCATAGCTGGCGTGAAGATCGGTGCCACCCACCTGCACATCGATTGGCGCCGCGAGTCCCAGGTTCAGTACCGCGTCGACGAGACTGCCGGACGAAAAGTACGGTGCCAGATTCGGCATTTCTTGCTGCATCCGGGCTTTCACTCGCGCCATGTACTCGTAGCTGCCGCTTTGATGACCTGGCTTGAGGCCCACCTGAACAAAAGCGGTGTGCATCGCGGCGTTCGAGGTGTAAATCGCGGAGAAGCCGGGATCGACGCCGATGTTCGACACGATTATTCCCAAATCGCTGTCTGGGACGATGCGCCGGATGAGTTCCTCCAGGCGGGCAATCTCGTTTTCCGTCTCAACGAGCCTGGTCCCGGATGGAGCCTTGACATTGATGACAAATTGCCCCGCGTCCGTTCTCGGAAAGAAGGAGAGTTCAAGCCGCGGGAACAGCAGCAAGCTTGCTGCGAATGCGATCGCAAACACCATCAGGCACAACGCCGGCCGCCGCAACACAACGCCAACCAACGTGTCGTAAACACCGAGGAACCAGCCAAAGCCGCGATTAAACCAGGCATTGAATCGTTGTCCTAAACCGAGTGAAGTCTGACGTGACGCAGAAGTGTGGCCGCCTGCACTCCTCATGAACCGGGCACAGAAAAGAGGCACCACTGTCATGGCAACAACGTAGGAGGCAAACAGAGAAAGCACCACGGCTAGCGCGAGCGACGAAAAGAGGAATTTGCTGACTCCGTACAAAAGCGTGACCGGAAAGAAAACGACCACCGTGGTCAGCGTTGCGGCGAGCACAGGCAGCGCCACTTCTCGCCCGCCTTTTTCCGCGGCCACCACCGGTGGATCACCCATCTCAAGGTGCCGGTAAATGTTTTCGAGCACGACGACCGAGTTGTCGATCAATCGCGATAGCGCGAGCGCGAGGCCGCCGAGCACCATCGTGTTGATCGAGCTTCCGCCGATTTGCAACGCGATGAATGTCGCCAACGCCGACAGCGGAATGGAAAAGAACACCGCAACGGTAGCCCGCATGCTGCCGAGAAACACAAGAATCATTACCGAGGTGAGGAACAGGCCGATGCCCCCTTCATCGAGTAGTGTGCGGATCGCCGTTTTGACAAACTGCGACTGATCGAAAACAACGTGGTTCACCAGCGATGTTGGAACGTCGAACAGATGTTTGAGCTTCTGGCGCACTCCATCGACAACGGCGATAGTGTTTGAGTCGCCGCCCTGTTTGAGTACCGGGAGGTAGACTGACCTCTGGCCGTCGACGCGCACGGCGTTGTATTGCAGCGCATATGCGTCTTTGGTGATGCCGATGTCTGATACGCGCACCGGGTTCGCGCCGGAAAGCTTGATCGGCACGCGGTTAATATCGTCAACCTTGCTGACTTGGCTATTTGCGTAGATGTTGTAGTCGTACTTCCCAATCTGCACGTCTCCGGCCGGCAAGATGAGATTCGATTCGTTGATTGCGCGCACAACATCCATCAGGCTCAACTGGCGCGCTTCGAGCTTGAACGGATCGGCGTACAGCATGATCTCCCGCCACCTTCCACCGAACGGCTGAGGCACCGCAGCTCCGGCGACACCGGCCAATTGGTTGCGCACAACGTTCTGTGCAAGATCCTTCAACTGCGTTTCGCTGAGATCTTCACCGCGGAGAGTCACCAAGCACACGGGCAAACTGGAGGCGTCCATTTTCAGAACAAATGGAGGCAGCGTGCCTGGGGGCAAGTGGCTGATTTCGGCCATCGCCAGACTGGCGATTGTGGTTACGGCGGAGTCCGGATTCGTGCCCGGCTGAAAATAGACTTTGATGAGACTCACACCGGCGAGTGATCGGGATTCCATATGTTCGATTCCGCTTGCAAGCGTGAAGAAGCGTTCCAGGTGATAGGTGATATTGCCTTCTACTTGCTCCGGCGGCATGCCGGAATAGAAAGTCGCCACGGCGACAACGGGGATATTCATCGCGGGGAACAGGTCCACCGGCATCCGGACGACGCTGACGATGCCGACGATCGTGATCACCAGGCAAACAACTACGATGAGGTAGGGCGTTCGAATTGCAAACTGAGACATTGCTAATGGACCTGCGCTTCTAACGATCTGATTTGCACTTGCTGTCCGTCCTTCAAACCAGCGTGCCGGCCGACGATTACGACATCGCCTTCCTGCAACTCGGCACGGACCTCGACACGCTGGTCGTTTTCAAGGCCGAGTGCGACCGGCACGATGTGGATCACTCCAGTGGGCGAAACCGTGTATACGCGTGAAGACGAGCCGCTTCGATCCACTGCATCGAGTGGAACCGACAGCGCATTACGACGTTCATCGACCCGCAGATTCACTTCGGCGTACATGCCCGGAATGAGAGTCAGCGCGGGATTGGGGACATCAACTTCCGTGTCCATCGTCCGCGTGGACTGCTGAATCTTATCCGCGAACCGGGCCACCTTCCCTGGAAAAGTCCTTCCTAGTGTAGATACAAGGACATTTACGGTCTCACCAACGTGGATACGCGACACAGCTGATTCCGGCACCGGCAGTATCAATCGCAGCAAGTTATTCTGCGAAAGCTGCACGATGGGCATGGCCTGCGTTTGTGAAGCCGTACCCGCCTGGATCATAGATCCGGCGTTCGCATAGCGCTTCGTCACGACCCCATCAAAAGGTGCGGAGATCGTGGTGTATTTGTGGAGCGTTTGAATCCGGCCCTGCTCGGCCCGCGCAACTCGCGCCCTCTGTTCGGCGGTCCGTAAACTGGATTTGGCCGCGGAGATCTGCGCTTCAGCAATCAGGTCCCGTGATCGAGCCTCATCGACCTCCTGCTGTGGCACCAATCCGGGCTCGCGCTTTAAGACGTCCGCGATTCGAGTAAATGATAGATGTGCGAGCTCATGCGCTACCTCGGCCCGATGCAACTCATCTGACGAAGTCGTTATCTCGGAGTCGGCCTGATCGATGGCGGCAGCGGACCTCGTTAGATCATCGTCCATTTCCGGAATCTCAAGCATCGCCAGTAGTTGGCCCTCGCGGACGCGATCTCCAATGTCCACCTTGATCGACTTAACATAGCCCGCGACCTTGGCCATGATGTCTATTTGCTGGAAAGGCTCGAATTCCGCCGTGAGCGTGATATCGTTTGCGAGGTTCGTGCGCGCCGCCTTCACTACGGGAACAACGGGCGGCGCCTCCGCCGACTCTGCGGCCTTTTCGCTTGCAGCGTCGGTCTTCGCACAGGAGCTAAGGCCGAGAAGCAGGGCAAACAACATAACAGTCGCCGCATGCGCGTTAGAGATCCTCACCGCAAAGCTCCCATTACGAACGC
>DASTDH010000259.1:0-3048 GCA_035710445.1 Chthoniobacterales bacterium
GCGGCGCGGGGCAACACCTTCAGATCCTGGTCGCACTCTTTTTAGGATTGTGCGCGCACGCCGCGCAAGCGCAGAACCGCGGCGTCTATCCGCTCGGCCTGAGTGCCATTAATTCCGGTGTCAGCGCCGAGCCCGGACTCACATACAACAACAGCTTTCTCTTTTACTCACGCAGCGAGCAGAAAGGAGCTAATGGCGAAGTAGTCGCCACGGGTCAGCAATCGGTACTGCTGGACATGAACACACTTCTTTGGGCGAGCCCAGGCCAGGTAACGATGCTGGGCGGCGCCCGATTTTCGTCCGCGGTGACGATACCGATTGCCAATAACTCGCTGAGCTCCAGTCTCCAGGGCGCTATCAGTGGCGGCGGCGGGCTAGGGGATTCTTACTTTCAACCCGTCATTCTCGGCTGGCGTACCGAGCGCGTCGATGTTCGTGGCATCTTTGGCTTTCTGGCACCAACCGGAAAATTCAACGCCGGTGCGACCGACAACGTGGGCAATGGCTACTGGACGCCGGTAGTGGCTGCGGGCCAAACGTTCTATCTATCTGAGGATAAGGCAACGACACTCTCCGCCTTTGAGATGTACGAATTCCACAGCACTCAATCGGGGACCCACATTCATCCGGGTGACACGTTTGATCTGGATTACTCGCTAATGCGGACACTTACGTTCGCGGCCTCGCGACTCCAGGTTGGCTTGATCGGTTACGGTGCATGGCAGACGACAGCAAAGACGGGGCCACAGATCACGCTGGCAGAAGAAGCGCAACGCTACAGGGTGAACGCTCTCGGCGCGGGGCTAAATTACCTGTTACCGGCTCGGAAAGTAACTTTGAGCTTCAAGTATTTTGACGAATTTTCAAACCAATGGACGTACCAAGGACATTCGTTCCAAATTTCAGTTGGGGTTGGTTTTTAGGCGGTTCGATTGCACGAGATGGTCGACCAGACTCGTTAATGACGCGTCCCCGGGGAGCGCGATGTTCACCGTGAGAGACTCCCGTCCTGACAAAGGAAGGAACCTGATATGGCCAGCTCACTCGATCCAGTTTCAGCGATAACATCGAACGCGCGAAAGTTGGGCAGCCTGCCCAGGCAGCTGCTTGAGGCGGTAGTCAGCAGCCGACGGGGAGTCACAGTGCGGACACTTCGGCTATTGATAACCTATCTTCTCGAGAATAGATTGCTCTCGCCGAGTGGAGGACGATCGTGACTAGCAAAGCACCGACTGAACTCCAGAGTCTGATCGACGCTCACATCAACAGCTTCAACACTCAGAACCGAGAGCGCTTCCTCAGCGTTTTCGGGGACACCGCAATCATCATAGATGGCATTGCCCCGTATCGCTGGCTAAATCCAAACGCTCCAGCCCATTGGTTGGATGATGTAGAGAAGTGGCGTCAGGCGAATCGCGTAACAGAGGAACACCTGTCTTACGAGATGGGGTTTTGGAATGTCGAGGGCAATTTTGCGTACGCGGTCATTTCAGGGACTCTTACGGTAGAGTTAAACGGCCAGTCGGTCAGTCGGACCGGCACCCTTGCATACACATTCGCAAAGCATGGGTCCGCCTGGAAGATTGAGGCGCAAGCGTGGGGGCGCACGTCGTGACCGCTTGCTGAGCGCGTGAGGACATCGCCGGTGGTGCGCAGCGGCTTTGCAACAAGCTGCCATCGTTTCCTGCCATCGCAGTTCTTTTGCCTAACAACCCAGGCCGCGGTGGAAAGGACTCACACTGGCTTTTTCTTTGCTGCTTCGCGCTCCTCAGTGCGCTCGACGCTGAGTTTATAGGCGATGTAGTACTTAAAGACGTTGCTCACGAACTGCACGGTTTCCCGCCCGATTCGCTCCGCGGCCACTACCTCGACGTTGTCGAACCATTTATTCGCGTCGAGGCCCCGCGCGGCCGCCTCCCGCCGCAACTGCTGCATGCGGGTCGGCCCGGCATTGTAGGCGGCAAACGCGAAGAGCTGGCGGTTCAACGGGTCGATACCGGGGTCGTCGAAGTATTCATTGACCAGGACACGCAGATACTTCACACCAGCGTGGATATTGGGCTCGGTGAGATGAATATTCCGGATGTTCACGCTTGGCGACCTGGCGGTTCTTGGCATCATCTGCATGACCCCGATCGCGCCCGCACGGCTGCGGACCGCTTGGTTTAACCCTGACTCCTGGTAGCCCATTGCTATCAGGAGAAGCCAATCGAACTGGTACTGCTCCGCGTACTTCCGAAAATACTTCGCCAGGTCGCCGAAGCGTTGCATATCCGAGGCTGCCGTGGCATCGCGTGCCCAGCTGGTGTTCTGCAGATAGCGGCGCAAGAGCGTATTTCCGGTCGGTTTGCCGATGCCGTGCTTTACGATAAAGGCATCAAGCGCGCCTTTGAGCTTCGGGCTGTTCTTGCGGATGGCCCACGAAATGGCACCTGCGGAGCGGACTACGACGTCAGAATGTAGCGTGATGTTGGTAAATATCTGTCGCCAAAACTCCGCCAGGTGACTATCGACGATCGTGGCCGTGACCAGTCCGGCATTGACCATCTCGAGAATGTCTTCGTCTTCGAGATTCTCGTCGGCAAGTACGACCTTCACCGGCGCCTTGCGCTGCGCGGCGAGCCGTGAGTTAAGCGCCTGGAGGCTTGCGAAGTAGCTGCTCGAACGTCGCACGAAGAGGCTTGTGCCGGAGAGTTCCTCTATCGATTTGGCGGCGGGCGCATCGCGGCTGGTGACCAGGATCTCCTCGATGTTGCGGGCAATCGGGGTCGTGAAATCGACAGTCTGCTGTCGGCCGGGAGTTATCGTGAGATTGCCGGCCGCGATGTCACCGCGACCCTCGGCCAGCGCGGGCAGCAATTGGTCACGGCGGGTGGGAATGAAGACCACCCGGATGGGACGCGTCCAACTCTTGTGGGTGGGATTTAGCTCCTTTTCCAGCTCCAGGCCGGCTTCATATGTCGCGCCGCGCTGGCGAGCCTTATCGAGAAAGTAAAAGGTTTTGCTATAGACAACGAGCATCCGTACCAGGCGACGTTTCTTCATCCC
>DASTDH010000260.1:0-3378 GCA_035710445.1 Chthoniobacterales bacterium
GCCCGCGGTGCGTTCGATCACTTCCGCGGCGTTGCGCTTAGCCACCACTAGAACCAAACCAATACCCATATTGAACACCTCCAGCATCTCCTGGAACGCAATCCCTCCTCCCCGTTGAATAAGGCGAAAAATCGCAGGAACTTTCCAGCTCGAAGTATCGACTAATGCGTCGCAGGTGGCGGGCAGGATGCGCGGTAAATTATCAATCAATCCGCCGCCGGTAATGTGCGCGGCTCCTTTGATTCGCCCTGGAGGAATCCCAGCCAGGATTGGCTGATAGTTGCGGTGAATACGAAGCAGTTCCTCTCCCAAAGTCTTTGGCAAGCCTTCGACTTTTTGCCCTAAGCCCAGTCCCATCTTTGACAGCAAAACTTTACGAGCCAAGGAGTAGCCATTGGTATGCAAACCATTGGACGGTAGACCGACCAGAACGTCGGACGGAACAATCCGGCTGCCATCGATAATCTTCTCACGATCAACGATACCAACGATGCAGCCGGCCAAGTCATACTCGCCTCGATGATACATATCAGGCATTTGGGCAGTCTCGCCGCCGACTAATGCGCAACGGCCGGCCTGACATGCCTTCGTGAATCCGGCAATCAACTGATTAAACACCGGCGGGTCCAACCGCTCAGCGCCGATATAATCTAAAAAGAATAGCGGCTTGGCCCCGGTTACAGCGATATCGTTAATGCAGTGATTAACCAAGTCCTGCGCAATCGAGTCATGCTTTCCCAGCGAAATCGCGATCTTCAGTTTGGTGCCGACTCCATCAATACTTGATACCAGAACCGGATCCTTTACCCCTTGCAAATCCAGGCGAAAAAAACCGCCGAAAGCACCGATCCGGCCCAAGACTTCAGGTCCAAACGTTGTCTTGACCTTATCCTGCAGACCGCGTTTCACCAGATTTCCCAGCGCGATGTCTACCCCGGCGGCAGCATACGCTTTCTTTTTCGGGCGAGTCATTTCAAACGCGCAAAAAGCTGCGGTTGACTGGCAGATTCCGCGAACAGTCGGGCCCGATTTTGGCGGCGTTCCATCACGAATTTATCCAGGTTCGGATCGAACGGCACCGGGTAGTCGCTGTTGAAGCAAGCCAGACAAAACTGATTCGCCGGTAACCCAGTGGCCCGAACCATTCCATCGATATTGAGATATCCAATCGAATCGACCTCCAGATAATCGCGGATCTCGGATAACTTTAGCTGGTTAGCCAGAAGATTCTTCGGATCCGGAAAATCGATTCCGTAGTAACAGGGAAATTTATGCGGAGGGCAACTGATACGAAGATGGACTTCTTTGGCTCCGGCCTCGCGGAGATTCACTACCCGAGCGCGGGCCGTCGTGCCTCGCACTACCGAATCATCGACCACAACCACCCGCTTCCCCTGCACCAGTTCTTTGATTAAGTTCAGCTTTACCCGGACATTGAAATCTCGAATTAGCTGCGTCGGCTGCAGGAAGGTGCGGCCAATATAGTGATTCCGGACGAAAGCGTGCTCGTAGGGAATCCCCAGCTCGTGACTAAACCCGAGCGCCGCGTAGTTACCCGAATCCGGCACCGGCACCACTATGTCCGCTTCCACCGGGTGCAGTCGAGCGAGCTCGCGACCCATCTCTACTCGTACTTTGCTGACGTTGCGATCGCTGATCAAGCTATCGGGCCGAGCAAAATAGACAAACTCAAACATGCAAAACGCTTTGCGCTCTTCTTTGAACGGCCATTCCGAGTGGATGCCATCATCGTTAATGATAATCACTTCGCCCGGTTCGATTTCGCGAACGAACTCAGCATGAATCAGATCGAAAGCGCAAGTCTCCGAAGCAAGCACGAAGGCATCTTCCAATTTTCCGAGGACCAGGGGCCGAAAACCGAATGGGTCCCGAACACCGATGATTTCTTCTTCGCCGAGAAGCACGAACGAGAATGCACCGTGGATTTGCCGGAGTGCCGTCAGAACATTCTTCTGGTCAGTAGGGCTGGCCAGCAAATGCAAAATGATTTCGCTATCGACTGTCGTCTGGAAAATTGAGCCGCGTGATTCCAGCTCTTCTCGGAGGATAGCAGCATTCACCAGGTTGCCGTTGTGAGCGATCGCCAATTGACCCCGGGCGCAGTCGACCACGAACGGTTGTGCGTTTTTCAGATTGCTGGATCCGGTCGTCGAGTAGCGAACGTGCCCGATCGCGCGGCTTCCTTTCAGACCTTCCAGCTCCTTTTCGCCAAAGACTTGGGAAACAAGCCCCATCCCTCGATGAATGAGAAAAGGTTGATTTGAGCCGGTAGCGGCAACAATCCCAGCGCTCTCTTGGCCGCGGTGTTGCAGGGCAAACAACCCGTAATAGGTAAGAAGGGCCGCATCCGGATGACCGTAGACGGCAAAGACTCCACATTCGTGGGTAGGTTTATGAGAGATCTTCACAAAATTGGATCAGGCAATTGAACGCTCAATTGAAAAATACCACGAATCGAACAGCTCAGCCACGTCCCACTCGATAACTCGCTCCTCGACTGCAACTTGCAGTTTATGACCGCCTACTTGTCCAAGCTCGATCAGATCGACCGCGAGCCTCTCGGCCAAGCGTTGCAGTTCGCGCTTTTGCGCCGGCCGGCTGGAAAATAGAATCCGCGACTGCGACTCGTTGAAAAGTCGTTCGTCAGTCCGCCCACCGTAAGCGCCGATCGATATTCGTGCACCCATCTTTATATTGCCGGAGATGCACGATTCGGCCAGCGCAACGGCCAACCCCCCTTCCGAGCAATCGTGCGCACTTTGGACCCAACCGGATCGAATCGCTTCGACCAAAAACTGATGCACAGCCAGGGCTTTGTCGTAGTCTAAATGGGGCGGAATCCCGATCTTCAATCCATGAACTGATCTCAGATAGAGCGATCCTCCCATTTCGTCGCCGAGCCCGCCTACCAACCAAATCAGGTCGCTCTCCTGAAGAAATCCTTGCCGTGTAATCCAGCGCTCTTTCTCGATCAGTCCGACCATCCCAACCGTCGGCGTAGGATCGACACTACCAGCCGGACTTTCATTATAGAGACTCACATTTCCACCCACGACCGGCGTACCGAAACGGCGGCATGCTTCGGCCAATCCCTCTACCGATTCCCGGAGCTGCCAAAAATTTTCCGGTCGATAGGGATTTCCGAAATTCAAGTTGTCGGTTACCGCCAGAGGGATCGCTCCTGAACAGATCAAATTGCGCGCAGCTTCGGCCACGGCAATTTTCGCGCCTTCCCGAGGGTCTAATTTGCAATAAGCGCTGTTGCAATCGCAGGTCGCAGCGAGGAATTTTCCCGCTTCTCGGACGAAGAAAACAGCGGCATCCGATCCCGGCGGCACCACCGTACCGGCCCGCACG
>DASTDH010000261.1:0-8257 GCA_035710445.1 Chthoniobacterales bacterium
CGGCAAAATCCGTTTGCTGGCGCTGGCGGCGAGGATCACAGCAACGTAGCCCCCGAGGTTTGCTTGCGAGCTGAGCGCATCCATCTTTTGAGCGATCGCCACGCGAGGGATCATCTCCATGCTCACAGCAGTAACTCCGGCGGCAGCAAGACGATGCACTAATTTCTCCTCGTTAAATGGGTCAAGTAGACTGACGTGAATGCTTCCCGATTTCAGGTGCTCGATCTCTTCGATTGGCGGTTTGCGCAAACGCAAAATGAGCTCCGCGGCACTCAGCGATCGCATTCGATCGGAACTCGTTTTTGCACCGGCCACCTCATACTCATGGTCGAGCCAGCCCACCGACGCGCCAAGTCCTCTTTCTACTTCGCAGTCCATTCCCAGTTTCACCAATCTCGTCGTCGTCACCGGCGAGATCGGGACCCGTGTTTCGAAATCAGCTTCTTTGGGGACA
This sequence comes from Chthoniobacterales bacterium, assembly GCA_035710445.1. GTDB lineage: Bacteria > Verrucomicrobiota > Verrucomicrobiia > Chthoniobacterales > JAFAMB01 > DASTDH01. The sequence goes on from DASTDH010000261.1 coordinate 455, forward strand.
AAGATTCGCATGACAATGGATCGACGGAGTGACGCCGGTGACCAACCGGAAATTCTCCGGTACTAACCGCCGACCGATCGCAATTTTATGAGGTAAAAGACTCAACGCGGGGGTCATTCGGGGAGATTTCTGGGGCGGATGATGCCCAAAACTTTTTGAAACTTCAATACTGATACGATTGAAGTCGGGAGCCAGGAGTCAGTAGAAGACTTCCGCAAGCCTCGGCGCAAAGAGAGCAGTACTGTTCGGATCGGGGACAAATTCGCTCGCCCGCATTGTGGAGGTAGCTCATCATAAGCCGATGGACTATGTGAGCGTTGCTCTCCTTGAGGCCGGGCTAGATGAGATTCGACGATCGCCAAGCGATGAAGGCCGAGTCGAGCTTATCGTCCGTCGTCCGGCCGGAGACGAGCGAGAAGTCGTGCCGGAGGCAGCGTTAGATTGTGCGGAGGGTCTCATCGGCGACGACTGGGTGAAAAGGTCGGCGCACCGGGACACCCAATTGACACTGATGAATGCTCGCGTGGCCTTGCTCGTCGCCGGACGGGCGGATCGATGCCAGCTGGCAGGTGACCAGCTCTATGTCGATCTCGACCTCAGCCAAAAGAACATTCCGAGCGGCACGCGCCTCGAGCTCGGATCGGCTGTGGTGGAGATTACCAGTCCTCCCCACCTCGGTTGCAAGAAATTCGCCGAGCGCTTCGGTCCGGATGCTCGCCGATTCGTTAACTCTCCGGTTGGACGCGAACTTCGGCTGCGCGGTGTCAATGCGATGGTTATCGTTGCTGGGACCGTCCGCGTCGGTGACACGGTTCGGAAACTAGCGGTTCGCTAAGGACGCGCCCGGACTTTCCAAAGCGGCTGGCTTCATCGCGTCCCTCTTACTCGTCGCCCGGCCTATCGCTGCTTCGTTCTGTTCCCGGGCAGCAGATGCGGGTATGCTTGCGAGGCAAAAGCTAGAATCTAGTTGGTGAAAAACATCTGTTGTCCCACCGTTGGATAGCGCTCCCGGATCTGGATTTTTCGATTGTAGCTCCCGACTCCTGGTTTCCAGCTTCTACGTTTCCCCTTTTCTTCCCTGCGAGATTTAGTAACGTTAAACTAGGAATTACCCCCCAGACAGGATGGCGAAAAATAAAGTGCAGCGATCGATTCGGCCGGTCCCGAGCGGTTGGGTCCCCCAGCTTTGGGCAAGCCTCAAACCATTTGGTTTGGGCGAGCAGCATCCGAATAATTTTTGGGAAGTTTTTCGGGCTATCGGAGAAAACCAGGATAATCTTGGTTACGCTTACCGAATATTGGACGAAGGCGTCTGCGACGGTTGCTCTCTCGGCACCAGTGGGATGAAGGATTGGACGATCACAGGTCAGCATTTGTGTAACATCCGGCTCCGCTTACTTCGTCTGAACACGATGCCGGCATTCGATGGTAAACTGTTGGAGAATATCAAATCGCTTCAATCCCAACGCTCGCGGGATTTGCGTGGACTGGGTCGGATTCCGTATCCTTTAATCCGGCGGCGAGGTGAACCAGGCTTCCGGCGAATTGCTTGGGAAGACGCTCTGAACCTGATCGCGGACAAGATAAAGGCGAGTCAGGCGGAACACATCTACTTCTACCTGACAAGCCGCGGAGTGCCTAATGAGACATATTACGCGGCGCAAAAGGCGGTGCGTGCCCTCGGGACGAACAATATCGACAATGCTGCACGAATCTGCCATTCACCCAGCACGTTTGCGCTGAAAGCGGCTGTCGGAGTAGCAGCAACAACCTGTTCATATACTGATCTGATTGGGACTGATCTGGTGGTCTTTTTTGGGAGCAATGTCGCCAACAACCAACCGGTCATGATGAAGTACCTTTATTACGCCAGAAAGGCAGGTACCAAAGTGGCAGTGGTTAACCCTTACCGCGAGCCGGCGATGGAACGGTATTGGGTTCCTTCCGATGTGGAAAGCGCACTTTTCGGGACCAAGATCGCAGAACATTTCTTTCAAGTTCAGGCCAGCGGCGACGTGGCGTTTCTTCACGGGACTCTGAAGCACATGATCAGCGAAGGTTGGCTGAATGACGACTTCATCCGGGATCACACCGCCGGTTTTGCGGAGCTGCGCTCGTTGGTGGACCAACTCTCCTGGGAACAACTCGAAACAGCGAGCGGAGTCAACCAAGCGCGCATGCGGGATTTTGCGCGCCTGGTGGCTGAGGCTGACCGCGCGGTATTCGTCTGGGGGATGGGAATTACCCAGCACACTTGTGGAGAAGACAATGTGCACGCCATTATCAATTTGGCGTTGAGCAAAGGGTTTGTCGGCCGAGAAGGCTGTGGGTTAATGCCTATCCGCGGACACTCAGGTGTCCAAGGAGGAGCCGAGATGGGCGCTTACGCGACGATCTTCCCTGGAGGCTTGCCGATCAATAAGGAGAACGCCGCCAAGTTCTCTCAGCAATGGGGATTTTCGGTTCCTGAGAAACCCGGACTCACTACACCCGAGATGCTCGAGTTGGCGCTCCAGCGCGAGCTCGACGTGCTCTGGTCGATGGGCGGTGATTTCCGTGAGGTGATGCCCGATCCGGAGCTCATCGAAAGCGCTCTGAAGACGATTCCGCTCCGAGTCCATCAAGATATCGTGCTCTCCTCACAGATGTTGGTGGAACCGGACGATACCGTAATAGTGCTTCCATCGACTACCCGATATGAGATCCCGGGGGGAGTTACGGAAACCAGCACAGAGCGTCGCGTTATCTTCAGCCCCGAAATTTCAGGACCACGAATCGATGAGGCGCGTTCGGAGTGGGAAGTCTTTCTGGAAATTGCGCGGCATGTTCGGCCAGAGTGGAAGGACAAGCTCTCATTTGCCGGAACTGCCGCTATCCGTAAAGAAATCGCCCAGGCGATTCCAGCGTACTCCGGCATACAGAATCTGAAAGCCAAAGGGGACAGTTTCCAGTACGGCGGGCCCATGCTTTGCGCGGGCCAGAAGTTTTCGACCGCGGATGGTAAAGCACACTTCAAGGCGGTGAACCTGCCGCAAATCAGCTCACCGGTGGGAACTTTTCGGGTAGTTACTCGCAGGGGCAAACAATTTAACAGCATGGTGCACGAGGATATAGACGGTTGTACCGCGGCGTCACGAGACGACGTAATGATGAATCCGCTCGACGCACGTCGACTGGGCCTTCTGTCCGGCGATCACGTGCGATTGCAAAACGATTTCGGCACCTACGATGGAACAGTGTTTCTTGCGCCGGTGACAGCTGGAACCCTGGAGGTCTACTGGCCGGAAGGGAACGTATTAGTCGATCCAGCCGCGCGGTCGCCTCTCGCTAAGATTCCCGCATACAAAGAGATTTCGGCGACCCTGGAACGGACCAATGGGGCCGAGCAACCGGAACCGTTTCTGAAGCTGTAAATCGAAAGCGACAGTCTATGACCCAAGAAGCAACTAAACAGGGGCTGCCCAATCGCTGGCTGCTCGTGGGCGGTGGAGTACTCATGCAGCTAGCACTAGGAGCCGTTTACGCATGGAGCGTATTTCGGAACCCGTTAAGCAAACAATTCGGGTGGTCGATCCCAGATGTAACCACCACGTTCTCGATAGCGATACTTGTTCTGGGTTTTGCCGCCTTTCTCGGTGGTCTTTGGATGAGGCGGGTCGGTCCTCGTGTCGTTGGAATCACGGGTGGCATCTGTTATGGTCTGGGAGTCGCGTTGGCCAGCCTCACCAATGGCAACATATGGATCCCTTGGCTCACTTACGGAGTTCTCGGCGGGTTGGGCCTCGGACTGGGATACATTGTTCCATTGGCCACTTTGGTGAAATGGTTTCCGGACCGACGCGGTTTTATCACCGGACTCGCCGTCGCCGGATTTGGCGCCGGAGCTTTGATTACCGCCCCGCTCGCCCAATACCTGATCGACGGTGTGGGCGTCGTCAAGACCTTAGCGATTCTCGGGATTGACTACATGATCATGGTCGTGATTGGCGCCGCTATCCTGCGGAGTCCTCCCGAAGGATGGAGGCCGAGCGGTTGGTTGCCGTCGGTCAAACAGCAAGAGCAATTGGACGCGCGCAATTTCACTCTGAAAGAGGCGCTCTCGACCTGGCAATGGTATGTGCTCTGGGCGATTCTCTTCCTGAACGTGACGGCCGGTATCAGCATCATCTCGCAGGCCTCACCGATGGCTCAAGAAATAAGCGGCGTAAGCGCCGCGGTAGGTGCTGGTATGGTCGGCGTCATTTCGATTGCGAACGGCCTAGGCCGGTTGCTCTGGGCCTGGTTATCCGATGCGATTGGGCGCAGAAATGTTTTCCTGATCATGTTCTTGCTGCAAGCGGTGCTCTTCTTCCTTCTGCCTTCACTGCGGCAATTCACGTTGCTTGCTCTGGTCTGTTTTGTCATCATCAGCTGCTACGGCGGCGGCTTCGGTACGATGCCAGCATTTGCTGCCGATTATTTTGGTCCTAAACGGGTTGGCTCAATTTACGGACTAATGCTGACTGCCTGGGGTTTCGCAGGCGTTTTTGGTCCGTTGTTGATTGCTAATATCCGTCAGGCCACCGGAAATTATGGCGGAGCGCTAACTACGATCGCCTGCATCCTGCTCGTTTCCAGCCTCCTCCCCGTCTTGCTACGACGTCGAGCAGCGGTGGAAGTTATGCACGCACAGCCGGTGGGAAGAGTCTGAATATAGAAACGCCGAGAACGCTGGGAGCACCGATAGTAGTGAGAAGTGACTGGTGATCGGCCTGTTTTCGAACTACCGGCGCGTCGGTGTCCCTTTACGCGTAGCTGCTTGCAAGAGCCTACCCGTCTGGGAAGCTGGTAACAATCGTGAATCTGACCTCTTCTCTCAGTTGGATTCGCTGCCTACGTCGGTACCGCCTTCAAGTCCGACAACGCAATCCTGCGTTGTAATAGCACGGTACTTATCCGGAGTGCTCAAGCTGAGTCCAGTTTGGCAATTTACTACATAGTCATCCTCGAAATAGCTGCCATTCGAAGTTCCGGAGAAAATTCCGACCGGATAGCGAACAAATGAGCTCGCGCCCGCGTAACCGTATTCTTTAGAACACGTATCCCCCGGCAGCGGAACAGCCTTATACCGGCAGCATCGCCGAATCGGCTCAGATTATCTTTCGAGATCGTGCAATTTTGAATCACTGAATCCTTGCATCCTCGGTAGATGATTCCTTCATCCAGCACCGAAGCGCTAATGTTGTCGATCAAATAACCGGACTCGGTTGCGGATGGCAGATTGTTAATGTCGATGGCAACTGCAAAGCCCACTGATAACGCCGTTTAGTATCCTCACGTTGGTAACCCCGCTTGCCCGAACGCCGGCTGCGCTGTTTGGACGCGCCGTCGAGATAATCGAGAACCCGTTTAGATCAATCGTAACACCGCTCGCCCCAACAGAAATCCCATCGTTGCTACTGAGTGTGGTAAGATCGCTTTGGAGGATGTATTTGCCTGGCTGGGTTATAAAAAACGGAATCGACGCAATCGTAGTTGCCGGCTGTGCGTAACTAGCGAAAGGAGACAGAATAAGCGCGGTAACAAAGAAGTATCGTAAGAGCCCTTTCATGGATTGGCCTTTCGTTGAAGCTAATGTGCCGTTCCTGGATTGGGGATCCAGAGCGCTCGTTGTAACACACCCGGCGAATTGAATGGCAACAGCTATTAGAATTAATAGACTCGATTCCGGCGCCCATTCAGATCGGTTAGGGATTTACAGCCCAAGGTGAGGATTTACCCGCGAAGCGCCTAGAGAGTTTAGTCCGGGAGCACACTCGCCGGCGATATCGGTTTAAACGAACCGATATCGGTGGCAGAATAGGTCCCACGACGAGTCATGTTTCACAAGATCCTGGTCGGGTTTGATGGGTCGAAAAACGCTGAACTGGCGCTCTCTCACGCGTTATCCCTTTCAAAAGTGACCGGCGCAAAAGTCACTGTGCTATGGGTGCGAGAATCCTTGCCTCATTTTCCAGAAACCATCGACGAAATCGCCGTGGAAGAAGAGGCGGCGCAAGCCTATTTCGCGGGCATTGAGGAACAGGTGAAAACGCTAATCCGATCGCAACCCGGCCCGGTTGAAATCGAACGCCGGCGGGGACATCCGGCACAACAAATCGTGGAATGTGCCGATAAAGACGGCTTCGATCTCATCGTCCTCGGGAATCGAGGCCATCACGGATTCTTCAGTCGATTGCTCGGAGGCACGGCCGATCGGGTAAGCGACCATGCGAAGTGTGACGTCTTAATCGTGAAAGGCTTGCAAGGGTAAGAACTTACCGGATCTCCCAACTCGCAACCCGCAACTTGTAACTATTTTTCCGGCCTCCTCTGATGGTTATTTTCCTCAGGTGCCGGAGCCGCGTAATCTTCCGGGTTGGCCAGACTGTTCATTTCCGATCCGACTTTCGTTCTCTTTTCTTCTTTCAGGCTGGCCCGCATCGTTTCGATATTATTCTCGACGACAGTAGGTTGAATGAAGACCAATAGCTCACTCCGCTGTCGCGTATGCGTTTGAAATTTAAAGAAATTGCCGAGGTAAGGTAACTGATCGACTACTGGGATTCCGGACTCATTCCTCTTGATTTGATCATTAATTAGTCCGCCCAGGACCACGGTCGCAGCACTTGGGACCGTTACGGTCGTCGTCAAGCGTTGGCTATTAACGATTGGGACAGTGTTTCCGGCAATCTGCACGTTATTGCCTAGGGTGTCATTAATCTGCGCGACCTTCAGCGTCACCTCGCGATTTGAGTTGATCAGCGGTATCACCTCGAGCCGGAGCTCCACATCTTCGTACTCGATGGTGGCTTGAACAGCGGCGGTATTTTGGACGCCGACGACATTAGTCGAAACGTTCGATAGCGTGGTCCCCGGTATAGGCACCCGCTGACCGGAAGAAATTACCGCCCGTTTGTTATTGGCGGTGTAAATGGCTGGCCGGGCTAATATAGTGAACTTGCTTCGCTGATCAATCGCGCGGACAAAGACACGGATTGCGTCGGTAATACTACCGTAGATTGCCAGCCCTTGAGTGCCTGGGACGAGGCCAGTATTCAAAATCTGGCGAGGATCAATGACGACCTGGCCATTCGAGTTAAAAATTCCGGCTTGCGTCCCGGTGCTGCTCAAATTGCTCGACGCAACCCCGGCTTGCTCACTGATCTTCTTGTAAGTTTGGGTGAAATCGACACCAAAATCCGTCTCGTTATTAAGCTGGAGTTGTCCGATGACCACCGAAAGATAAACTTGTTGTGGCCGGCGATCGAGGCGGTCGAGCAAGATACGAACTTTCTGGACGCTTTCTGGCGGTCCGATCACGATAATCTTGTTGTCTTTGGCATCTGAAATAATACGAGTCTTCCCAACAATCACTGATTGTGGACCGAGCTGTTCGTTTGGCTCTTGCAAGAGATCTTGCCCAGCCCCCACCGATCCAGCTGTCCCGCTCACCGGATTGTAGCCGCCACCACCCAAACCAGAAGTCGAACTCATGGCCGAGCTCCGGGTGCCTCCGCCAAGGTTAACGGTACGGTTTTGACCCACTTGTTGCTGCTGCTGATTCTGCAGCTGGCTCGAAGGTGCTCCCTGCTGCTGCTCTTCGCTCAATAGATCGGCTAAGACTGGCAGCGCTTCCCCTGCCGAAAGGTATCGGAGCTTGTACTCGAGTGGTTGCGCCGCTACTGACGCCTGGTCAAATGCCAGAACCAAGTCTCTGAGCGTCCCCATGTTTTGCGGCCGCGTGACAATCAAGAGTCGGTTCGTGCGAGTGTCTGCGATTAG